>PLIQ01000624.1 GCA_003140115.1 Actinomycetota bacterium | reverse complement strand
CGCAGCTTGTAGGCCTTGGCCAGGCCGTCGGCGTAGGACAGGCTGGTGGAGGCGTGCGAGTTCTCGACCACGTCGTGCACGGACTCCGCCTGGCATGGGTAGCCGGTCAGGCCGCCATATTGCTTCAGCGTGCCGAACTGAGCGACCCGGCCGGTGAGCAGTTTGTGCACGTACGACTGGTGGCCGGTATCGAAGATGATCCGGTCCTTGGGCGAGTCGAAGACGCGATGGATGGCGATGGTGAGCTCGACCACGCCCAGGTTCGGCCCGAGATGGCCGCCTGTCTTTGTGGTGGTCTCGATGAGAAGATCGCGGATCTCCCCGGCCAGCCTGGTGAGCTGATCCTGGCTCAGCTGTTTCAGGTCCTCAGGGCCGTTTATGCACTCCAGCAGGGTCACGTCGATTGCTCCTCGTCTGCTGTGCGGGCCTGGCGGTCAACGAATGAGCCGAGTCTACGGCCGCGGTGTTCAGATAGCTCGCGACGCGGGCCCGGTCTCCGACACGCGCGTCGGGCTCGGTTGGTTCCCCCGCAGCGTGAGGACGAGCGGCCGGGCGGCGAAGATGCCGACCACGAGCCCGCAGCCGCACAGCACGAGCAGCAGCGTCAGCGGGATATTCCAGCTGCCGGTGGCCGTGTGCAGGAGGCCGAGCTCCAGCGGCCCGGCGCTGGCCACCAGGTACCCGGCGGACTGGGCAAAGGCAGACA
Source organism: Actinomycetota bacterium (assembly GCA_003140115.1). The sequence goes on along the minus strand of PLIQ01000624.1, from coordinate 24,699 downwards.
GCGAGGCCGCCGCGCCCGGATCCGGGGCCCGCGCCATCATGAAGAAGATGGCCAGCGCGAGGCAGGCCCCCTGACCGAGGCCGAGGACCAGGACCCAGAGCCAGGCCCCGCCCACCGGGGCCCAGAGCGATCCGGCCAGGCCAACGCCCATCGCGGTCATGCTTGGCACCACCAGGGCGCGCTGGTCGGGCGCGCGGTGCGCCAGCATGGGCACGACTAGCGCGGCGGCCAGGTTACCGACACCCATCAGGGCCAGCAGGTTACCGGCCGTGACCGCGGACGTGCCCCGGTCCTGGAAGATGGTCGGCAGCCAGGACAGGGCCGCGTAGTAGATCAGGCTCTGGAGTCCCATGAACGCCATGACCTGCCAGGCGAGCGCGTGCTTATACACCTTGACCCGGGCCGGCGCGGGCGTCGGCCCGGAGATGGGCACCGCGCGTCCTGCACCGGCCGCGCGGTACCTGAGCTGGGGTAGCCACAACAGCGTGGCCAGCGCGGCCGGCGCCGCCCACAGCCCGAGCGCGAGCCGCACCGAACCGCTCGACGCATGGTAGAGCGGCACGCTGAGCACCGAGGCGATGATGGCGCCCACGCACAGGGCGGTCAGGTAGATGCCGATCAGAAACCCGGCCCGTTCCGGTGAGCGCCGCTTGATCATGCTGGACAGCAGTACGTTCAAGATGGCGATGGCGCCCGCAGCCAGCGCCGTGCCCGGGAACAGCATGATGGCGGGGTCTGCGCCGCGCAGCAGCAGCCCCGTAGTGAGGACCCCCAGGGCGGCCAGCAGGACGACTTCCTCGCCGAACCGCCGGTTCAGCCAGGCCGCGAAGGCAGCCGCGGCGCCGAAGAAGATCACCGGTGTAGCGGCCAGCAGCGACAGGACGGCCGACGAGAGGTGCAGCCGCGCCTGCAAATCCGGGAACAGCGGAGGGAGGCTGGTGATCGCGGCACGCAGGTTAAACCCGGCCGCCGTCACGGCGACGACGAGCAGCGTGGTCTGGTAGGACCGGCGTGGGCCGGCGGCGGGATGTTCGGCCATCAGCAAGTAAAGCTATCTGAAAGTGAAAATAGTCCTTTAACCGAACGAACCATCGTGCGCGCGCCCGATCACCCCACTGCACTGTCCCACCCTACTTTTCCCGAGCCCTACGGGATGAGCAGCAGCTTGCCCATGGTCCGCCGGGCGGCCAGGTCCTGCTGGGCCCGGGCGGCGTCGGCCAGCGGGTAACGGCCGCCGATCCGCACGTCGAGCTCTCCGCGCTCGATCGAGTCGAAGACCTCACGGGCCCGCCACCGCAGTTCCTCGGTATTGGCGATGTAGTGCGCGAGGGTGGGCCGGGTGACGAACAGCGACCCCCCGCTGTTGAGCCGCTGGATGTCGAAGGGGGGCACCTGCCCGCTGGCGGCTCCGTATACCACTAGCATTCCGCGCGGCCGCAGCGACGCCAGGCTGTCGTCGAAGGTGGCCAGGCCGACGCCGTCGTACACCACGTGCGCACCGACGCCATCGGTGACCTCATCGACGAGAGCGCGGCACCCGTCGTAGCCGGAGACGTGGTCCGCGCCCGCCGAACGCGCGAGGCCGGTCTTCTCCCCGTCCTGCCCGCCCGAGCAGGTGGCGACCACGATGCCGCCGCTCCGCTTGATCATCTGGGTGAGCAGCAGCCCGACCCCGCCGGCCGCCGCATGCACCACGGTCACGTCCCCGGCCCGCACTGGATACGTGCTGGTGACCAGGTAGTGCGCGGTCATGCCCTGCAATAGCGCGGCCGCGGCAAGCTCGGTACTGATCCCGTCCGGCACCGGGACCACGCGGTCGGCGGGCAGCACGACCTGTTCGGCGTAGCTGCCCGGGCCCGCCCACGCCACTCGGTCGCCGACGGCCAGCCCGGTGACGTCCGCTCCGATGGCGATGATGGTCCCGGCGCCCTCTCCGCCGGTGACGAACGGCAGCGGGGGACGGTAACCGCCCACGCCCTCCCGCTGGTAAATGTCCATGTAGTTCACTCCGGCCGCGGCGATCTCGGCCACAATCTGGCCTGGCCCGGGCTGCGGAGCCGGATGCTCGGCCAGGATCAGCACCTCTGGCCCGCCCCGCTGCTCGATCTGAATGACGCGCATGCGCTCCTCCTTCGGGATCCGCTACGGGTCGAGCGTGCCAGAAGCGCGGTTCCATCCCCTTGGGCGGGGTACCGCGGACGGGTTCAGCTCGGTCACCTGGGTCAAGGCCAGCCAGCCGATCAGGCCGAACGGGTAGATGAAGTAGCCGAAGCGGACGTTCGGACCGAGCAGGAACATCAGCGTCAGGCCGATGGTCAGTCGCCAGATCGCCGCTGGTACGTTGCGCGGCGGCCGGATGACCAGCGAGACCGCGACGGCCAGGCCGGCCGCGAGCAGCAGCCCGACCGAGACCACGTGCCCGGCGGTCCCCATCGAGGCGAGCAGGTGCCCGGGCAGCAGGCTCTCGGCCGGGGTTTTGTGGCGGGTCAGGCCGAGCGGGAATAGCACGCTGTTCTGGACCAGGGCGGTGGCCGCGCCCCGCTTGAACAGCACGGCGGGCGCCAGGAGCGCGACGAGAGCGAGGCCGGTGACCACCAGCGCGGCGAGGAACCGGTACGCGGCCCGGGCTCCGTCCCGGGCAGCGAACATCGCGGCCATGACCGGGACCGCGAGCCAGGCGGTGGACTTGAGGTCGCAGGCCACGCCCAGGGCGATCCCCGCACCCGCGGTCCGCGCGGCGGTGGCCTTCGCTCCCGCCGGAACGGCACTCAGGGCCAGCGCGAGCAGCATGAACGCGAGCACGGGCGGGTCGGTGGTGATCACGGCCAGGTTGAGGCCTACCACCGGAGAGGCGACGGCGACCGCCGTGGCGAGCAGGGCGTCCCGGCGGGACGTCGGCATCGCGACCCGGAAGGCGATCGCGAGCACGGCTACCGTGACCAGGGCGAGCCACACGCCGGCGTTCCCGGCCAGGGCGCCGACACCGGCCGCAGCCGGGAGGCCGAACAGGGTCATGACCGGCAGGTAGGGGTTGTAGGACAGCCAGGAGGTGACCTGATCTGCGGTCATATACGGCGAGCCGTGGTGCAGGAGCAGGGACGCCGACCGCTCGATGACCATCATCCCGTCTTCGAGCCGGTAGGCGACGGATAGCCAGAGCAGCGGGGCGATCACGGCGAGGGCCACCGACGCCAGCGCTGCCGCGGTCCGGTTTCCCCAGCGCCAGAGCACGAGCAGGGCCACGGCGTAGCCGCAGGCCGCCCAGATGGCCCAGATCCGGTCCTCGCCAGCCGATCCGATCGCGTCGATGGCCGCGTAGGCGAGAAACAGCGTGTAGGCGATGATCAGGTGGCGGCGATCGAGCCAGGGCCGGAGCCCGGTGCCGGGCTCGCGCATGGCCAGGGTTCTGGCCGAGACGAGCGTGCCCACTCCGCCACCCGTTCCTGCGTGGTCTACGTCCATTTTCTGCTTCAACTGGTCCCCCGTTGACCAGAATGACAACTGCCCTACAACTATAGGCAGCAAACACTAAGCGGACATAAAGGCCCCCTCAAGCAGGCCTTGGGTTACCCGGGATCCCGGCCGGGGCCGTGGTTAGCGGGCTGGCCTGCCCAGCGGATTCGGCCTGCCCGGCGGACTGGGCCTGCCCAGCGGATTCGGCCTGGCTGGCGGGGGTCGCTGGAGCCGCGGGCGCCGCCGTGAGCATCTTGGCGACCAGGCCGGCCGCCAGCAGGCCACCGCCCACGGTGGCCGCTACGGCCAGCGGCCGTGGCAGCGAGGGGCCGATACGGAACTTGCCGGGTCCCACCACGGCCAGCGCGGCGGCCGCGGCGAGGTTGGTGAGCGGAAGCTCGAACCCGCCCCGCGCGGCCAGCGGGCCCTTCGCGCGGTGCGTGGTCGCGGCCACGGTCATCGCTCCCATGATGGCCAGCGGCCCGGCCGGGTCGGCGATCCCCGCCGCGGTGAGCACACCGCCACCGAGTTCCGTGATCCCGGCCGCGGCGGCCATGTGCTTGCCTGGCCTCAGGCCGATGCGGTGGAAGCCGGCCCCGGCCTTCTCCAGGCCGGGGCCCCCGAAGGCGCCGAACAGCTTCTGTGCACCGTGAACGGCCATATAACTGCCGACCACGAGCCTGGTACCGAGCAGTGTGACATTGCGCATGAGGTCCTCCAGTGTCATGGTTGTCCGGCGCGAGCGCCGGGTTACGATCGTTTGCCGCAGCCGCGCTCCCGGGCCAGCCGGATCATGGCCTGGGTCAGCTGAGCCGTCGACGGCGGCTCCGGCAGCGTCGTCTTAGGTAGCCCCGGCGAGCCGCGGGCGGAGAAGGCATCCAGGGCCAGGGCCACGAACCGCCGCCAGGCCTCGGGCGCGTCGGCGTGGGTGACGTGCATGACCGCCGCGGTCGCGATCAGTAGCAGTACGAGGTCCTCGCCGACGAAATCCTTGCGCAGCGTGCCCGCGGCCTTGGCCCGGTCGATCACGGTGATGAGCAGGTCGTTGGCTGTCCGGCGGAGCTCTTCGACCTGCTCGTCCGCGGAGAGCGTCATGGACAGCAGGTCGGACAGGCCGCGGTCACCAGCTTGAAGTTCGCAGATCCGCTCGACGAACCCGGCGAAGCCGTCCCACGGGTCGGGGACGGCCAAGGCCTGCCGGGCCGCCTCAGCGTATTCGGCGACCTTCTCCACGAGCGCGGCAGCGACCAGCTTCTCCCGGGTCGGGAAGCGCCGGTACAAGGTGGCGATGCCGACCCCGGCCCGGGCGGCGATCAACTCGAGCGGCGCTTCCAGCCCGTGCTCGGCGAACACGTCCCGGGCCACCGCCACAATGGCGGCCCGGTTGCGGGCCGCATCGGCCCGCAGCCGCCGCTCCGCCTGCGCGCAGGCGGCGGGTCCGGCGTGCTCGCATGCCTCCCCGGCAACGCCGGGTTCGAGCTGGTCGCGGACGGACATGCCTTTCATAGTAAGCGATGTGGAGGGTAGCCTCCGGACACTGCCACGCTGCGAGTAAGCTTCCCCGAGGATTCCTCCTTTACGCCAGCCAGCAACGGAGAAGCATCATGGAAACCAGCCCGGACCCGTGGATCGACGCGCTGCGGTACTCCCATGACCGCTTGCGGACCCTGGTCGGACCGCTCGACCTGGACCAGCTAGAGCAGCCGTCGTACGCCAGCGAGTGGTCGATCGCCCAGGTGCTCTCCCATCTCGGGTCCCAAGCCGAGATCTTCGGCCTGTTCCTGGAGGCGGGACTGACCGGGCAGGACCCGCCCGGACGCGAGGCGTTCGCCCCGATCTGGGACACCTGGAACGCCAAGGACCCGCAGGCCCAGGCCGCCGAGGGCCTGCAGGCCGACCAGGTGGCTGTGGAGCAATTCGAAGATGTCGACCCTGAGCAGAAGGCGCAGCTGCGGCTGGCGTTGTTCGGGATGGACCTGGACCTGGCCGGATTGGCCAGGATGCGGGTCAGCGAGCACGCCATCCACACCTGGGACGTGGCGGTCGCGCTTGACCCGTCGGCGACAATCGCGCCGGACGCCGTCGGCCTGCTTATCGACACCGTCGGCCAGCTCGCGGCTCGGTCGGCTAAGCCGGACGGGAAGCAGCGCCGGCTGCAGGTATCGACCAGCGACCCCGAACGGCACTTCATCCTGGAGACCGGCGACGCGGTCAACTTGACCGAATCGGACCACCAGGACGGCCTGCCCGAGTTGCGCCTGCCCGCCGAAGCGTTCGTTCGTTTGGTTTACGGCCGCCTCGGCCCCTCCCACACCCCGGTAGTCGAGACCGACGGCGTGGACCTCGACGACCTCCGAGGGCTGTTCCCCGGCTTCTGACCCGCTCGCACACTCCAAGCCACGCCCTATCGGCGCTGCCGGCCTCCTGAGCTGACCAGGTGGCTGTGGCAGCGTGATGGCTCTACCCGTTACGGTGCCACGATCACGTGTTATCCGGAGGGTTTGGGGCGTGATGGCTGGGAGGCTCTGGTGCGGTCGAGGCTGGTGTTACGGGCCGGCGGGTCTAGGTCGGCGTGGGCGTTCCGATCAGGACGGTTGCGCTCAGGTCGGATGAGCTAACGACCCAGGCGGTCAGGCCGCCGGCCTCGAAGGCGGCCGCGGCGGTCGGGGCCTGGCGCTCGCTGGTCTCGATCAGCAGGTGGCCGCCGGGGGCCAGCCAGTCGGGCGCCCCGGCTGCCACGCGGCGCAGCACGTCGAGCCCGTCCGGTCCGCCGTCCAGCGCGACCAGCGGCTCGTGCGTCCTGGCCTCCGGCGGGAGGAACGCGATCTCGCCGGTGGGTACATAGGGCACGTTGGCGGCCACGATCCCGACCTGACCTCGTAGCCGGTCTGGCAGCGGCTGGTAAAGATCGCCCTGGTAGACATGCCCGGGGACGTTTCGCCGGGCGCAGCGCACGGCGGCCGGGTCCAGGTCCGCCGCGTGCACCTCGGCGTCCTCTACGGCCGCGGCGAGCGCGGCGCCGATCGCGCCCGCGCCGCAGCACAGGTCGACGACGATCGCCCCGGGCCGAGCCAGAGCCGCAGCCTGCTGGACGAGGAACTCGGTGCGGCGGCGCGGGACGAACACCCCGGGATCCACGGCGATGCGCAGTCCGCAGAACTCGGCCCAGCCGAGGACCTGCTCGAGAGGCAGGCCGACCGCCCGCCGCTCCACCATGGCGTCGAGCTCCTCGGGGGTCCGGGCCGTGGCCATGAGCAGCTGGGCTTCGTCCTCGGCGAAGACGCAGCCCGCCGCCCGGAGCCTGGCGACGATGAGCGGTTCAGCCACGCTGGCCGCGAAGGTAGCGAAGGTAGAGGACCCGGGAAGCGAACGTCCGGGTCTCGAGCAGCTCGAGCTCGATCGTGCGGTCCAGCGCTGGAAAGTACGACGTGCCGCCGCCCACCACGACCGGGATGACGAACAGCCGGTACTCGTCGATGAGGTCCAGCTTGATCAATGTGGCGGCGAGGCCCGCGCCGCCCACTGCCACCACGCCCGCACCCGGTGCTTCCTTGAGCTTGGCCACCTCGCCAGCGACATCGTCGGTGGCCAGCCGGGCGTTGCCCTGGACCTGCTCGAGCGTGGCGGAGAACACGACCTTCGGGATGGCCTTCCAGATCCGGGCGAACTCCAGCTCGTCCGGGCCGAAGCGGGGTGCCTCGGCGGTCTCCCAGACCAGCATCGCCTCGTACAGTCCACGGCCGCACAGGTGCGCGCTGACCTCGCGCGTCTGCTCGACATGGAACCGAAACAGCTCCTGGTCCGGCACGGTCCAGCCGATGTCACCGCCGGGTCCGGCGATGAAGCCGTCCAACGACACGCTCATCGAATAGATCACCGTGCGCATCAGGATCCTCCTGCTGTTCCACCAGCCGCCGAGCTACAGCCGGTTACCCGGCAGCGAGCAGGGACCGCAGGACGTACTGCATGATGCCGCCGTGCCGGTAGTAGTCCGCCTCGCCCGGGGTGTCGATCCGCACGATAGCGCGGAATTCCTTGCCGTCGGCGGAGACCACGACCTCGTTCGGCATATGTCCTGAGTTCATTTCCTCGATGCCGCGGATGTCGAACGTTTCCCGCCCGGTCAGGCCCAGCGACGCGGCCGAGTCCCCCGGGCGGTACTGCAGCGGCAGGACACCCATGCCGATCAGGTTGGACCGGTGGATGCGCTCGAAGGACTCGACCAGGACGGCGCGTACGCCGAGCAGCAGGGTGCCCTTGGCCGCCCAGTCGCGCGACGAGCCCGAGCCGTACTCCTTACCACCGAGCACGATCAGCGGGGTGCCCTCCGCTAGGTAGCGGCGGGAGGCGTCGTAGATCGGCATCTGCTCGCCGTCCTTGACCGTGACGCCGCCTTCGGTGCCCGGCGCGAGCTGGTTGCGCAACCTGATGTTGGCGAACGTGCCGCGGATCATCACCTCGTGGTTGCCGCGCCGCGAGCCGTAGGAGTTGAAGTCGCGCCGCTCCACGCCGTGCTCGGTCAGGTATTTGCCCGCCGGGCTGTCGGTCTTGATCGCGCCGGCCGGCGAGATGTGGTCGGTCGTCACCGAGTCGCCGAGCATGGCCAGGACGCGGGCGCCGGTGATGTCGGTCACCGGCTCGGGCTCGGCCGGCATGCCGTCGAAGTACGGCGGGCGGCGCACGTAGGTCGAGTTCTCGCCCCAGTCGAAGGTGTCGCCCTGCGGGATCTGCAGCCCGCGCCAGTTGTCGTCGCCCTTGAACACGTCGGCGTAGTCACGGGTAAACATCTCCTGCGCCACCGCGGTCTGGACCACGTCGGCGATCTCCTGCGCCGAGGGCCAGATGTCGGCCAGGTAGACCGGCTTGCCCTCGGCGTCAGAGCCGAGCGGCTCGCGGTTCAGATCGATGTCCATCGTGCCGGCCAGCGCGTAGGCGACCACGAGTGGCGGGGAGGCCAGGTAGTTCAGCTTCACGTCCGGGTTGATCCGGCCCTCGAAGTTCCGGTTCCCTGACAGCACGGCCGCCACGGCCAGGTCGGCCTCGTTCACCGCCTCGCTGATCGCGGGCGGCAGCGGGCCGGAGTTCCCGATGCATGTCGTGCAGCCGTAGCCGACCAGGTTAAAGCCAAGTTTGTCCAGGTAGGGCACCAGGCCGGCTCGCTCGAAGTAGTCCATGACGACCTTGGAGCCCGGCGCCAGCGAGGTCTTCACCCAGGGCTTGCGGCTGAGGCCCTTATCGACCGCGTTCTTGGCCAGCAGCGCGGCGCCGACCATGACCGAGGGGTTGGAGGTGTTCGTGCAGGAGGTAATGGCGGCGATCACCACCGAACCGTGGTCGACGGAGGTCCGCGTGCCGTCTTCGAGCGTGACCTGGACCGGATTCGACGCCCTGGTGCCGTCGCCCGCGGCCACCGGGTCCGAGGCCGGGAACGTGCCGTCCAGGCCGTTGTCCAGGCTGGCTTCGTCTACGTAGTTGGGCAGCACATCACGGAAGGCCGTCTTGGCGTCGGCGAGCGCGATCCGGTCCTGCGGGCGCTTCGGCCCCGCGATCGACGGGACCACGGTGGATAGGTCGAGGCTGAGCTCCTCGGAGTACCTGACGTCGTGGTTCTGCGCCTGCGGGTCGTGCCAGAGGCCCTGCTCCTTGGCGTACGCCTCGACCAGCGCGACCTGCTCGTCCGGGCGGCCGGTGAGCTTGAGGTACTCCAGCGTGTTCGCATCGAGCGGGAAGATCGCGCAGGTGGAGCCGAATTCCGGTGACATGTTGCCGATGGTCGCGCGGTTGGCGACCGGAACCGCGGCCACGCCCTCGCCGTAGAACTCGACGAACTTGCCGACCACGCCGTGCTTGCGCAGCAGCTCNNACGCCCCAGCCGAGAATCCCGAGGCCGTTCTGCATGGTGGTGTGCGAGTCGGTACCCACGCAGGTGTCGGGGTAGGCGATGCCGTCGCGGTTCATCACGACCCGGGCCAGGTACTCGATGTTCACCTGGTGCACGATGCCAGTGCCGGGCGGCACCACCTTGAACTGGCTGAACGCGTCCTGGCCCCAGCGCAGGAACTGGAATCGCTCGTGGTTGCGGTCGAACTCGATCTCCACGTTCCTGGTGAACGCGTCCGGGCTGCCGAACACGTCCGCCACCACGGAGTGGTCGATGACCAGCTCGGCTGGGCAGAGCGGGTTGATCTTGGTCGCGTCACCGCCCAGGGCCTGCATGGCCTCCCGCATCGCGGCCAGGTCGACCACCGCCGGGACGCCGGTTAGGTCCTGCAGGATGACCCGGGCCGGGGTGAACTGGATCTCGGTGTCGGGCTCCTGGCCCGGATCCCACCGGGCGAGCGCCGTCACGTGGTCCGCGGTGACGTTGACGCCGTCCTCGTTGCGGAGCAGGTTCTCCAGCAGAATCTTCAGGCTGTAAGGGAGGATGCCGGATCCGTCCACCGCGTCCAGCCGATAGATCTCGTACTGCTTGCCTGCGACGTCAAGTGCCGCCCGGCTGCCGAAGCTGTTCGCGGTCATCGTCCCTGAGCCTCCTCGCTCGTCCCGGTCGCGGTCCAGCCTACAGTATCTCGATATCAAGCTACTTGACCAGCAACACCGTCAGACCGGCCGAGACGGCGACTGACACGGTCACGGCCGCTCAGCTGTGTCCCCGATCTGGCCGCTCACTAGGATTGTGCGGTACCCATGAGTCTGCGGCCCGGAGAGGACGTCACCGAATGCGCTTCGCGATCAAGACGCGACCCGAACACCAGACGTGGGAAGAGATCCGCGACGCATGGATCGCGGCCGACGAGATACCGCTGTTCGAGTCGGCCTGGAACTGGGATCACTTCTACCCGCTGTCCCCGCCCTACGATGGGCCGAACTTCGAGGCCTGGACCATGCTGGCCGCGATGGCGGAGGCGACCCGGCGGATCCGGATCGGCTGCCAGGTGACCGGCATGATCTACCGCCACCCGGCGGTGCTGGCCAACATGGCCGCGACCGTCGACATCATCTCCGGCGGTCGGCTGGAGCTGGGCCTTGGGGCCGGGTGGAACCAGATGGAGTGCGACGCCTACGGAATCGACCTGCCGCCGCTTAAGGAGCGGTTCGACCGGTTCGACGAGGGCGTCGAGGTCATCGTCCGGCTGCTGACCCAGACCACCACCACGTTCGCCGGCCAGTACGTCAAGCTCACCGAGGCCAGGTGCGAGCCGAAGGCGGTGCAGCAGCCGCATCCGCCGATCACGATCGGCGGGCGCGGCAAGAAGCGGACGCTGCGCACGGTGGCCCGCTGGGCCCAGCAGTGGAACGCCATCGCCGAGACTCCAGAGCAGTGGCTCGAGCTGAAGGAGGTACTCACCGGACACTGCGCCGCGATCGGGCGCGACGTGAACGAGATCACCTGTTCGGTCAACGTGCGCGTCGAGCCCGACGGGAACCTGGAGCCCCTGGTCGCGACCGCGGCCGCCTACCGCGACGCGGGCGCCGACCTCATCATCGTTGGCCTCCCGCTCCACCCAAACCCCGATTCCCTCAAGCCGCTGGCCGAGGCGCTCGGACCGCTGGCGTTACGGGTCGTCGGTCCCTGACAGGCGCTCGTGCAGGGCTCGGCTGGCGTCGGCCATCACCGGCCGTACGCCGAGTTCGGTGAGCATGTCCGCGGCCGCCGCCATCTCGGCGGCGCGGCGCGCGGCGTGCCGCGTGGTGCCATCGACGATCCGCTCCACGCTGCGCGCGTCAGCCCCGGTCAGTTCGGCGGCGATGTGCTCGCGTAGCCACTGCTCCTCACCGGTGGCCCGGGCGGCATCCAGCGCCTCGACGATGGCCGCGGCCATGCCCTTGTAGAACACGCTGCGCAGCAGCTTCCTGGTGGCCGCGAGCCCGGCCGGCCCGGCCAGTACCTCGATGCCAGCTCCCAGTGGGGCGAGCAGACCGGCGAAGCGTCCGGCGCCGTCCCCGCTGGCCAGCATGGGAACGCGCAGGCCACGCCCCGGGACGGGCGCCATCATCGCAACGTCGGCGAAGGGCAGGCCGCCGGCTTCGGCGATGCGCGCAAGCTCCCGTTTGAGGCCCGGCGAGGCGGTATTAAGGTCGGCCCACAAGGCGCCGGAGCCCAAGCCGGACTGCCCAGCCCGGAAGGCGTCCACCGCGGCCTTCGCGCTGTTCACGCTCAGTACCAGGTCCGCGCCGTGGGCTGCTTCCGCCTCGCTGCGGGTGTCGGTGATCCCCGGGCCCGCGACGACCGCCGGGTCGTAGCCACGCACTACCGCCCCCGCGGCCAGCAGGTCATGTGCGATCAACGAACCGGCCTCCCCCAGGCCGAGCACCGCGACGATCAGCGGTCGCTCGTCCGGGTTCACCATGTATGCGGCGGCTCGGCGCGGACGCCCGCGCCTTCCGGCGGACTGGGCCGGCCGCCGACGGCACCCGGATCGGGGTGGGCCGCATCGGTTTCGGCGGCCTGGCTGTCACCGCGGCCGGCCACGCCAGGCTGGGCCGTTCCGGACTTCCTGAAGTAGTCGCTGATCAGCTCGCGCTGCTGGGCCAGGAGCTGGTCGAAGTGCTTGTCCACGTTCTGCTCGCCGATCGCTTCCGCGGTCAGGTACAGATCCTTGAGCTGCTCCAGCTTGTGCGCCCGCGCCTGCTCCGGTGCCTGCGTGCCGTCTCCCCCGGCCGCATCCGGCGACCCCTGCTCCCGCTCGGTGGCCGACGGCCGACCGGGCGTGTCGGCCGCGCCGGGCGGCACGCCGGAGGGCAGCAGCGGCTCGAACGGGCCGCGGGCCTGTTCATGCTGCGGAGCGGGATCCTCCGCCATCAGGTCATACCAGTAGGCGGCGTCGTCAGCGGCCGGTCGCCGCGGCGATGGCGTCGGCTGCGGCTCGCTGACGTCCCGGTACACGTACACGTTCCGGTCCGCGGGGCGCGCCGGATCGGCGGACCGTCCGGCGTCCGGGCGATCTCGGCCGGTCGGCGGGACCGGGCGGTCCGTGGGCCGGATGACCTGGGCGTAGCCGCCGTCAAAGGGCACGCCGGGACCGGCCCGGCCTGGCCCTGGTGCTGGTCCTGCCGGGGCGCCCGGGGTTCCGGGGCCCGCGGCGGCGGGAGGGGCTGGCCGCCGCCCGGCGGATGAACCGTAGCCGGGAGCGGATGACGGCCGTCCGGTCCCGTCCCCTGGCCGCCACCCCCCGCGCGAGGCCGCGTCACGCGCGGGGTTCCCGGGCCGGGGCGCAGCTGGGCGGGGCGCAGCTGGGCGGGGCGCCGCGCCTGGTCGAGGCGGCCCACCTGGCGGCGGCGAGGGGGCCTCGCGAGGTGACGGACCCTCCCGGACCGGGAAGCCTGGACGGACAGCGGAGGGCTCGCGTGGCGGGAAGCCTGTAGGGACAGCCGGAGGCTCGCGGGGCGGGAAGGCGTCGCGGGGCGGGACCGCTTCGCCTGGCCTCATCCGGCCCGTGGATGACATGGGCGGCTGGGGCGCGCGGCCAGTGGGGCCCGGCGGCCGCCAACCGGTGCCCGCACCCGAGGGCGGGGGCGGTCCGGCCTGGTGTCCGGGCCACGGTGGCGCGGTCCCCGGGCGTCCCGCCGCGGGCGGCGCGTTCGGCGTGCCACGAGATGCGGCGGTCGCTACGGGCGGCCGGGACGTCTCCCGAGCACCTTGGGGGCCCGGGGCCCGCATGGTCCCCTGGGCAGTGTCGAAGCCGGGGGATCGTGCCGCGCCGCGCGCGGAGGCTGGCGTGCGCGCGTCGCGGGGAATGTCGATCAGGCCACCTTGCGAATACACGTTCGTCGGGTTCAGTGCCCGTCCCCGCGCCCGGCCCGATCCCTGGTACGCCGCCCCCCGGTGCCGGTGACCGGCGGGGCGGCGGCGCGACCCGGTCCGGGTGAACGCGAAAACCAGCAGGGTGACCAGGCCCACCGCGAGGCCCGCCACGCCCAGAGCCACGCCCAGGCTGGTGACAGGACTACCGGGGCGCCGGCCGATCAGGTGGGTGACCGTGCTCGCCACCACGAGAATCCCGCCGGCCATGACCATCACGGCGCTGACCACCGAGAGGGTAATGACAAGCCGCACCCTCCGGGGAGGGGCGGTATCGGAGCGCACCGCTCAACGATCGCATCGCGGTATGCGGCCCGCAAGCCGCTCGGGTAGGTCCGCCCATTACAACTTGCCTTCAGGACGCCCTGCGGAGCCTTTCGCGCGGGCGCTGCGGTCCCCCGTGCCACGCCGACGATACGTTAGGGCCATGACCACTCAGGCGGACAAGGCACGCCAGTTCCTTTCCCTGCACCGGCCGGGCGAACCCCTCCTGCTGCCGAACCCATGGGACCTTGGCTCGGCGAGGCTGCTCGCGGCCCTGGGATTCCAGGCGCTGGCCACCACGAGTTCCGGCTTCGCCGCCTCGCTAGGCCGCAACGACGGTTCAGTGAGCAGGCAGGAGGCCCTGGTTCACGCCGCGGTCATCGTCGCGGCGACCGACCTGCCGGTCTCGGCTGATCTGGAGAACGCCTTCGCCGACGAGCCGGCCGCCGTTGCGGAGACCATCCGGCTGGCCATCGAGGTCGGGCTCGCGGGCGGCTCGGTGGAGGACTTCACCGGGCGCGAGGACGACCCGATCTATGACCTCCGGTTCGCGGCCGAACGAGTCGCCGCGGCGGCGCAGGCCGCCCACGCGGGTCCGGTTCCCTTCGTACTCACCGGCCGCGCCGAAAACTACCTGCACGGACGACCGGACCTAGCCGACACGATCGCCCGGCTGCAGGCCTACCAGGAGGCCGGCGCCGACGTCCTGTACGCTCCCGGCCTGCGCGACATCTCCGACATTCGCCAGCTGATCCGCGAGGTTGACCGGCCGGTCAACGTGCTCGCCGTCGGCGGCGCGCCTCCCGTCCCCGAACTGGCCTACGCTGGCACGAGCCGGATCTCGGTCGGCGGCTCGTTCGCATTCGCCGCGCTGGGCGCCCTGGTCAACGCGGCCACCGAACTGCGGGACCAGGGCACCTACGGCTACCTGGCGGGCAGCGCCGTCGGCCGCAAGGCCGTCCTGGACGCCTTCGGCTGACGAGTGGATCGCGGATCGACTAGAACTGCGGTACCACGTCCGACGCGATCAGGGCCAGGTGATCAAGATCGCTGAGGTCGAGCACCTGCAGGTAGATCCGCTCCGCTCCGATCTCGGCGAACTCCGCGATCTTGGCCACGACCTCGCCCGGCGTTCCGCCCAGGCCGTGTTCGCGGATCTCGGCGGGCTCGCTGCCGATCGCGGCCGCGCGCCGGCGGAACTCCGCCTCGTCCTTCCCGCAGCACACGGTCTGGGCGACCGAATAGGTCATAGACGCCGGATAGCGCCCGGCGGCCTCGCAGGCCTCGCGCACGTGCGTGAACACGGCCGCTGAATCGGCCAGCGATCGGAACGGCACGTTGAACTCGTCCGCGAACCTGGCCGCCAGCCGGGGTGTCCGGCGGGCGCCTGTCCCGCCGACGAGCACCGGCGGGCGGGGTCGCTGAGCGGGCTTGGGCAGGGCAGGTGAGTCCGTCAGCCGGTAGTGCGCTCCGTCGAAGGAGAACGTCTCGCCCTCTGGCGTCCCCCACAACCCGGTGATGACGGCGAGCTGCTCCTCCAAGATGTCGAAGCGCTCCCCCAGCGGCGGGAACGGGATGCCGTAGGCCGTGTGCTCAGGCTCGAACCAGCCGGCGCCGAGGCCGAACTCGATCCGGCCGCCGCTCATCTGGTCCACCTGCGCCACCGTGATCGCGAGCGGGCCGGGCAGCCGGAAGGTCGCCGCGCTCAGCAGCGTCCCGAGCCTGATGCGGCTGGTCTCGACGGCCAGCGCGGCCAGCGTCGCCCACGCGTCGGTCGGGCCAGGCAGCCCGGAGACGTCCTCCGTCTTCAGGTAGTGGTCGGACCTGAAGAACGCGTCGAACCCGAGCTCCTCCGCGGCCAGCGCCACGATACGCAGCGTCTGGTAGTCGGCACCTTCCTGCGGCTCGGTGAAGATCCGGAATTTCATGCTCCTATCCTGCCAGGGCCCTGCAGATCATCTGGATCGGCCGGCCTGAAGAACCGGTTCCAGCTCACCTCGCCCGCGCCGGTGCGCTGGCCCACCCAGCCAAACCCGGTCCGCACATAGCACGGGGCCAGCGTGCGCGGCGCCATGGCCGGCCGCACCGCTTCGATGATGACCACGATAGCCCGGCCGGAGCCGAGGCACTCTTCGCCCGCCAGCATGGCCCGGCCGCGGTCGTCGGTGACGCCCATGGCGACTGAAGATCCGGCGGCACCGTTCAGCGCCGTCCACGAGTAGAAGATCATGACCTGCCCTGGATTCTGGCTCCGCGCGGTTTACGGGCCGCGTCACGGCCCTGGTGATTTCAGACGTTAACGCACTATTGACGCCTCGTCTAATCTCGACTAGTGTCGAAGCGTTGCGATTGGCAATATTGCCAATCGAGTACGGTACGAGAGTGTCGATAAGTGACGAATCGGACCCAAGGGCCTATGTGCGCTTGGCCGCCCTGTTGCGCCGGCGGATTGCCGAGGGAACCCTCGCGCCCGGCATGCCGACGCCGTCCATCACTACCTTGAGCCAGCAGTACGGGCACGCCCGGCAGACCTGCGCCAAGGCCCTGCGCGTGCTGGAGGACGAGGGCCTGCTCGTCCGCATCCCCGGGCTCGGCTACTACGTTAAGGGAACGACCGGCACCGAGACGCCCGCCTAGCTGGAGGCATGTTGAGGCTACTGCTGGTCGGTTCGCCTGGCTCCGGCAAGGGGACGCAGGGCAAGGCGCTGGCCTCGATCTACGGCATCGAGCACATCTCCTCCGGGGAGGTGCTGCGGGCCGAGGTCCGGACCGGCACGCCCCTCGGCCGGGAAGTCGCCGCTTTCCAGCGGCGCGGCGACCTGGTCCCGGACCAGATCGTTTTCGACCTGCTCATCCCGGCCGTGGCCGCCGCCACCGCCCGCGGCGGGTACATCCTGGACGGCTTCCCCCGCACCGTCTCGCAGGCCGTGCAGGCCGCCGACGTCGCCCGGCGGCTCGACCTGACCCTGGACGCCGCCATCTACCTGAACGTGCCCCAACCGGTCTTGCTGCAGCGACTGCTGGCGCGGGCCCGCCCGGACGACACCGCGGACGTCATCCAGCACCGGCTTGAGGTGTTCACCGAGACCACCAGCCCCCTCATCGACTACTACCGGCAGCGGGGCATCCTGCTGGAAGTGGACGGCGACCAGCCCCCCGAAGCCATCACCGCCGAGATCCAGGCCCACTTGGCTGATCGATGATCCCGCCCGCGGTCAGGGTCGCGACGCACTCGACGTGGTGGGTCATGGGAAACGCGTCGAACGCGCGCAGGCCGTCCAGCGACCAGCCTCGTGCGGCTAGCAGCCCGATGTCACGCGCCATGGTGGCCGGGTCGCAGGACACGTAGGCGAAGCGGCCGACCCCGTTCTGGACCGCGCTTAGGTAATCGATAATCTCGCGGGTCAGCCCGGACCGGGGCGGATCGGCCACCGCTAGCCGCGCGGCGGGGAGCCCGCCCCTGGTCAGTATCGCTGCCACGTCACCCTTGTGCACCCGGGCCCAGGGCCACTCCCGCAGGTTGTGCCGGGCGTCGCGGACCGCCCCGTCGTCGATCTCGACGCCGACGACTGTCCCGCCGGAGCCGACCGCCTCGGCCAGGACCCCGGTGAACAGGCCCACGCCGCAGTACAGATCGAGCGCCACGTCACCCGGCCGGGGCTCGAGGGTGGCCAGGACGGCGTCGGTCAGCGTCTGCGCCGCGGCCGGGTGCACCTGCCAGAACGCTCCCGCGCTGACCCGCCAGTCCCGGCCCGCCGCGTGCTGGCTGAGGTAGCCGCGGCCGCGTACCGGGGCCAGGCGGTGGTTTCGGGATCCGGCCCGGCGCAAGATCGTATCCGCGGGGACGTGTTCGGTCGCGGCCCCCGCGTTGCGGCCAGGCGAGATGATCACGGCCCGTTCGCCCGATCCGGCGGCCACCAGGGCCTCGACCGAGGCTTCCCCGGGCCACCGCCGGCCGGTAAGACCTAGATCGGTGATGGCCGGGTGGGCAATCAGGCACTCCCCCACGTCGACGACCCGGTGCGACCGGTGGGCGCGCAGCCCAGCGACGCCGTCTTCTCGCACCGCGAACTGCACTCGGGTGCGCCAGCCCAGGCCCGCACCGCGACGCTGGCTATCTTCGGCCGCCGGGCCCTGGCCGGCGTCCTGGTCACCCGGCAGGGCTTCCACCGTGATCTCGCGGTCCAGGCCTGCCATCCGCCTGAGCTGCTGGCGGATGACGGCGGCCTTGAGCAGGCGCTGGGCGGGCAACGTGGCATGCTGCCAGTCACAGCCGCCACAGCCGCCGGGGCGCGCGTGCGGGCAGGGCGGCACGACCCGGTCGGGTGACGCGGCTAGGATCTCTATCGCCTCGGCTCGCGCGAGGCGGGAAGTGACCTCGGTAACGCGGGCCAGGACCCGCTCGCCCGGCAGCGCATGGCGCACGAACAGGACCGGTCCGTCGGCCGGCCGCGCGACGCACCATCCGCCGTGCGCCACTTCCACGGTCGTCAGCTCCACGACCTGACCGGTCTGGTAGTTCATTGGGTCGTAAGCTCGCTTTCCGAGGGCATACCTTTGGCGAGGCACCCCCGATCGGGGACGCCGCTCATCTGGAGGGACGGCCGTGCACATCGTGATCATGGGCTGCGGACGGGTCGGGTCCACGCTCGCCCACATCCTCGAGGACCGGGGCTACAGTATCGCGGTCATCGACCGGGATCCCGAAGCGTTCCGCAGGCTCAGGTCGTCCTTCAAGGGCGACAAGATCACCGGCATCGGCTTCGACCGGGCCGTCCTCACCCAGGCGGGCACCGAGCACGCGGACGCCTTCGCGGCGGTGAGCAGCGGCGACAACTCCAACATCATCGCGGCCCGGGTGGCCCGCGAGGTCTTCGGCGTCCAGCGGGTCGCCGCCCGGATCTACGACCCGCGGCGGGCCGAGGTCTACGAACGCCTGGGCATTCCCACCGTGGCCACGGTGCGCTGGACCGCCGACCAGATGCTCCGCAAGCTGCTCCCGGAAGGCAGCGAGGCGCTATGGCGGGACCCCACGGGAAAGATCGTGCTGGCCGAGGTCGCCTTCTCACCGCAGTGGATCGGCGAGCAGGTCAAGTCGGTCGAGGCCAGTGCGCTGACCCGGATCGCGTTCGTCGACCGGCTCGGCCAGGCGTTCGTGCCTGACGGCGGAACCGTCTTGCAAGAAGGCGACGTGATCCACGTCCTGGCCAGGGAAGACGACATGGACCGGATCGCCGCGGCCTTCGCGGCCCGAGGAGGGGGACACTAATGCGGGTCGCCATAGCCGGTGCCGGGGCGGTCGGCCGTTCCATCGCCAGCGAATTGCTGGAGAACGGGCACGAGGTGCTGCTCATCGACCACGACCCTAAGGCGATCGCGGTCGAGGCCGTGCCGCGGGCCGAGTGGCTGCTCGCCGACGCGTGCGAGATCAGCTCCCTCGACGACGCGCAACTGTACCGGTGCAACGTGGCCATCGCGGCGACCGGTGACGACAAGGCGAACCTGGTCGTAGCGCTGCTGGCCAAGACCGAGTACGGGGTGCCCCGGGTGGTGGCGCGGGTGAATGACCCGAGCAACGAGTGGCTGTACAACGAATCGTGGGGCGTCGACGTCGCGGTCTCCACCCCGCGGCTGCTCTCAGCCCTGGTCGAGGAGGCAGTCAGCGTCGGTGACCTGGTGCGGCTGATGACGTTCGGGCAGAGCGAGGCCAGCCTGGTCGAGCTGACCATGCCGGCCGAGGCGCCGCTGGTCGGCCAGCGCGTCGGCGGCATCACCTGGCCCGCGGACACCTCGCTGGTGGCCATCTTGCGCGAGGGCCGGGTCCTGGTCCCGCATTCGGATGATCCGCTCCAGGCCGGTGACGAGCTGTTCTTCGTGACCAGCGAGGACGTCGAGGAGGAGCTCGCGCGCTTGCTGAGTGCTAACGAGTCTCGGTGAACTCCGGGCCGCGGTCGAAGGGGTTCAGGTCGGCCCGGAACTTGTTCTCCTCGGCCGCGGCAGCGGCCTGCTCTTCGAACGCCTTCTGAGCTTCCGGCGGCAGCCGCAGCTCCAGGATGTCCCGCGGCGGCACCGGGTGCTCGCCGCGTACCACCACGACGTCCCTGAAGATCTCCTCGAGCAGCCCGGCGGGCTCTCCGCCGTCGGCGGCCGGGCCGGTGAACAGACCGCGCAGGAACCAGCGCGGGCCGTCGACGCCGACGAACCGGACCAGCCGCAGGCCGGAGGCGGGCTGTCCAGGCTCGGCCGGCACCCGGGCCAAGAGCTCGGTGCCGAACGATCCCTGGACCTCCTGGCTGTCCCCGCCCGCCTCACCTACCTCCTTGGCGATCTCGGCCCGGACGTCGTCCCAAAGCGCGCTCCGGCGAGCCGCGGCGAACGCCTGGACCTGCATCTCGCTCTCGCCGTGCCGGATGGTCACCCACGCGCCGTGCTGGTCAGCCATGACGAGCTGAATCTCGTGCTCCGGGCCCATGGGCACGTGCAGGCTGCCCAGGTCAACCCGATCCCGCGGCGGGAAAGACTCCCCGGCGTCCCAGGGGCCGCCGTATTGGCCCGCCGAGCCGACCCCCCCTCTCACGGAGGAGCTGCCCGCCCGCTCGTCCGCTTCCTCATCGAACTCGTCATCGGCCAGGTCCTGACCGTCGGGTTCGCTGGGCCAGTCCTGGCTAACGTCTGCTGAACGACGCCGACGAAACACTCCGTTTGCTCCTCTTATAGCTCTCAGGACACCAGTTCGGTGCGCTCCGCGCCGTGGCCACCGGTCGAGCCGAAGCCGCCGTCGCCCCGCATCGATCCCGGGAGCACCTCTACCTCGTGAAAAGTGGCCCGCTCGACGCGCTGGATGACCAGCTGCGCGATCCGGTCGCCCCGCTTGAAGCTGACCGGCTGATGCCGGTCGGTATTCAGCAGCGTCACCTTGATCTCGCCGCGATAGCCCGCGTCGACCGTCCCGGGTGCGTTTACCAGCGTCACCCCGTACTTCGCCGCCAGGCCCGAACGGGGATGCACGAACGCGGCGTACCCGGCCGGCAGTGCGATGGCCAGCCCGGTTCGCACCAGTGCCCGCTCACCCGGGGCCAGCTCGACGTCCTCGGCCGCCGCCAGGTCCGCGCCCGCATCCCCGGGATGCGCGTACGACGGCAGCGCGACGCCCGGATCAAGCCGCTTGATCAACACGTCGGGCTCGGAATCCAGCAACGAAGACTCCCTGGGTGGGTTTGGGGGAAACTTGGGTGGGTTGGGAAAAACCCAGGCTGGGCTGGGGAAAAACTGGGCTGGGCATAGGGGCAGAACTAGGGTTTGCACGCAGGGTGAGGATAGCGCGACATCTGGACACTGCCCATCTTATGGGTCGTCCGGGCTGAGATCTTCGGGATCGCTGCGGCGCAACTCGGGCAGCGCGCGGGTGATCACGGCCACGACCGGGACGGCGACCCCCGCGCCGGGGATACCGGCCAGGATACCGCCGGCCGCGAGCGACAGGATAACCGCCAGCGGATGCAGCCGGATCATCTTCCCGACCACCTGGGGCTGGAGCAAGTGAGCTTCCAGCTGGTCCTCGATGATCAAGATCCCGAGCAGGACCACGGCGTCCACCCAGCCCTTGGTGGCCAGCGTCACCACGATGGCCAGCGCCCCCGCGGCCAGCAGGCCCACCAGCGGGACGAAGGCGGCCACGAACACCACCACGGCGAGCGGGAGGGCCAGCGGGACGCCCATGATCCACAGGGCGACCCCGACCACGATCGCGTGGATGGCGGCCACCACGACCGTACCGCGCATGTAGTACACGACCACCAGCCAGGAGGCGTGCCCGGCCCGGTCCATCCGGCGCGCGGTGTCGGTCCGCATGGCGCCCAGCAGCCAGTTCCAGATCCGGTCCCCGTCCTTGACCAGGAAGAACGTGACGAAGAGCATGAGGACCAGGCCGCCGAAGAATTCCGAGGCGATCTTGCCGCCTGTCACCACGGTGCCCTCGACCAGGCTTTTGTGCTTGCTGAGGTAGCTGGGAATGTCGTCCAAGTACTTCTGGATGTTGTTGTTCTTGACGTGGAACGGCGGGCCGGCCAGCCACGACTGGACCTGCGCGGTGGTGTGCTTGGTCTCGGCGAGCAGGGTCGGGTAGTCGGCGCTCACCCGGTTGGCGACCAGCGTGATCAGGCCGCCGACGATGATCAAGGCGATGAGCAGGGTGACCCAGGTCGCGGCCAGAGCGGGCAGCCCGGCGCGGCGCAACCGGGACGTCAGCGGCTGCAGCAGGGCGGTGAGCAGCAGGGCCGCGATGCACGGCACCACCACCACGTAGAGAATGCCCAGCAGGCGCGAGATCAGGTAGATGGCGAGGGCCAGCAGCAGCAGCCGCCAAGACCACGCGGCCCCCGTCGCCAGCCAGCTCGGCACCCGGTTCTGCTCGGGTACGCTCTCCCGGCGATCGGAACGACCGGCCCGCCCGCGGCCCGGCTCGCTCGCGCTATTGAGGTCACGCACCGCCGCGCCGCGGGCGATCTGCTCTTTCACCCCCGTGCCGCGGGCGATCCGTTCCTCTTCCCCGGCCCCGTTTTCACTCATGACCGGACGGCTACCACTTTCTGCACGATCCACTCCAGTTCCGCCCGGACTCCTGCCCGCCCGCCAGACCGCCGTGAGCCATCCCCTGGCCTCCAGGCCGACCCGTCGCACTTCCCCCCGCCACGACTCCATCCGACCAACTACTCTCGACTGCATGTGCGATTACCGCGAACGGCTGTACGCACCGCTCGCCTGGTGGCTGCTCGCCGTCCCAACCGTCCTCATCTTCGGCGCCACACTGTACGCCGGCCTCCCCTGGCCCTGGCCGATCGTGAGCTTCGGCGGCCTGGCCGCAGGATGCGCGGCACTGCTCATCGCCTTCGGCCGGGGCACGCTCACGGTCGGCGACGGAACGCTGCGGGCCGGGGCCGGCCTGCTGCCCCTGGCGGCCATCAGCGAGGTTGTCGCCCTGGACGAGAGGCAGACGACGCGGCTGCGAGGCCCGCGGGGCGACCCGGCGGCACACTTCTATTCACGACCCTACCTCAAGGAATCCGTGTACCTGGCCGTCGATCCGGCGGCCTTGGGGGACGGCCGGGTCCCCTACTGGCTGATCGGCAGCAGGCACCCCAGGGAGCTGGCCGCAATCCTCGAACGGTGCCGGATTCGGACCGGGCACGAGCCGGTGGCATGATTGCGCGGATGGGGCGACGGCGAGGGGATGGGCGGCTGTTGGTGGGGTAAGGGCTGGGCCGTGGGTGGGATCAAAGCGCGGGCGTGGGTGGGGTAAAGGGTGGGCCGAAAAAAGGGAGACAGCGGGATGGCTGACAGAAAAGTGGACCTCAGCACCAGGATCATCAGCGCGGTGGCGGCCATGGCGGCGGCCTTCGTGGCGCGCAAGGTGATCACGCTGGCGTGGACCAAGGCCACCGGCAAGGAACCTCCCACTCATCCGGAAGATCCGCAGGTGGCGCTGGGCGAGGCGCTCAGCTGGTCCATGCTGGCCGGGGTCACCTCCGAGGCCGCGAGGCTGCTCGCGACCCGGGCTGCGGCACGTAGAACGTACAGCGGCCCGGACAGCGAACCCGTCAACGCCGCGGACGGCTAGGCCGCGCACTCCCGGCAGACAAGCTGGCCATTACGGTCTTCGGCAAGCTGACTCCGGTGGTGCACAAGGAAGCACCGCGAACACGTGAACTCATCCGCCTGACGAGGTATCACCCGGAACGAGAGTTCCTCGTTCGACAAGTCTGCCCCCGGCAACTCCAGGGACTCGGCAACGTCGTCGGGGTCAAGATCGATGGTGCTCGATGACTTGTCCATCCGGCGCGCCTGAAGCTCCTGAAGACTGTCCTCAGTCAGGTCGTCGTCCGTCTTCCGCGGGCTGTCGTAGTCGGTAGCCATCTGAGTACTCCATCCCCCTTCATCCGTAGTGCGCAATCGCTGCGCGGTTGTAACGCTTTCAAGGCCCTAGTTGTGCCCGATTCCGGCGGGGAATTCTGTCACGTTCGCGCCCGGCGCACACGCACCACGCCGAAACTCCCGACGCGTCCTAGTACGGGCTGGTCAGGGTTGTGGTTCACGACTCCGCGGCGCGTCGCGTTCGGGGTCCAGCCTGGTCAGGAATGTGTCCAGGTGCCGGAACAAATCCGAGCCGGCGGCGACGGTCATGGAGGTGCTCTCCGCCCGGCCGGCCAGCCCGCCGACCAGCGCGCCGGCCTCCCGCGCGATCAGGCCGCCAGCCGCGTAGTCCCAGTAGTTCAGGCCGCGCTCGAAGAACGCGTCCATCCGGCCGGCAGCGACCGAGCATAGGTCAACGGCGGCGGATCCGCCGCGCCGGATGTCCCGTACGTGCGGCACCAGGGCCGCCACGACCTCACCCTGGACCCGGCGACGCGCCGAGTCATAGCCGAAGCCGGTCCCGACCAATGCCTGGCCGAGCGGCACGCCGGAGTTGCAGTGCAGGACGATGGCGGTCCCCTCTCGGTGCAGCCAGGCTCCCTGGCCCGCGATCGCGGTGAACGTCTCACCGTACCGGGGCACCTCCACCACCCCGGCCAGGATCCTACCGTCGACCTCGGCGGCGATCGAGACGGCCCAGTCGGGCAGCCCGTAGAGATAGTTGACCGTCCCGTCGAGGGGATCTACCACCCAACGCACCCGGGCCCGCCCCCCGGCGGCATCCGCGGCGCCGGGGCCCCCCAGGGTCTGGCCGCCCTCCTCGCCCAGGATGGTGTCGCCAGGACGGATGGCCCGGATCCATTCGGTGATCAGCGCCTCGGCCCGGCGGTCCATCTCCGTCACCACGTCGGTCGGGCTGGACTTGGTGTCGATGACCTCGGGGCGCTCGTCGCCACGCCATGAGGCCAGCAACCGGCCGGCCTCGGCCGCCGCGTCTACCGCGATCCCCAGCAGCGCCTCAGGATCGGTCACCGCGGGCCGCCGCAGCAGTCCGCCGGGCACGTCTGGCTCGGCACGCCCATGTCCCCCAGTGCGGCCGGCATGACCGCGGGCTGCGCCAGGCGCTCCTGGACCAGTTCGGTGATCATCGACGCGAAGCGCGGGCTGGTGCCGGGCGTCGCGGCCCGGGCGAACGCGAGGCCGAGCGCATCGGCGGTCGTGGCCGCCTCGATGTCCAGGTCATGCCGGACCTCCATGTGATCGGACACGAA
>PLIQ01000246.1:5106-10325 GCA_003140115.1 Actinomycetota bacterium | reverse complement strand
GCCCATGAGCGCGGCCGTCTCGAGTACCTGCCGGGCCGCGTCGCTGAGCCGTCCGGTCCGCGAGAGGATCGCGTCACGCGCCGATAGCGGGACTCCGTGTGTCCCGGCCTCGAGCATCTCGGTGACGTAGAACGGATTGCCGCCGGCGAGCTGGTACAACTGGTCGGCGTCAAGATCGGTCCCGGCGGCCATCGTCCGGACGGCCTCGACCGACAGCGGCGGCAGGTCGAGTCGGCGCGTCCACCGCCTCGCGGCGAGATCGCCTAGCGCGAGACGAAGCGGGCTCGATGGTGCCAGCCAGTCGTCCCGATAGGTGGCGATCACCAGCACCAGCGCCGTGCGGATGCGACGCGTGAGAAACCGCATCAGGTCGAGCGTCGCCTCGTCCGCCCAGTGGATGTCCTCGATCACGATCACGTCAAGTCGATCATCAGCGGTGACCTGCCTCAGCAGCGCGGCGAACAGCTCGTCGCGTTCGGGTCGTCCCCGGCACAGATCCTCCAGCGCGCCGCCGAGATCGCGGGCGAGGTCGAACAACGGGGCGAGCGGGCGCGGCGTCGAGAGTCCATCGCAGGCACCCCACGACCAGCGGGCGCCGGGCAGATCGCGCTGGAACCGCTCGACCAGCACCGACTTTCCTACGCCCGCCTCACCGCCGATCAGGACAAGCCGCCCTTCACCCTGCCCCGCCTCGTGTGCGTACTGGCGCAGCGAGGCCAGCAAGGGATCGCGCTCCAGCAGCACCATATTCAGGATCTTCTCTCAACTAGATCGAATGCGCACCGTGCCGACTGGCCGCCGGGCTGGGCCAAGCGGCGAGCGTGTCGTCGTGGCGACCGGCAACGGCGCGGCCGGTCACGTTCGGGACTAGCCGCCTGCGGATCACAACCCTTCCTGCACTTCGAAAACATCGTCAGCAACCAGTCCGTGAGCCTCGCGATGGACGGTGTTCGCGGCCTCCGCAGACGGTGCATCGACCAGGCAGAAGATCTTGCCCTCGGCCTCACTCACCCAGTAGCGGAGGTACCGGACGTCATGCGCGCCCTGCGCTTTGAGGTCCGCGGCGTGGGCCTGGGCGACGGCATCGACAGTGGCTCCGCCGCGAACAGTGTGGATATCCATGTAGAGGGGCACTGCTATCTCCTCGGGTAGTCGCAGGCCGGGACAGGTAGAGCGTAAGAGCGGGGAGTGCGCGGCTGCATCGGAGCCATCTCCCTAAATTACGGCGCCGCATACCTATCTTTCGTGGACGGCTTGGCGCCCGCTCGGTCGAACCGGCCGTTGGGTCTGGCTGCCGCGTCCGTTGCTATCGGAGCGGGCGCTCGCCCGCCGCGTTTCGGTCCTGCTGGCAACCTCGCGCCCAGGCCGGCAGGACCGGCGACAAAGATAGGGACGTCCTCCCGATGCGGTCGCGACGCCGGACGCGCTGAGCTAGGCGCATGGGTGACCACGAATCGCTATCAAGTCATCGGGTCCGGTCTCCGGCGGTGGCCGTCCTGAACCTCAGCCGGACTTCGGGTGCCGACTGCTCACGATCGCGCCCATGGGCTGGCCGCTGCCGTCCACACGATGGACAGCCGGTCCGCCAGATCGTTCTTCGGCGAAAGCGGGGAGAGGGACAGGTTCGGGACCCCGGCCGTTCCCAGCGCACCCGTTGGCCACTGACGTAATTCCAGACGAATATCGGAAGGATCCCTCATGCAAGGAATGCTTGCGCCAAGCCTAGTAGCCGGAAAGCTCGACCGTTTCCTGACCGCGCATCTTGATGCGACCACGCCGTTCCTGGTGGTCGATCTTGATGTCGTGCGCCGCCAGTACGTCAGCCTGACTGCGGCTCTGCCACGTACCGAGGTCTTCTACGCGGTGAAGGCCAACCCGGCGCCAGAGGTCCTTAGCCTGCTCATCAAGCTGGGTTCAAATTTCGATGTTGCTAGCCGCGGGGAGATCGAGCTGTGTCTTGGTCTCGGTGCTGATCCGGCCCGGTTGTCCTATGGCAACACGGTCAAGAAGGAGCGTGACATCGCGGCAGCATACCGCTGCGGCGTCCGGCTCTTTACGGTCGACTCGCAGCCCGAGTTGGACAAGGTCCTGCGCACGGTGGCCAGCGGCACGGTGTTCGTCCGCATCGTCACCGACGGTGCCGGGGCTGATTGGCCGTTGTCGCGGAAGTTTGGCTGCACGGTGGGTGAAGCGGAGCAGATGCTCCTGCAGGCGGCACGCGCAGGCCTGCNNCCGCTTGGTCAGGTCGGGCAACTGGCGCGGCGGCTAGCGGCCGAGGGGTACGAACTGGCTGGGGTGAATCTCGGCGGCGGGCTGCCGAGCCGGCACGTCGATCCGACCGCCGATATCGAAACATACAGCGAGAAAATCGCCGGGTCCGTCGCCACCCACCTCGGTCCCCGGTTCGGCGGCCTCATGATGGTCGAGCCCGGCCGCTATCTGGTCGGTGACGCGGGCGTGATCCGGACCGAGGTTGTCCAGATCGTACGCCGGGCCAGCGACCCCGGCCGCCGCTGGGTGTTCCTCGACGTGGGCCTGTTCAACGGTCTCACCGAGACCCTCGGCGAGGCGATCCGCTACCGCATCCAGGCTCCGGGCGACGGGTCAGGCACCGGATCGGTCGTGCTGGCCGGCCCGTCGTGCGACAGCGCCGACGTGCTCTACGAGACCTACCAATACCAGCTCCCGCTCGACCTGCAGGTCGGCGATCACCTGAAGATCCTTGGGACCGGCGCGTACACATCGTCCTATTCATCGGTCGGATTCAACGGCTTCCCGCCGCTGACGAGCTACTACCTGCCTGCCACGGCCGGATCGGAGCTGACATCATGAGCGACTACCCCAACTACGGAACTCTCGACGGCCCGGTCATCATGATCGGGTTCGGTTCCATCGGCCGGGGAACCCTGCCGCTGATCCTCCGGCATTTCGACGTGAAGCCGGAACAGATCACCGTCGTCGCGCCCGACGACGCCAACGCCGCGATCCTCGCCGNNAGAGCTGGCCGGGCATTCTGCGTCAACCTCTCCGTCGACACGTCGTCGGTCGCGATCATGGCACTGGCCCGGGAACTCGGCGCGCTCTATGTCGACACCGTCATAGAACCCTGGCCTGGCTTCTACGACGATCCGGCGGCACCGCTCGCGCAGCGAACGAACTACGCCCTGCGCCAGAGCCTGCTGGCCGAACGCCGCCGCCGCCCCGGCGGGCCGACGGCGGTCTCGGCCTGCGGGGCGAACCCGGGCATGGTCTCGTGGTTCGTCAAGCAGGCCCTGCTCGACGTTGCGGACGCTGTCGGGCTCAGCTACGTCCGCCCCACCACTCGTACGCAGTGGGCTGAACTTATGCGCCAGTCCGGCGTCCGAGGGATCCACATCGCCGAACGTGACACCCAGCGCGGCCGCAAGCCCAAGGCCATCGGCGCGTTCGTCAACACCTGGTCGGTCGACGGGTTCATCTCAGAAGGCCTGCAGCCGTCCGAGCTGGGCTGGGGTACCCACGAGAAATGGCTGCCGCCGCAGGCCCGCGCGCATGACGACCCGGCCGCACCGTCGATCTACCTGGGCCGCCCCGGCGCCGACACCCGGGTGCGGACCTGGTGTCCGACCGCGGGCCCGCAGTATGGCCTGTGCGTCACCCACAACGAGTCGATCTCGATCGCCGACTACTTCACGATGACCTCCGACTCCGGAGAGGTCAGCTACCGCCCTACTTGCCACTATGCCTACCACCCGGCCGACGACGCCATGCTGTCCTGGCACGAGCTGCTCGGCAATCCCGGCCAGCCGCAGCGCACCCACGAGATCCTTGACGAGGCAGACATCCTCGACGGCATCGACGAGCTCGGCGTGCTGCTCTACGGGCACGCTCGCAACGCCTACTGGTTCGGCTCGCGGCTGTCGGTCGAGGAGACCCGCAAGCTCGCGCCTTACCAGAACGCCACCGGCCTGCAAGTCACCTCCGCGGTGCTGGCCGGCATGGTCTGGGCGGTAGAGAACGCCGACGCCGGAATCGTCGAGGCCGACGAGATCGACTTCGCCCGTTGTTTGCAGGTGCAAAGGCCTTACCTGGGCCCCGTCGAAGGCCACTTCACCACCTGGACGCCGCTGACGGGACGCTCGCCGCTGTTCCCGCAGGACATCGACCCCGACGATCCATGGCAGTTCAGAAATGTCTTCGTCCACTAGCCGAGCAGGATGACGATGATCACCAGGCCGCCGCTCGCCGCGCTGATCACCGCGTCGCTGTTCTGGGGCACGGCGGTCAGCGTGACCAAGTACGCCCTGCGTGGCTTCGGCCCGATCACGCTGCTCGCCATCTCGCTGATCGCGGGAACCGCGGTGCTGTGGACGATCGTGATCCTGCGTGGCCACCGCCCACCGCTGCCGTGGCGGCGGGCGGTGCTGCTGGGCCTATTCGAGCCAGCGCTCGCCTACGCCGGCGACCTGCTCGGCCTGGCCCGGACCAGCGCCGCCAATGGTGCGCTGCTATCCGGTCTGGAATCGGTCTTCATCGTCCTGCTGGCGGCCGTCTTCTTGCGCGAACGCATCACTGGCCGCATCACCGTGGCGCTCGCCCTAGCACTGGCCGGCGTCGCGGTCCTCGAAGGCACCGGATCGTTCGCGGGCGCCGGACTCGGCGACCTGCTCGTTCTGGCCGGNNTTCCCGCAGTTACCTTCGTGTGGGCGACGCACGTCGAAACCGCACCCAGCCACGTGGCCGCGAGGTTCTGGTTCGCCGCAATCTTCGTGGGAATCATCGGCTACGCCGCAAGCTTCCTGCTCTACAACTACGCCATCGCCCGAGTGCGAGCGGCCCCGGCGAGCATTATCGTGAACCTGATTCCCGTCTTCGGGCTGGCCAGTGCCGTCTTCTGGCTAGGCGACTCACTCACCGTCGCCCGGGTTCTCGGCGCGATCTTGATTGGACTGTCCGTCACGATCTTCACCGCCACCGAACTCGCCGAAGCACGCAACGCCGCCAAGGCAAACGTGACACCGTCGAAAGCCTGACCCGGCGGGCGATTTCTGGGTGATCGGGCTTGTCGCCGGCGCCGAAAACCTCGGCACTCTTGTCTGGGCGCCTGAGGTCACCGCTGATCGTGTCGGTGACATCGATCGTCGTCTGCTTGAACGTGCCGCTGTGGTCGCTTCGTTGCTGCAGTTCTTCAGCCGCAATGTGGCAGCGGCGGAGGCTCAGGTCCGCGGTGAGCTGCTCGA
>PLIQ01000246.1:0-5042 GCA_003140115.1 Actinomycetota bacterium | reverse complement strand
GTGACTATGGGCGCTGCCGGGCCGGTCAGCGATCCAGCTCAGATCCCGGCGGCGTTTACCGAGGCCGCTGCGTGCATGAACGCCCTGCGGGCGCTCGGCCGGACGGGCGACTCCGCGACGGCTGGGGACCTGGGATTCGTCGGTCTCCTGCTCGGCGAGCATTTCAGCGCCGCCGAGTTCGTGGATCGGGCCCTGGGCCCGGTTGTGAATCATGACGCGCGGCGGGGAACCGTGCTCGCGCAGACTCTGGAAGTCTATTACGGTACCGGGCAGAGCCTGGTGGCGAGCGCCAAGGCGCTCCATGTCCACCCCAACACCGTCACCCAGCGGCTGGACCGGGTCAAGCACCTCCTGGGACCGGAGTGGAACGCCCCGGCGAACGCCGTCGACGTCCAGCTGGCGCTGCGCCTGCTCCGTCTCACTCAGCCGGATCCGGCCGGTCGACCGGAGCCGCGCCCGTCAGGCGGCGCGTAGAGGTCTGCGGCGTTAAGCCGGGGCGGTTCTGCATGGGCACGGCGGCTCAGGTGGGGTCGACGAAAAAGTCCAGTTCGGGGTGGTCGGTGCCGCCGTAGCCGGAAAGGTCGGTCACGCCCGCGGCCGCGAGGACGTCAACGTCGATGAGCGCGCGGCCCGTCGGTTTCGCCGGGTCGGTCAGCAGCGTGATCGCCGCGTCGGCCATGATGTCCGGGGTCCGCGACTTCGCCGCCTCGGACTCACCGAGCAGGTTGATCACCGCGGAGGTGGCGATGGTCGTCTGGGGCCATAGGCAGTTCGCGCGGATCCCCAGGTCGGCAAGCTCCGCGGCGAACCCCAGGGTCAGCAGCGTCATCCCGTATTTGGACATCATGTAGGAAGGGAACTTGCCCAGCCAGTGCGGGGCCAGGTTGATCGGCGGAGACAGGGTCAGCACTTGCGGGTCGGCCGAGTTGCGTAGATGGGGCAGCGCGGCGCGGGTCAGCAGGAACGTGCCCCGCGAGTTGACCTGCTGGATGAGGTCGAATTGCTTGGTGGTCAGGTCGGCGGTGCCGGTGAGGTTCAAGACGCTGGCGTTGTTGATGACGATGTCGATACCGCCGAAGTTGGTTACGGCCGTGGCGACGGCTCGTTCGACGTCCTCCTCGGTTCGCACGTCGCCGACGACGGCGACGGCCTTCCCGCCGGCCGCGGTGATTTCCTCGACGGCCGTGTGCACGGTGCCCGGAAGCCGCGGATGGGGTTGCCCGGTCTTCGCCAGCAGGACCGCGCTGGCCCCGCTACGGGCCGCGGCGAGCAGGATGGCCAGGCCGATGCCCCGGCTGCCGCCCGACATCACGATCGTGCGGCCCTGAAGGTTGTGGGTCATTCGCGCTCCATCGATCGAGGGGGATCCGGGTTCGCGGTGACCGGCGCAGCTGACGCATGTCCGCGTGCGGCCTGGTCAGGGGTTACCGGTGCTGGCTCGCGCCCTGGCCAGTTCCGCGAAGAAGTCGAGCTTGGCCGGGTCGTCGAGGGCAGACGCCGCGGTCACGGCGGCGGGGTCGGCGCCTTGCAGGATCCGCTTGACCGGTACCTCGAGCTTCTTCCCGGTGACGGTGTGCGGGATCCCCGGGGCCACGATGATCTCGTCGGGCACGTGCCGGGGAGAGGCGCGTTCGCGGATCTCGCGCCGTATCCGGCCGCCGAGTTCCTCGTCGAGGTCGACGCCGTCGGCCAGGACCACGAACAGCGGCATCCAGTACCCGCCTGAGTCCAGTTCCGCTCCGATCACCAGTGCGTCGGTCACCTCAGGTACCGCCTCAAGTGCCTGGTAGATGTCGGCGCTGCCCATCCGGATGCCGTGGCGGTTAAGGGTGGCGTCTGAGCGGCCGTGGACAATGATCGATCCGTGGCCGGTAATGGTGATCCAGTCACCGTGGCGCCATATGCCGGGGTAGGTGGCGAAGTAGGCGTCCCGGTACCGCTCCCCGGCGGGGTCGTTCCACAAGGCGACCGGCATGCTGGGCATCGGGCGGGTGACGACCAGCTCGCCGACCCGCCCGGTGACGGGGTTGCCGGTCTCGTCCCATGCCTCGATGGCCACGCCGAGGCAGCCGGCTGAGATCTCGCCGGGCCATACCGGCACGGTGGGGGCTCCGCCTGCGAACGCCCCGACGACGTCGGTGCCGCCGCTGATCGAGACCAGCGGTATATGGCTGCCGACGTTCTCCGACGCCCAGTACGAGGCGCTCGCCGGAAGGGGCGACCCGGTCGAGATGATCTGGCGCAGCGCCGACAGGTCGAGCTGCCGGCCGGGTTGCACGCCGGTCTTCGCGGTCGCGGCCAGGAACCCCGGGCTGGTACCGAAGTCGGTGATCCCCTGATCAGCGACGAAACGCCACAGCGCGGCGGCGTCGGGGAACGTCGGGCTCCCGTCGTAGCAGACCGCCGCAGCCCCGCTGATCGGCACAGAAACCTGGAGGTTCCAGATGACCCAGCTCGGCGAGGTGGCCCACAGCAGCCGCCGCCCAGGTCCGAGGTCCCAGTGCAGGGACAGAGTCTTGTGCATCTCGAGCTGGATGCCGCCGTGGCTGTGGACGATCCCTTTCGGTACTCCGGTCGTCCCGGAGGAGAACAGCACCCACAGCGGGTGATCGAACGGAACCGCGGCCGGCCGCAGTTCGGTTGCGCCCTGAACGAGATCAGCCCACTTCAAGAAGCCCTGACCGGAGGGGAGCGGGAGCCCGGCCCGGGAGATCATCACGGTGTGCGCGGGATGCAGGGCGGCGTGGACCTCGGTGACCGCAGCACGGCGGTCCCGGACGACGCCGCCGAAGCGGTAGCCGTCCGCGGCGATCAGCACCTTCGGGGCTAGCTGGGTGAGCCGGGCGAGTACTGCGGCCGGGGCGTAGTCCTCTCCCACCGATGACCAGATCGCGCCGAGGCTGGCGGCGGCGAAGAATGCCACCGCGCCCTCCGCGATGTTGGGCAGGTAACCCGCGACATGGTCCCCCAGGCCTACTCCGAGGCCGCGCAGCGACGAAGCCAGGGCGGCGACCTGGCGCCGGAACTCAGCGCCGCTGATCTCCTCGACGTTCTGGTCCTCGCCGATGGTGATGAACGCGGCCTCGTCGCGCGTTTGGAGAGGATCCAGCTCGTCGGCGTAGTTCGTCAGTACGCCGGGGAACCAGCGCGCTCCGGGCATCCGCTCCTCCGCGAGCACCTCCTCGTAGCCATTGCGGAAGGGGATCTCGAAGAACTCCCGGACCGCCGACCAGAAACCGTCAAGATCGGTCACCGACCACAAGCGAAGCTGCTGGTAGTCCGAGAAATACAAGCCGCGCCGTTCACCCAGCCAGCGAGTGAAGGCCGCAATGTTGGAGGAATCCCGGCCGTCCTGCGGCGGGATCCAGATCGGGGCAGTCATCGTAAGTCTCCGTTCACGACCCGGCCGGCGGCAACTTCCTTGTTCTTCGTGCTCCGGCGGCGTGGTGGTACCGGCGTCAATGCCTAGTTAAGGTGATGGCCGCCCGCGACACGACCCCTCGCCACCACACAGGTATGGCCGGGGATGTGTGGGATGCGGACACAGCGCCGGACCTCGCCCGTCCTTAATATTGGCCGCATACGCCAGGGAAGGTCAGTTGCATTGATCGCCGAGATGAAGATCGCAATGAGGGTTCGCGCCCGCACGACAAGCACCAGCACAAGGATCAGGCCGCGCCGCCCACGTCTGGACAACCCGGCTCCCCCGGGGCCGCAGCGATGATCAACGCTCCTGTTCCGGTCACGGTCGCCCGCGACGGCGGTCTCGCGGTGGTGACGGTCGACTCTCCGCCACTGAACCTGTTCGACATGGCGATGCGTGACGCCCTGGTCGCGACGGTCGGGGAACTGGAGCAGACCTCACCGAGAGCGGTGCTGTTCCGGTTCGAGGGCAAGGTAGTCACCGGCGGCGTCGACGTCCACGTGTTCGACGCGATCAGCGATGTCGATGAGGCGTCTGCCCTGTTCGCGGGGTTGATCTTTATGGCGCAGCGAGTGGCGGCACTGCGTTGCCCGACCGTCTTCGCCGCCCACGGCCT
Source organism: Actinomycetota bacterium (assembly GCA_003140115.1). The sequence goes on along the minus strand of PLIQ01000246.1, from coordinate 1,002 downwards.
GTGCCTGACCTGGGGCTTCGAACTCGCGCTGGCCTGCGATCTGATCCTGGCCAGCGAACGGGCCATGTTTGGGCTGATCGAGGCGACCGTCGGGCTGACCCCAGCCATGGGCGGCACCCAGCGGCTCGCCGAACGAGCCGGCAGCGGCCGCGCCCGGGAGCTGGTGATGTCCGCGGACCGCTACGACGCCACCACCTTGCACCAGTGGGGCGTGGTCAACCGGGTGCTTCCCGCTGACGGTTTCGACGCCGCAGCCCGGCAGNNTGCACACCTTCCTGACCGAGGGCCATGGCCGGGCGACCTTCCACGGGCGGTAACCGGTCCTCGCCGCCGACCCTGCGGGTGCCGAAAACTGTGCCATCGGGACGGTCTGTTATGGCGCTGCGCAGGCGGGGGTGGTGGCCGGCAGCGCGGATCAGAACTCGCGACTCCATGGTGCTACCGTCCGCCATGCCTGCTCGGGATCATGGGCCACATGCTGTACCGCATAGTGCCTGCAGTCGACCGGTGGCTGCGGACTCGTAGACACCGTCCGTTCGTCAGCGGTAGATGCACTCGGAGAAGGCGTGGCTGCTTCCGGTGGGATCCTCGACGCGATTACCTGTATCCGCAGGTCAGAGACCTTGAGGGCGGAGCGTGCCCTGGAACGGTGAGCGTACGTAGGCTAGTGGCGGTACGATCCGGCAGGTGCCCAACCTGCTGGATTCGGCAGCCGCAGGCCTCGCGTCATTGATCCGCCGGCACGTGACCACCACCAGGAAAATGACTGGTCCGATGAAGATCTGTGGCGTGCCTACGGCGGGCGGTACCACTTCATCGCCCGCAGTAGTCGCGGAATGGCGTTGTAGGCCTCACTTGATGTCCAGGGCCGCGATGTTGAGATCGGCATCGACGCTGAATACACCCCAGACGAAGCAATCATCCACTTTGACCGGCTGCGTTGGCATGGTCGCAACCAGCCCGGCTGGGCGAAGGGGCACCGGTAAATGAGCAAGCGCGAGT
>PLIQ01000125.1 GCA_003140115.1 Actinomycetota bacterium | reverse complement strand
GACCAGCGTGCTGGCCTTGACCAGGGTGCCGGGCTTATCCGCGGCGCCGGTGCGGCCAGCGCCGGCCGCCGCCGCGCCCCCGTTCCGGGCCGCGCCGCTCGCCGCACCGCCGTTTCGCGTGTTAGCGGTGCTGGCTGCGCTCGCCGCGCTGGTCTGGCTCCGCTGGGCCTGGGCCTGCCGGGCCCGGGCCTGCCGGGCGCGGCTCGACTTTGACGCTGTCATCCGGGCTTCGCCTCCGGTCTCGGCACGGTGCTCGCGCGATTTTATCGTGCGGGTCCTGAGCCAGGCTTAGATCTGGCTCTCAAGGGCCTGAACGGCCGGGGTGCACGCGCTGGCGGGCTGATTATTAGTCATGCCCTTGCAGATCGCGGCCGTGATGTNNATGTAGTTCGCCGTGCCGTCGACCGCCTGGGCCACTGGGCTGCTGGGGTTGCTCAGGTCGGTCGCGTTCGTGAGCCAGCTGTTCCCGTCGAGCACGGCCGGGTCGTAGCTGACCCCTGAGATCATGTAGTGGTTGCCGAAGTCGATCCACGGGATCGATCCGTCCGGGCCCGCGTACTTGGTGGAAAGGGCCTGCTCGGCCGCGGTGGGCGTCTGCAGGCTGGTGTACTCCCCGTTGGACGGGTCCGGGATGTTGGTTTCCAGCTCGACCGGCGTGAAGGTCAGGTACTTGCTGGAGTAGGTGGCGTGCAGGAACGTGAAGCTCGGCGTGTCCGGATCCGGCTCGGCGTCACCCGCGCCGTTGGAGAGGGCGGAATGCACCGTGGCTAGCCCCTTGAACGTGCCGAACCGGCTCAGCGCCACNNTCGGCCGCGCAGTAGGGGCAGTATTCGGCGCCGAAAAAGAGCATCTCGGGCTTGCCGTTCTCGGTCAGAGTCGTCCCGCTGATCGTGCTGGGCTTGCTGGTGACCAAGCCGCTGCCGGTCCCGACCGCGTTCAGCGTGCTCGCGGGTACCGAGGTGACCTTGGTCACCACCGCGGCCAGGGCGGCGCCCGTGGGACCGTTCGTCTTCCCCTGAGGCGACGCCGACGCCGACGGCGTCGCCGCCGCTGCCGCCGCGGGCTTTTTGTTCAGGCTGATGATGACGAAGGCCAGCACGATCGCCAGCACGACCACGACGCTGCCCGAGGCGATGAGGATCCGCTTGCGCTGCTCGGACCGGCGCTGCGCGGCCCGCTGCGCGGCGATCTTCTCCCGCCGGGTCGATTCGACCTTTGTTCTGCTTGCCTTGCCCATGCTCGGTTCGTCCAGCCCTCTGTCCGTCATCCTGGATAACGCGCTCTATCGTAGGCGTTTCGCCGCGCTGGCGCGCCCCGGCGCCCGGACTCAGAGCTAACCGTCAGCCTACGGCGAGGAAACGGTCAGCCAGCGGCCTGATGCGGGCCATACCGAAGATGCCGACCCTCACGACAGGTAGTGAGGGGGGGTGCCGTGAGGGTCGGCCACTCCGGGTCACGCAGGTGCCCGGAGGCTCTAGGGTGCGGCCCTCATCTCATGCCCTCCCCCGCGTAGCTGAGCAGCCCGCCCGCCTGGCCGCAAAATCCCGGGAATCCCGGCCGCGCACAGGCTTGGCCCATCAACTATTAACCGGAAGTCTCTATGTGATCTAGATTTTTTCTGGAGGACCAGCCCAAATCACTGTAACCTCGGTAAAGACGCTTGCGCCCGGGGTGGGGGGCGGCGGTCCCGCGGAGGGCGGCGGTCCCTCAGGGTGGGCACAGAAACGGAAGGTCAGCAAAGACCGTGGTGTTGCGCGTCGGCGTGCTGGGTCCGGTAACAGCATGGTACGGCCAGGAGGAGCTGCGCGTAGGTCAGCCGCGGCAGCAAGCCGTGCTCGGCATCCTGGCCATGCGGGCCAACCGGGTGATCTCCCGCGGCGAACTGGTCGACGCGGTCTGGGGCCAGGATCCGCCCGCCAGCGCCGAAGGCGGCATCTACACCTACGTGGCCGGGCTGCGCCGCGTCATCGAGCCCGCCAGGTCGGCCCGCGGGCCGGGCCGGGTGCTGGTCTCCTCGGGAGCCGGCTACGTCCTGCACCTGGTGCCGGGCCAGCCCGACGCGGTCGCCTTCGAGCAGCAGGTGGCCCGGGCTCGGCAGCTGCGCAAGAACGGGGACCCGCGCGCCGCGGTCGACGCGTTGGAGGGCGCGCTGGGGCTCTGGCGCGGCGCGGCGTTCGCCGGCGTGCCTGGCCCCTTCGCCGAGACCGAGCGGATCCGGCTCGCCGAGCTGCGCACCGGCGCCGCCGAGGAACGGGCCGACGTCCTGCTCGCGCTGGGCCGGCACGAGGAGATCGTGCCCGACCTGACCGTCCTGGTGGCGGACCATCCGCTGCGCGAGCGCATGCGCGGGCTGCTGATGATCGCCCTGTACCGCGGCGGACGGCACGCCGAGGCGCTGCGAGTGTTCGCCGACGGCAGGCACGTGCTCGCCGAGGAACTCGGCATCGATCCAGGGACCGAGCTGTCCCGGATTCACCAGCAGGTGCTGACCGGTGATCCCGCGCTGAACCTGGCCGACCCGGCCACGGACGAGCAACCGGCCCGCGCGGTCCCGCGGCCCGGAGACGGCCCCGCGGACGGCCCCGCGGACGGCCCCGGGCAAGGCCCAAGGGAAGGCCGGGCGCCGTCGTGGGCCGCCGGAGCCCCCGGCGTTCCCGTCCCGGCCCAGCTGCCGCTGGACGCCCAGGGCTTTTCCGGCCGCCACGACGAGTTCCGCACGCTGCACGACCTGCTGCCGTCGGCCCGGGCCGCCGAGACGGACGAGTCGGTGCCGGTGGTGGTCATCTCGGGGACGGCCGGGGTGGGCAAGACCGCGCTGGCCATCCGCTTCGGGCGCCAGGTGGCCAAGCATTTCCCGGACGGCCAGGTCTACGTCAACCTGCGCGGACGGGATGCGACCCGGTCGCCGATGGAACCGATTGAAGCCCTGGGCCTGCTGCTCATCGCCTTCGGCATCCCGCCGCACCGGCTGACGTCGAGCATCGAGGAACGGGCCGCCCTGTACCGCAGCCTGGTCGACGGCAAAGCCATCCTGGTCGTGCTCGACAACGCGAGCAACGCGGCTCAGGTGCGGCCGCTGCTGCCCGGCTCGCCGGACTGCCTGGTCGTGGTGACCAGCCGCAACCAGATGACCGGGCTGGTGGCCGCGGAGGGCGCCACGCTCATCTCCCTCGACCTGCTCAGCGACGACGAAGCCCACGAGATGCTGGCCCGCAGACTCGGCCGGGAGCGGGTCGCGGCGGAGCCGCAGGCCGCGGACGAGATCATCACGGCGTGCGCCGGCCTCCCGCTGGCCCTGTCCATCGCGGTCGGGCGCGCCGCGGCCGGCCGGGCCAAGCGGCCGCTGGCTCAGCTCGCGGCCGAACTGCGCGACGCCAGGAACCGGCTGGACGCCCTGGAGGAAGGCGACGCCGCCACCGACGTGCGGGCCGTGCTGTCGTGGTCCTACGACCAGCTCAGCCCGGCCGCCGCGCGGATGTTCCGGCTGCTCGGCCTGCACCCGGGCCCGGACGTCTCCCTGTCCGCGGCGGCCAGCCTGGCCGGGATCTCCCGGGCCGATGCGGGCACCGCGCTGCGTGAGCTGACCCGGACCCACATGGCCGCCGAGCACCTGCCTGGCCGCTTCACCGTCCATGACCTGCTGCGCGTCTACGCGGCCGACCAGGCCGAGCGGCACGATCCCGCGCCGGAGCGGTCCGCCGCCGTGCAGCGGATGCTCGACCACTACCTGCACACCGCGATGGCGGCCTCGCAGCGGTTCAGCCCGTTCCGGTCGCCGCTGCGGCTGACGGCGCCGCAGACCGGCGTGCTGCCCGCCGAGATGGCCGACAAGGACCAGGCCATGGCCTGGTTCGACGCCGAGGCCCCGGTGCTGCTCACGCTGATCGACTACGCCAGCGCCAACGGCTTCGACACCTACGCCTGGCAGATTCCCTGGACGCTCGGTCCGTTCTTCCACCGCCGCGGCCGGTGGCGCTCCTACGCGGCCAGCCAGCGGATCGCGCTGGCCGCCGCGCAGCGGCTGGACGACACGCTCGCCCTCGCGCACGCGTATCACCTGCTGGGCCACGCCCAGCTGCAGATGAACGACTACGAGGCCGCCGAGCCGAACTTCCGGCAGGCCCTGGACCTGTTCCGGGAACTGCAGGACCGGGCCAACGAGGCGGTGGTGCTCAACGGGCTGGGCGCCATGCTGGAGAAGCAGGAGCGCTACCCGGAGGCGCTGGCCGTCCTGCTGGACGCGCTGCGGATGCTCAAGGCCGCCGGGCACTGGTGGACTCAGGCCACGCTGGAGAACGGCGTCGGCTGGCTCTACGCTCACCTCGAGCAGTACGAGGACGCGCTGAAGCACTGCCAGCGGGCGCTGAGCCTGCACCGAGAATCGGGCCACCGCGGCGGCGCGGCCGACACCCTGGACAGCCTGGGCTACGTCTACCTGCACCTGGGCGACCTGGCCCAGGCCCAAGCCCACTACCGGCAGGCCATCGACGCCTACCGCGAGATCGCCGCGCCGTTCGGCGAGGGCAACTCGCTGGCCGGGCTGGGCGACGTCCTGCTCCGCGGCGGCGACCCCGACGCGGCCCGGGGGCTGTACCTGCAGGCCGCCGCGATCCTCGACGCCCTGCCGCACCCGCTCGCCGACGTCGTCCGCGGCAAGCTCCACGACCTGGACCAGGACCCGGATCGCGACCGCCTGGCCGGCCAGGACCACCCGGACCGTGGTCCGTTGCCGGGCGCGGCCACCACGGCCCGTTCGGTATAAAGAAAGGGTTACGGGGCTGACCCGGGCATATTCGAAGGGCGCTGAATGACCACGAGGGCATTGCTGGTCGAGAACATCCATCCCGACGCGTCGGCGCGGCTGGCCAAGGAGGGCTACGACGTCTCCGTGCTGCCGCGCGCGCTCGGCGAGGACGAGCTCATCGACGCCCTGCGCGGGGTGCCCTTGCTCGGCATCAGATCGGGCACCCAGGTCACCGCGCGGGTCCTGGACGAGGCCCCGGACCTGGTCGCGATCGGCGCGTTCTGCATCGGCGTCAACCAGATCGACCTGGCCGCGGCGAGCAGGCGCGGGATCGCGGTCTTCAACGCCCCGTTCTCCAACACGCGCAGCGTGGTCGAACTGGCGCTGGCCGAGATCATCGCCATGGCCCGCCGGCTGCCGGAGAAGAACGCCCAGATGCACGCGGGTCGCTGGGACAAGTCGGCCACCGGCAGCCACGAGGTGCGCGGCCGCAGGCTCGGCATCATCGGCTACGGCAACATCGGCACCCAGCTGTCCGTGCTGGCCGAGAACCTGGGCATGTCCGTGTACTTCTACGACGTCGCCGACAAGCTGGCCCTCGGCAACGCGCGGCGCTGCTCGACCCTGGCCGAGCTGCTCGAGTCGGTAGAGGCCGTCACCCTGCACGTGGACGGGCGTGACGGCAACCGCGGCTTCTTCGGCGAGGCCGAGTTCGCCGCGATGCGGCCGCGGTCGCTGTTCCTCAACCTGTCCCGCGGGTTCGTGGTCGACCACGCCGCGCTGCGCCGCCACGTCGAATCCGGGCACATCGCCGGGGCGGCCATCGACGTCTTCCCCGAGGAGCCGAGGGGCTCCGGTGAGGAGTTCGTCTCCGAGCTGCGCGGGCTGCCCAACGTCATCCTCACCCCGCATATCGGCGGCTCGACCGAGGAGGCCCAGCAGGACATCGGGGAGTTCGTGGCCGGGAAGCTGGCCGACTACCTGGCCTCCGGCGCCACCTCGCTGAGCGTCAACCTGCCGGAGATCGCCCTGGGCCCCACCAGCGGCACGCACCGGCTGGCGCACCTGCACCAGAACGTCCCCGGCGTGCTCGCCGCGATCAACGGGGTCCTGGCCCAGCACGGCGTCAACGTCGAGGGGCAACTGCTGCGCACCAGGGACGAACTCGGCTACGTACTGACCGACATCGGCTCGGAGTACAGCGACGACGTCCTGGCCGAGCTGCGCGCCATGCCCGTCACCCTCCGCCTGCGCACCCTCCGCTGCCCCTGAGCAAGCCCAGACGATCTACAGGGGCGTGACGTAGGCGCCGCTGATGCCGCCGTCGACCAGGAACGTCGAGGCGGTGATGAACGAGGCGTCGTCACTGGCCAAGAACGCCACCGCGGCGGCGATCTCCTCCGCCTCGGCGAACCGGCCCATGGGCACGTGCACCAGGCGGCGCGCGGCCCGCTCCGGGTCGGCCGCGAACAGCTCACGCAGCAGCGGCGTGTTCACCGGGCCCGGGCACAGCGCGTTGACCCGTATGCCCTCGCGGGCGAACTGCACGCCGAGCTCGCGGCTCATCGCCAGCACCCCGCCCTTGGACGCGGTGTAGGAGATCTGCGAGGTGGCCGAGCCCAGCACCGCGACGAACGAGGCGGTGTTGACGATCGCGCCGCGACCCTGCGCCCGCATGTAGCCGATCGCTTCCTTGCAGCACAGGTACACCGAGGTCAGGTTGACCTCCTGGACCCGGCGCCAAGCTTCGAGGCCGGTGGACAAGATCGAGTCGTCGTCGGGCGGGGAGATGCCGGCGTTGTTGAAGGCGACGTCGACCGACCCGTAGGTGTCGTGTGCCGCGCGGAACGCCGCGGCCACGTCGGCCTCGGACGTCACGTCGGCGTGTACGAATAGCCCGTTCACCTCGGCCGCGGCCTTCTCGCCCGCCGTGTCATCGACGTCGACGGCCACCACGTGTCCGCCCTCCGCCGCGAACCGCCGCGCCGCGGCCAGCCCGATCCCACTGCCCGCCCCGGTAATGACGACCGTCCTGCCCTCGAACCTCATGAGCCCTCCGTGGAGATGAAGACGTTCTTGGTTTCGGTGAACGCGTCCGGGGCGTCCGGCCCGAGTTCGCGGCCGAGGCCGGACTGCTTGAAGCCGCCGAACGGCGTCCAGTACCGCACCGAGGAGTGCGAGTTCACCGACAGGTTGCCGGTCTCCACCGCCCGGGCCACCCGGATCGCCCGGCCCACGTCGGAGGTCCAGATCGAGCCGGACAGCCCGTAGGGCGTGTCGTTGGCCAGGGCGACCGCCTCCGCCTCGTCCGAGAACGGCGTCACGGTCACCACCGGGCCGAACACCTCCTCGGTGTACGCCGGGTCGTCGGGGCGCACCGGGGCCAGCACGGTCGGCGGATACCAGAACCCGGGGCCCGAAGGCGCGTGCCCGCGGAATGCGACTGGAGCATCAGATGGAACAAAAGAGGCCACGTGCGACCGGTGCGAGGCCGAGATCAACGGCCCCATCTCGGTGGCCGCCGACGCAGGGTCGCCCACCGTGACCCCCTGCACGGCGGTCTCGAACAGCGACATGAACTTGTCGAGCACCGAGCTCTGGACCAGGATCCGGGACCGGGCGCAGCAGTCCTGGCCCGCGTTGTCGAACACCGCGTACGGCGCGGTCGCCGCGGCCCGCTCCAGGTCGCAGTCGGCGAAGATGATGTTGGCGCTCTTACCGCCCAGCTCCAGCGTGACCCTTTTCACCTGGCTGGCGCAGGCGGCCATAATCGAACGGCCCACCTCCGTCGAGCCGGTGAAGACAATCTTGCGGACCAAAGGATGGTCGACCAGCCGCTGCCCGACCACGCTGCCCTTGCCCGGCAGGACCTGGAAAACGCCCTCGGGAAGGCCGGCTTCCAAAGCCAGCGAAGCCAGCCGCATAGCGGTCAGCGGGGTGGCCTCGGCCGGTTTGGCCACCACGGTGCACCCCGCGGCCAGCGCGGGCGCCATGCCCCAGGACAGGATCGGCATCGGGAAGTTCCACGGCACGATCAGGCCCACCACGCCGACCGGCTCGTGGAAGGTGACGTTCAGCCCGCCGGGCACCGGGATCTGCTGGCCGAGGAGCCGTTCGGGTGCCGCCGAGTAGTACAGCAGCACGTCGCGGACGTGCCCGGCCTCCCAGCGGGCCGCCCCGATGGGGTGGCCCGAGCCGGCCACCTCCAGCCCGGCCAGCTCCTCCGAAGCAGCGTCCACCAACCCGGCGAACGCCCGCAGCAACCGCGCCCGGTCCCCGGGCGCGACCGCGCGCCAGGCCGCAAACGCGGCCGCGGCGCGGGCAATAGCCTCATCAGCCTGCTCCGAAGAGGCCTGGGCCACGGTCGTGACCGGCTCTTCCGTCGCAGGGTTGAGCACGGTAAAGACAGACATGCGCAGGCTCCTCCCGAACAACCGGATCGCGGATAACCCCGGATAACAGGCGTTCGAAGCCGCGCCGCAGCTCCCAGTCGGTCACGGCCGCGTCGTAGGCGGCCAGCTCGACCCGCGCGTAGTTGGCGTAGTGCTCCACCACGTCAGAACCGAACGACTCCCTGGCCAGCTGGCTCTTGAGCCACAGGTCCAGGGCGTCACGCAGGGTGTGCGGGACGCGCACGCTGTCGTCGTTGTAGGCGTTGCCGGTCACCGGCGGTTCGAGCGGGAGCTCGTGGTCGATGCCGTGCAGGCCCGCCGCGATCATCGCGGCCACGGCCAGGTAGGGGTTCACGTCCCCGCCGGGCGTCCGGTTCTCCACCCGCAGCGAGTGACCGTGCCCGACCAGCCGCAGCGCGCAGGTGCGGTTGTCCGGGCCCCAGCGCACCGCGGTGGGCGCGAAGCTGCCCGCCACGTAGCGCTTGTAGGAGTTGATGTTCGGCGCGTAGGCCAGCGTCAGCTCGCGCAGCGCGGCCAGCTGGCCGGCCAGGAAGTGCTCGCCGAGCCGCGACATGCCGTACGCCCCGTCCCCGGCCATGACCGGGGCACCGTCCGCACCGCGTACCGACAGGTGGATGTGGCAGGAGTTTCCCTCGCGCTCGTTCGGCTTGGCCATGAACGTGATGCTCATGCCGTCCTGGGCCGCGATCTCCTTGGCGCCGGTCTTGTAGATCGAGTGGTTGTCGCAGGTNNGAACGCGATCTCGTGCTGGCCGAGGTTGCACTCGCCCTTGGCCGACTCCACGTACAGCCCGGCGCCGGTCATCGAGTTGCGGATCCGCCGCAGCAGCGGCTCGATCCGCCCGGTGCCCAGGATCGAGTAGTCCACGTTGTACTGGTTGCCCGGCACCAGGTCGCGGTACTGCTTGGCCGCGGCCTGCTCGTAGGTGTCCCGGTACACGATGAACTCCAGCTCGGTCCCGGCCAGCGCGACCAGCCCGCGTTCGGCCAGCCGCGCGATCTGCGCGGCCAGGATCTGCCGCGGCGAGGCCACCACCGGCGCGCCGTCCAGCCAGGTCAGGTCGGCGAGTACCAGCACCGAGCCCTCGTTCCACGGGAGCTGGCGCAGCGTGCTCATGTCCGGCACGAGCATGAAGTCGCCGTAGCCGCGCTCCCAGGACGACATGGCGTACCCGTCGACCGTGTTCATGTCCACGTCCACCGCGAGCAGGTAGTTGCAGCCCTCGGAGAAGTGGTGAACCACCTCGTCCAGGAAGTACTCCGACGACAGGCGCTTGCCCTGCAGCCGGCCCTGCATGTCGGTGAAGGCCAGCACCACGGTGTCGATCTCGCCCTCGCCGACCGCCACGCGCAGCTGCTCGAGGGTCAGGTACCCGCGCCGTGCCGTGCCTGAATCCGAGGCCGTCATGACGCCAGCTCCTGCTCGATCGCGGCCAGTTCCTCGGCCGTGCCCTGGACCTTCGGCCCGGTGAACCACTTCCTGGCCGAGAACAGCCAGTACAGGCCCGCGTACCCGATCACCACGACCACCGCGATTACCGCGTAGTTGAACGTGGCCCAGGCGATGGGTCCGAACTGCGGGAGCATGAACAGGAAGAAGATGAACACGACCCAGACCACGGCCGTCCAGCCGATCACGTAACTCCACCGGCCCAGGTGCCACGGCCCGCGCTTGAAGTTGCTGCCCTGCCGCAGCCGCAAGTACGTCGGGGCCACGTAGGCGACGTACAGGCCGATGGTCGCGATGGAGGTTACCGCGCCGTAGGCGGCGGTGTTCCACAGGTACGGCAGGCCGAGGATCAGCGCGCCGCCGGCCGCCAGCCAGATCGCGTTGGTTGGCGTCCTGGTCCGCTTGTTCACCTTGTGCCAGATGGCCGAGCCGGGCAGCGCGCCGTCCCGGGAGAACGCGTAGATCATCCGCGAGTTCGCCGTGACCGACGACATGCCGCAGAACAGCTGGGCGCCGATCGCCACCAGCAGCAGCAGTTCGGCGCCGGTCCGGCCGATCGCGTCGATCCAGATCTGCGCCGGGGCCACGACCGCGGTCGCCTCGCCGGTGTAGTTCGCCTTCTGGATCGCGAACGTGATGCCGATCAGCAGCACCCAGCCCGCGATCAGCGAGATCAGGATCGACATGACAATGCCGCGCGGGCCGCTGCGCGCGGCGTTATGGGTCTCTTCCGTCATGTGCGCCGACGCGTCGTACCCGGTGAAGGTGTACTGAGCCAGCAGCAGCCCGACCGGCAGTACGTACCACCAGCCGATGTGGAATCCGCCCAGGTTCTGCAGGTCGGTAAACACGAACTTGGCCGAGGCGTGGTGTGCGCCGGCCTTCAGGCCGAAGATCATCGCGCCGACGATGATCAGCACGCCGGTGATGTGCCACCAGACGCTGACGTTGTTCAGCAGCGCCACCAACCGGATGCCGAACTGGTTCAGCAGGCCGTGCAGCAGCAGCACGCAGGCGTAGATCACGACCGTGTGCCAGTGCGTGGACACGCTGAAGTTGAACCACAGGCTCAGCAGGAAGTTGATGAACAGCGCCGCGCCGAAGTCGATGCCCGCGGTGATCGCCACCTGGCCCAGGAAGTTGAACCAGCCGGTGAACCAGGACCAGGCGGCCCCGTTCCTGCGGGCCAGCTTGGCCGACCAGTAGTACAGGCCGCCGGCGGTCGGGAAGCTGGAGCAGACCTCGGCCATGGACAGCCCCACGAGCAGGGTCATGATCCCGACGATCGGCCAGCCCCAGACGATGATGGCGGGGCCGCCCTCTTCCATCCCGAAGTAGTACAGGGTCAGGCAGCCGGACAGGACCGAGATGATCGTGAACGACACGGCGAAGTTCGAGAACCCCGACATCCGCCTGCGAAGCTCCTGCGCGTAGCCGAGCTCGTGCAGGCGGCGCTCGTCATCGCTTGCCGCCTGCACGGCGGCTATGTCGTCGGCCATGCGATCTCCCTAGGCGAGAACAGCCGATATGGCTGGAACCGATCCATTGAATGAACGTATTCATGCACCGTGCCTAGGAGCATGTCAAGATCCGGGCGGGTCGGCCGCCTGACGTAACACGATCTTTACGAGTCGAGCACGTCGCCGAGGAAACCCCGCAGCAGCGCCGCGGTCCCCGCCACGTGCTCCGCCATCGTGCGCCGCGCCCGCTCGGGGTCGCCGGCCAAGATGGCCCGTACGATGGCGGTGTGCTGGACGTT
>PLIQ01000550.1 GCA_003140115.1 Actinomycetota bacterium | reverse complement strand
CCGCCGGCCAGGCCCGGCCCGGTGACCTGGAAGACCCGCTCGGCGCGGCCCAGGTCCCTCAGCCGCTGCTCGCCCAGGTCCCGGAGCCCGATCCCGCCGGGCAGCCGGCCGGCCAGCAGCGCGTACGCCGCCGCTGTCACCAGGACCTGACCGCCATGACCGGCGTCCAGCAACCGGGCCGCCCGGTTCACCACCGGGCCGGCGTAGTCGCCGTCCCGCTCCGCGCACACACCGCAATGCAACGCCACGCACACCCGGACCGGCAGGCCCGACGGCCACAGCTCGGCGCCGGCCGCCCGCTGGATAGCCACCGCCGACACAAGCGCGGCCACCGGGTCGGCGAACACCGCGCGATGCGCCTCACCCACCGCCTGGAAGACGTGCCCGCCCGCCGCCTCGACCTGCTCGCGGACCATCCGGTCATGGCGGGCCGACGCCGCCGCCATAGCATCACGGTCAGCCTCCCACAGCCCGACGCCGCCCTCAATATCGGTGAACAGCAACGTCACCAAACCATCCGTGAGCTTCACTTACCCATTGTGACACCCCGCCCTGCCTCGCGTAACCTGTCACCGGTCCGGATGCCGAAAGGCCTTTGATTAACCGCAGATAGCTCGGTCAGGCTATTTTCCCGACCGTATCGTGGTGGTCGTTTTCAGCGTGATGGTCCGTGAATTCGATGGCTGTTGGTTATCCGATTAGCCTGACGTCGAAGGGCTTCGCAGTGCGAGCACTCAGGGTCGCCCTGACTGAAGAAGGAAATGACAATGACGGTCATCGTGCCAAAAGACGCAAAGGATCGACTAGGCAAGCGCCACGGAACTTGCCGCGACTGGTTGTGGTCCATGCCCGCAGCTGTGATCAGTGTCTTGGTTGCGTTCTTCGTCGGCAGCAGCTGGTACCTGGCCGGCAAGATCCGTTCAGAGGCTTTGACGGTCGGACCTGGCCCATCGATGCCCGCGTACGACGACGTGCAGTTCGTAGGGTTGTCTCCCGGGGAGGTCCGGTTGCGTGCCATCGGCGAACAGCCGGCCCTATTCAAGCCTGAGCTCTACGGCATTGCCTGGCCGGGCGGCATCGGATACCTGGGCGCCTTGGCGGCCGTCTCGAACGGCGTAGTGACGCGTGCGTTGACGGTAACATCCGGGTCGGCTCCCGGAGTCGGGCAGCTCGCTGCCCTCGACAGGTCCTACTTCCTTGACGACCCGGAATCGGCGTTGGGTATCCCCATGCAGGACGTAGTCGTACCAGGCCCGCTCGGGCCGCTGCTCGCCTGGTACTTTCCCGGCCGGAACAGCACGTTTGCGATCGGCGTGCACGGACAGAACGGCACCCGCAAGGACCTGTTGCGCGTCATCGACATCGTGCACCACATGGGGTTTCCCGCCCTCGCGGTAACCTACCGCAACGACCTCGGCGCGGTCCGCGACCCGTCGGGCTACCACCGGTACGGGCAGACAGAGTGGAGCGACCTTGAGGCGGCGGTACGGTGGTCGCTTGGGCACGGCGCCCGGAGTGTCGTCCTCATCGGGCAGTCGATGGGCGGTGGCGTCGCCGCGGCGTTTCTTCGGCACTCGTCACTTGCCCCGAAGGTGGCGCGCGTGGTGCTCGACGCGCCGATGCTCGACCTGCATGCGGCACTCGATCACCAAGTCGACCGACACCTCATTCCGATGATCGGACGTCTCACGGCTCCGTTGATATGGACCGCCGAGCAGATAGCTAGCGTGCGGTTCGGCGTCGACTGGTCCGCCGCCGGCTACCTCGATGAGACCAGCTGGCTCAAGGTCCCCGCACTCGTCACTCACGGAGATGACGACCCCCGGGTGCCGATCTCGATCAGCATCAGGTTGAAGGAGCTCAACCCCTCCCTCGTCACCTTCGAGCGGTTCCCGGGCGCAGGCCATCTCGAGTCGTGGAACATCGACCGGTCCCGCTACACGGCATTGGTGGAGTCGTTTCTGGCGCCGCTGGCGTCGTGAGACGGACGCCGGCGTGGCGGCCGAAGGCTCACGTTCTGAAATACTCGACGAGCGCGCGCTCTGCTGGATAGGACCCTTGCCGCCCTTTGCCGGGACAGCCATAGACTCCCCGGCCATGGACCTCAAGGACGCAACGCTCATGATCCTGATTGAGTCTGCTGCTCATCCCAGCGTGGCGAAGATCGCGCAGGCCGCATACGACCAGCTAGCAAGCGGCCAGGAAGTTGACTATCGCGTCCTGGACGAGTTGGTGGGAGAGGCCAGCGGCAAGGGCGTGCTCCGCGCCATCGGGCAGAAGTACGGCGCCACGGCCCACGAGGCCATATTCGCCCCCATTCTTCGTGAAATCGACCGGGAGAAGCCCGTCCCACCGCGCAGCCGGCCAGCCAGATACCAAGACAGCGCCGATCCGCTCACGGCCAGCAGCTGGTGACACCCGAAGCTGACCCCAGCACGGCCGGACTTCGAGCTAGCGGCGCTGGCCGCAGCGGCTGGCACGGTCACGCCGGTGCTGCAGGTACTGGCGTTCGGCGGGGTCGTGGGTCAGGTCGATCGCGCCGTCGTAGGCGGCTACGGCTTCCTCGCTTCGTCCGAGCTGGTCGAGCAGGTGCGCGCGGGTGGCTCGGGCCGGCTGGAAGCGGCGGGCATGCTGGCCGGCGTCTTGGAGCAGGGTGTCGAGGGTGGCCAGACCGGCGGCGGGGCCCTGCACCTCGGCGGTGACGGCGCCGAGCGCGACACCGCTGCCGAGCGACGGCGCGATCGTGTGCAGCAAGCGGTGCAGGGTCAGCAGCGTCGCCCAGTCTGTCGGGCCGGCCTGTCGCCGGGCGCAATGTACGGCCTGGATGGCGGCCTCGAGCTGGAAGCGTCCCAGCTGCCCGCGGGCGTGCGCCGCGCGTAGGTGTTCATGCGCCCGGTCGATCAGGCGACGGTCCCACAGCGACGGGTCCTGGTCGGCGAGCGGGACGAAACGTCCGTTCGGGTCAATGCGGGCCGGCGCGCGCGCCGCCGAGAGCTGGACGAGTGCGGCGAGCCCGTGCGCTTCCGGATCGTCGGGCGCGAGCCTGGCGAGCACCTCGGCGAGGTGCAGGGCCTCCGAGGGCAGCTGGCGGGCCTGTGGCCCGGTCGTCGCCCAGTCAATGACGTAGGCACCGTAGACCGCCTCGAGGACCGCGGTCATCCGCGCCGGCAGGTCACCCCGGTCGGGTATCCGGAACGGGATGCGGGCGGCCTTGATGCGTTTCTTGGCCCGGACCAGGCGCGTCGCCATCGTCGACGTCGGCACCGAGAAGGCCCGGCCGACCTGCTCGGCGGTGAAACCGAGCACCGTGTTGAGCATGAGGGGGGTGTGCACAGCGCGTTCGATCGCCGGGTGAGCGCACACGAGCAGCAGCTCAAGCCGCCGATCAGGGATCGCGTCGACGTCGACGTCACCAATATCCGCCGGCGCGTCCTGCTCGGCGTCGAGAGGGAAGACCCGCTGAGCCTGCGCGGACTTCCAGCGGTCGCGGAGCCGGTTGCGGGCGACGGTGAGCAGCCACGCGTCAGGGTTGCCCGGCACCCCCTGAGCGGCCCACGTCCGCAAGGCGCGCTCGAATGCGTCGGCGAGGGCGTCTTCGGCGGAGGCGAGGTCGCTGGTCGAGGCGGACAGCAGCGCGAGCAGCCGCCCGTAACTGTCCCGTGCCGCCAGGCCCGCGGCGTGAGCCGCCAGGCCCGCGACGTCGGCAGCCGACCCTGCAGCGTCGGCCGCCGAGCCTGCGGCGTGGGCCGCCGGCCCGGTCGCGTGAGGACCGGGACCGGCTACCCAGCGGTCTTCCTCTGACGTCAGCGCGTCCACCGGCCGTCGACGAACGCGGTCGCGGTGGGGCGAACCTCGATCACGCCCCACTGTGCGCCGGGGCACTTCTCGGCCCAGCCGATGGCCGCGTCAAGGTCGGACACGTCCAGGACGAACACCCCGGCCAGCGCCTCCTTCGTCTCCGCGAACGGCCCGTCCTGCACCCGCAAGACTCCTTCCCTGCGGGTCACGGTCGTCGTGGCCGCCGTCGGCTGCAGCACGTCGGCCGACAGCAGCACGCCCGCCTGCTCGAGCGCGCGACCGTACGCGCCGAACGCCTCCATCGCCTCAGCGATCGCCTCCTCGCTGATCTCGCCCTCGGCCGGCTCGCGGTAGTGCATCAGCAGTGCGTAACGCATCGTCATCTCCTCCGATCCCAGTGTCGCGCCCACGGCGACAGCTGCACCGAGATGACGATCGAACCGCGCCGAGATCGTCACGCGACCGGCAAGAATCCTGGCCAGTGGCCAGTGCTCAGCGGCCGCGAATGGGTTCGAGCAGCCGGTGTGCGGTGGTGAGGGTCTTGCTGACCAGGTCGTCCCCTTCCCCGTCGTAGCCGGGGCCGGGAAGGATCACCAGGTCCGGGGGCGGAACGGCGCCGCCGCAGGTGGCGCACGCTCCGTCCGGCCCGATGGGGCCCGCGTCCTGGGCGTGCTGGAACACGCGACGCGGGCCGTTGGCTGAGTAGTACTCATCGCCCCAGCTGAGCAGGTCGCGTACGACCGGCCACAGGCTCAGGCCCTTGTCGGTCAGGACGTACTCGCTGTAGCCGTGGCTGCCCCGCGTCTCGGCGAGGACGCCTTCCTCACCCAAGGTCTCGAGGCGCTCGGTGAGCACGGCGCGCGGCACCCCCAGGTGCGCGGCGAAGTCGCCGAAGCGGCGGACGCCGAAGAACGCGTCGCGCATGATCAGCAGCGTCCATCGTTCGCCGATGACCTCGAGCGCGCGGGACAGCGAGCACCGCTGTCCCGGGTAATCCTTCGGCAGAGCCATGCCCTGACCCTACCACCAATAGTTCATTGACAGAACTAGCCTGCGTATGATCCACTGAGATAGTTCGGTCAATGAACGATCACGAAGGAACCTGCGATGGCCCTGTCGGACACGGTGACCGGCCGCGAACGTCCAATCAGAACCGCCGAACGGCCCCGCTGGCCCGCGATGCCGGCCGCGAGGGAGCCTTCCCGGCGTCCGGCGCAGTCCCGAGCGACCGCGTTCTGGCTGGTAGCCGGGGTGTTCTGCCTGATGTTCTTCACGGCGGGCGCCCCGACGCCGCTGTACGGCGTTTACCAGGCTCAGCTGCGGTTCTCGGCGACCACGCTGACCGTCATCTTCGCCATCTACGCCATCGTCCTGCTCCTCACGCTGCTGGTCTTCGGGTCGGTGTCGGACTACCTGGGCCGCCGCCCCGTGATCCTGGCCGCCCTGGTGATGGGTGCGGGCGCGTGCGCGGTGTTCGCGGTCGCGCACAGCGCCGGGTTGCTGTTCGCTGCGCGGGCGCTGCAGGGCGTGGCCGTCGGTACCGCCATCGGCGCGCTCGGCGCGGCGCTGATCGACCTGCAGTCCGAGGGCAGCGGGCTCGCCCCGCTGGTCACCGCCGCCGCCCCCGCCCTGGGGCTGGGCGCAGGCGCGCTCGGGAGCAGCGCGCTGGCCCAGTACGGGCCGGCGCCGACCCGGCTGGTGTGGTGGCTGCTGCTCGGCGTCAGCGCGGCCGCCGCCGCCGGGATACTGGCGATGCCCGAGCCCGGGACCCGCCGCGCCGGCGTCCTGGCCTCGCTGCGGCCCCGGGTGGGGGTGCCGCGCCAGGCGCGCGCGACGTTCGCCACGGCGGTGCCGTGCCTGTTCGCGGTGTGGGCGCTGGGCGGCCTGTACCTGTCACTCGGGCCGTCGCTGGCGGTGCAGGTGACCGGCTCGCGGGACCTGCTGTGGGGCGGCCTGGCGGTCTTCCTGCTCACCGGGGTCGCGGCCGGGGCCACGGTCGCGTTCCGCGGCCTCGCGCCGCGCACCGCGATGCTGGCCGGCTGCCTGGTCCTGCTGGCCGGCCTCGCGGTGACCTTCGCGGCGATCGCCACGGCCACCGCGGCCGCCTTCCTGACCGGCACCGCGGTGGCCGGGGTGGGGTTCGGGCTGGCGCTGATGGGCGTCAACCGCATCCTGATCGCGCTGGCCGCTCCCGGGCAGCGCGCCGGGCTCATTGCCGCCATCTTCATTATCAACTTCCTCGGGCTCAGCGTCCCGGTCCTGATCGCCGGGCTGGCCGCCGCGCACTTCGGCCTGCACCGGACCGCCCTGGCCTACTGCGTGGCGATCGCCGCGCTCGTCGCGGTGGCAGCCGGGAGCTTGATCCTGCGCGGCCGGCTCAGCGCGGGGGCGGCCAGCGCCGCGAACTCGCCGTTATGGTGTATGAGCGGCCCGTCGGCCGCGGCATGCGGCGACCCGTCGGCCGCATGCCTGGACGCGATCACCCGCCCCAGGACGAGGGCGTGGTCCCCGACCGGAAAGTAGCTCGTCAGCGCGAGCAGCAGCCAGGCCAGGACATCATCGAGCACGGGCAGGCCGAGCGCGTCACGATGCCAGCGCGTTTGCGGACCGAACTTGGCCGGGTCCGTCCGCCCGAACCGGCTCGCCAGGTCCGCCTGGCTGTCGGCGAGCAGGTGGACCATGACATGCCGCGCCGACTCGACGGTTCGCCAAGACGAGGAACGCAAGCCAACCGTGAACGACACCACGGGCGGCTCAAGCGAGACAGACGCGAGCGACGTGGCGCAGAACCCGACGGGATGCTCCGCGCCGGCGGTGATGACGGCGACCCCCTTGGCGTGGTGGCGCATGGCCGCGCGGAACGGATCTGGCCCGGTAGCGAACGTGGTGTCGTCCATGTCGTGCTCCTAGAGCTCGCCGCTGGCAACCAGGTGCCTGGTCATCAGGTCCCCGGCCCGCAGGCCGATCTCCTCGGTGTGCGGCGAGGTACCGCCCGGGCCGTACGCCTCCAGGTGGGCACGCCAGTCCTCGAACGCGCCGTCAAGGTCACCCAGCGCATGCCGGCTGACCCCGCGGCGGTAGAACAGGTCAGGGTCGCCCCCCTGCAGGGCGGCGATGGCGAGGTCGAGATCGGTGACCGCGCGGCGGTGCTCATCGAGGTCTTGCAGCGCGATCGCGCGGTTCACCCGCAACCACGGGTCGTCGGCGAGTTCGATCGCCTGGTCGAGGTCGGCGACCGCGTCCGCTGGCCGTCCGACGGAGTGGGAAAGAACGGCGCGGTTGGCCCACGCCGCCACGAAGGCCGGGTCTTCGGTGACCGCGGCGGTGTAGCTCGCGTACGCGGCGTCGGTGTCGCCCGAGTCGGCCAGCAGCGACCCGCGGGCGGACAGCAGGTTCGCGTTGCCCGGGTCAAGCTCGAGTCCCGCGTCGATGTCGGCGCGCGCTGGCCCGGTCTCCCCGCGCTCCAGCAGCAGGTCGACCCGGTTGACCAGGGAATCGAGGTGGTCAGGATCGAGCACGACCGCGTAGTCCAGGTCGCGCAGCGCGCCGTCGTCGTCCCCTAGTTCCCGCAGCAGGTCGGCCCGGTTGTAGTGCGCCTCGTGGAAGGGCGGGCTCAGCGTGACCGCCGTGGCGTAGTCCGCGAGCGCCTCGTCGGGCCGGCCCGCGGCGCGGCGCACCCCGGCCCGTTCGAAGTAATAGTCGCCGTACTCGGGGTCGCGGCTGATCACCACGTCGTAGTCGCGCAGCGAGCCGGCGTAGTCGCCGAGGGCATTGAGGATCTGCGCCCGGTTGTACAGCAGCACCGAGCGGTGCAGCAGCTGCTCGTCGGGCCCGAGGTCCGCGTCGGTCATCGCGATCGCCTCATTGACCAGCGCCAGCGCGGCCCGCGGGTCGCCTCGGTGCAGTTCGACCAGGGCCTTCGCGTTGCGCATGAACGCGCCGGTGAACACCCGCTTGTGCGGATCGGGATGACGGTCGGCGATCGCGATCGCCGTGTTGACCCACTCCAGCGCCCGGACCTCGTCGTGGTCACCGGGCGGGAGGTGGCGGGTGTACAGCATCGCCATCATGTAGCAGCTGTTCATATGGACATCGGGATTGGCGGTGATCCGGCGCAGCTCGTCGAAGTAGGCGAAGCCCCGGGAACCCCGCTTCAGGTAGGACAGGCAGGCGCCCACCTTGTTGGTGAAGTTCCAGTAGGCCTCCGGCTGGTCCGCTCCCGCCACCAGCTCACGCCCGCGCAGCGCTAGCTCCAGCGTCGCCTCGTAGCAGCCGAGGTCGAAGCAGTCATCGCAAGCGGTCATGAGCGCCTCGCCGCCAGCGCCCGCGGGATCGATCCCGTGCTCCAGGTGATACGGGATGGCCCCGAGCCGCAGGCTTGGCTCGCCGAGGGCGGCCAGCACCTCCGCGCGCGCGGTGTGCCTGCTGGCCCGCTCATGGGCCGGCAGGCCCGCGTAAGCCGCGGAGATCGCCGGGTCGTGGCAGGTGCCGTCGGAGTCGATGAAGAGCTGCGCGAGATCGGTGCCCGCGGGCGGGTCCGGCTCAGCGTGGGGTGGCCTGGCGACCTGGCGAGCGTAACGGGCCAGCGCCTGCCCGAGCGGGTCATCCGCGCTGGCGGCCGCCGCGAGCACGGTCAGCAGGTTCGGGTCACAGCGGCGCAGCAGCACGCTCACGAACTCACGGTCGGTGGGGTCAGCGTCGTCGAGGTCCGTGAACGCGATGACCACGCCGCCGGGATGCACCAGGCGGGCCCAGTCCATGACCAGCTCGGCGGCGCCATGAGACAGCCGCAGCGTGCGGGTTACCGAGTAAAACCTGGTGCGTTCCGCGCGGCTGGCGAGGTTGGTGAGCGTCTGCGGTGGCAGCGGGACCATCGCAGCGAGCTCGGGTGCCAGCGTGACGACCTCGATCGCCCGCGCGGCCACCAGCTCGCCGTCGACGGCCAGCAGTTCCGGTACCACGGTGCGCAGCAGTGCGCCGGCTCCGGTGTACGGTCCGCGCAGCCGCCGGTGACACCGCACCTCAAGGTGGGGCGCGGGCGCGATCGGCAGCTCGCCTGGCAGCGAGGCAGCTGGCGAGGCCCAGAAGTGCGCAGCGGTAGATGAGGTCATGTCAGTGCTCCCTTGGTAAGTGATGCTTCGGGTGAGGTCTGCCGGGTGCGAGCGCGCCGGTCCCGCACCGCGACGTAGCCGACGAGGCCCCATTGCAGCGCGGTCAGGACGATGAAGCTCAGCGCGTCGAGGATGCCGGCGGCGAGATTCTGCGATCCGCTGAAGCGATCGACGATCAGCGAAACGAAGTGCACGGTGCTCGGGATCCCCGCCCACACCAGGGTGCAGAGCGAGAAGCCGTAGCCGATGATCAGCAGGGGCGCGTACCAGCGCGCGAACGCCCGGTCGCGATCCGCCCAGTCGGCGTCGCTCTGCGGGGGCGCGCGGTGCAGCAGGCGCCGGACGTGCGTCTTGATGTAGAACCTGGTGGCACGCTGCAGGTCCGGGCACCGCAGGAGATGAGAAATGACGAAGTACAGGTCGGTCTCGAGGTAGAGCATCAACTGCCAGATCACCCGGAGCACGCAGGTGAACGCGATAGCCAGGCATACTCCCGCGCACCACGCGGGGAAACCGTGATCATGCAGAACGGCCGCGATGAGGGTGAGCGCCGACATCAGGACGACATCGGCGATCATGCCCGCCAGGAACGGCAGATAGCGCTTTCGTTTCGGCACGCTGAACAGCGAGTCAAGGCGAGTCTCGGCGACCAGGTAGTAGAACCGCCGGCCGATGGTGAGGGTCGACGGCAGGCCGAGCCTGCGGCCCGCCAGCGCGTGGAATGACTCGTGCAGCAGGATCGCCGGGACCAGCGCCGCGGTGAGCGTGATCGGGATCAGCGAAAGGTACTGAGTGAAGAAAATATGGTGGTACGTGGGCCGCAGGTAAGGGGCCCGCGCCATCGCGACGACGGCGGCCAGCGTCAGCGCCGCGTAGCACGCCAAGGCCGGCCAGGAGAACGTCCACCGTCCGAGGCGCTGCCAGCGGACCGGCGCTTCGCGTGGCTCATCTTCTGCGTCGCCGCGCAGGAACTTGAGGTCGTCAAGCGCCGCGACGAAGTCGTCGACATCCAGGGACGCGCCGCATGTTTGCTGGTACCAGGCCGCGACACCCGCCATCGGCGTTCCGGCGTCGAGCAACCGGAGGGCTTCAGCGCCCTCCTGCGGAAACAGCGCGTAGGAGCCGATGTCAGGCCGGCCGACCATCACGCCGTCGTCCTCGGTGACCATGGTGAGCCTGTGCAGGCGGATCGTGGTGCTGGCCGGCGCGGTGGCGCTCATTCCGGGTGCCTTTCTGCTTCTTGCGGCTCTGCTCGGAGCTCGGGTGGATCGGACCGGTGCTGGGCTACGGCGNNCCCAGCACAACCAGGTCCTAGAAGGCGGCGATGTGGCAGCAGTAGTACGCGGCACTCGTCAGACGGATCGTTCCGGCCTTGCGGATCGACATCTTCACCATTGGTTTCCCCTTTTCTCCGTGGGCGGTGAGTGGGTGACACCGGCAGGTCTGCCGGCGATCGGAGGGGCCGCAGCCCCACCACTCGGTGTTAATATCTGGAAGCATTGCGTGATGGTCTGGCGTGTCGATGGGGTCGTGGTTAAGCCGTGATGGAGCGGAGCGGTATAACGCGGTTCCGGATTCTGGGGCCGCTGGAGTTCCGGTCAGGCGAGACCTGGAGCGGGATCGGCGCGCCGAAGTGGCGGGCGCTGCTCGCCGCGCTGCTGCTCAACCACGGCCAGGTCGTCTCCACGGACCGGCTGACCGACGAGCTGTGGGGCGACGAGCCGCCCGCGAATCCCGCCAACCTGATCGCCACCTACGTGCATCGGCTGCGGGGACTGATCGGTGACCCGGACGGCCGGGTGCTGGTCACGCGGGCGCCTGGTTATCAGGTGGTGGTGGGTCCCGATGAGCTGGATGCGGCGCGTTTCGCCAGGCTGGTCGCGGCGGGTCGCACGGCGCTGGCCGGCGGGGAGGCGGCCCGTGCCGTCGAGTTGCTCACCGAGGCCCTCGATCTGTACCAGGGACCGCCGCTGGCCGACGTGCCGTCTTCGGAGCTGGTGGCCACCGAGGCAGACCGCCTGGAAGAGTCGCGGGTGGTCGCGCTCGGGTTGCGGATCGAGGCCGAGATCGAGTGCGGCGAGGCCGGCGGTGTGGTCGGCGAGTTGCTCCGCCTGACCGCCGGTCATCCGCTCCGGGAGGAACTCTGGGCGTTGCTGATGCGCGCGCTGCGCACCGCGGGCCGTCAGGCCGAGGCCCTTGAGGCCTATGAGCGGGCCCGGCAAGTGATCGGTGATGAGCTGGGCGTGGATCCCGGCCCGAGCCTACGGCAGCTCCACCAGGAGATCCTGGAGGCCGACGCCCGCCCCGCGCCCCGGGCGGTCCCGCCCCGGGCGGTCCCGCCACCGCAGATCGCGATGGCATCACCACCGGCGCCGGTGGTGCCGTCACAGTTGCCGGCTGACATTCCCGACTTCACCGGGCGAGCTGAACAGGTCGAGTACCTGTGCGACCGGTTCGCTGACGTCCCCGACGGCGACGCCGGCACCGGTGCGGTGGTGGTATCGCTGGTCGCCGGGGCGGGCGGGCTGGGCAAGACCACTCTCGCCGTGCACGTCGCACACCGGCTGCGGGCCCGGTTTCCCGACGGGCAGCTGTACGCGAACCTGCGGGGGGCCAGCGACCAGCCGGCCACCCCGGCGGACGTGCTCGCGAGGTTCCTTCGCGAACTCGCGGTCGACGGGGCCCAGGTCCCGGCCAGCGAGGACGAACGGGCCGCGCTCTACCGCACCCGCCTGGCCGGGCGGCGGATACTCGTCGTCCTCGACGACGCGCGCGACGCCGCCCAGGTACGTCCGCTGGTGCCGGGCAGCGTGTTCTGCGGCGTGCTCATCACCAGCCGCAACCTGCTGCCCGATCTGGCCGGCGGCCGGCTGGTCGATCTCGACGTGCTCGATGAGGACGAGGCCCGCGCCCTGCTCGCCGAAATCGTCGGGGCGGACCGGCTGGACGCCGAGCCGGACGCCACGGCTCAGGTGCTGGCGGCCTGCGCGGGCCTTCCGCTGGCGATCAGGATTGCCGGAGTGCGCCTGGCCGCCCGGACCGGCTGGTCGATCCAGGCGCTGGCCGGCCGGCTGGCCGATGAGCGTCGCAGAATCGACGAATTCAAGGCCGGTGACCTGGCCGTGCGGGCCTGCTTCCAGGTCAGCTTCGACGGCCTGTCCGCGACCGGTCCGGGGCGGCCGGATCCGGCGCGGGCGTTCCGGTTGCTCGGCCTGTGGCACGGGCCGTCCATCAGCCTGCCCGCCGTCTCGGCGCTCCTGGCGGAGCCCGAGGACCACGTGGCCGATTCGCTGGAGATGCTCGTGGACGCGCATCTTCTGCAGTCCCTGGCCCCGGACAGGTACCGCTTTCACGATCTGCTCCGGGTGTACGCGGCCGAAAAGGCCGAGGCCGGGGAAACCCAGCAGGACCGCGACGAGGCGGTGCTCCGGGTGCTGACCTGGTACCTGCACACGGCCGAGGCCGCCGGGCGGGTGATCTCCCCGCAGCACGCCCGGGTCCCGCTCGGGGACGACCATCTCCTGCGACCTGCCCTGGCGTTCGCGTCGCTCGAGCAGGCCCTGGACTGGTGCGAGACCGAGCGCGCCGACCTGGTCGCGGCGGCTCGCCAGGCCGCCGCGAACGGCCTGCACGAGATCGCCTGGAAACTCCCCGCCGCGGCGATGAGCTTCTTCTACCGGCGCAGCCACTGGGCGGACTGGGTGGCCACCCACTCCGGCGGCCTGGACAGCGCCCGGATCCTAGGTGACCGGCTGGCCGAGGCGTGGATGCTGAACAACCTCGGCATGGCCTTCGGGCTGCAGCGCAAGGAACAGGCGATCGGCTGTTTCGAGGAGGCGCTCGCCATCTACCGCGAGATCGGCGATCAGCAGGGCCACGCGCGGGCCGCGAATAATGTCGCCCAGGCGTGCCTGCGCTTGTCCCGCTTCCCCGAGGCGCTCCAGGCGGCCCGGCGGTCACTTGCCGTGCAGCAGCAGGCCGGGGATCGCTACGGCGAGGGCATCGCGCTCGGAAACCTGGGTGACGCCTGCCGGGAGCTGGGGCGCTTTGACGAGGCCATCGACCGCCTTGAGCAGGCCCTGGTCATATTCCGCGAACTTGGCGATCAGCACTCAGAAGCCGATTCACTCAGCGATCTCGGTGACGTCTACCTCGCCACGGGCCGGCTCGGCGAGGCCCTGAGCTGCCTGCACGCGTCACTTGCCATCTGGCGGGCTAACGGTGAGCGGCACGGTCAAGCCGCGACCCTCAGCCGGCTCGGCCTGGCCCACAAGCGGGCCGGACGGCCGCAGGAGGCACGCGAGTTGCTGTCCGAGGCTCATTTCATCTTGGCGGAACTCGGGGACCACGGGCAGGCAGCCGAGGTTAACGCGGGGCTCGCGGAGCTGACCGAATCGGCGCCCTGACTGCCGCGGGTGCACAGTGCTAACCTTTTGTAGTCGATCAGAGTCACTTTGTAATCGATCGTCGTTGGTTCAAGCACCGGGGAACTCGAGGAACGGAACGCCATCATGGGGGACTCCGCACCAGGCCAGCAGCCACCTGACGCCCAGGAAACGGCCGAGGACACGGCCAGCGCCGAGCTAGAGCCTGAGCCGCAGGCCACGCCCGCGCCATCACCCTCGGGCGACCTCGCGAAGGAGAAGCTGCCGGAGAGTAAGTTCCACGGCTGAGAAAGCACATTCTGCCTGCCGGTGGCCTGAGCCGCTCAGCACCGAGTCAGCTAGACTCGGTTACGGCGATGAATGGTTTCGCGCTCAGCTACCGAAGCTTCGATCCTGCCGAGGAGGGGCTTCGAGAGGCGCTGACCTCGACCGGTAACGGGTACCTGTGCAGCCGCGGCGCCGCGGAGTGGGAAGACGCCGATGGGGTGCACTACCCCGGCACGTACGTGCACGGGGTCTACAACCGCGAGACGACGATCCTCGGCGGGCTGCCGGTGCTCAATGAGGACCTGGTCAATCTGCCCAACTGGCTGGTGCTCAAGCTGCGGATCGAGGGCTCCGACGTGATCCGGCTGGCCGATGTCGACCTGCTTGACTACCGCCACGAGCTCGATCTGCACCAGGCGCTGGTGACCCGCGAGCTTCGCTTCCGGGACGCCGCCGGGCGTGAGACGGCGCTGCGCAGCAGGCGGTTCGTGAGCATGGCCGATCCGCACCGGGCCGGTATCGAGTGGACGCTGACGCCGCAGAACTGGTCGGGCCGGGTGGAGGTCATCTCGGCGATC
Organism: Actinomycetota bacterium; assembly: GCA_003140115.1. The sequence continues at coordinate 3,205 of PLIQ01000550.1, read as the reverse complement.
GACGGACGCGTGACTAACCAGGGCGTCGCCCGCTATCTGGAGCTCGAGGGCCGGCATCTCAACCCCGTCTCGCCGCGCACGTTCGGCGCGGAGGTCATCGCGCTGAAGGTCCAGACGAGGCAGTCGAACATCTACCTCAGCCAGGCGGCGCGGACTCGCGTCTTCTCCGAGGACAAGCCGCTGGCCGTCGAACGCACCCTGCACCAGATGGAGGACTACATCCAGCAGGTCCTCGCGTTCGACGTCCGGCAGGGCACGCCCGCCAGGATCGAGAAAATGCTGACCTTCTCGACCTCCCGCGACGCCGCGACCAGCGACACGCTCGCCAAGGCGGGGACCTCCGCGCAATGGCGGCATGACTTCGAGGGGGCGCTCGAGCGCCATGTCTCGGCCTGGGCGGAACTGTGGCGCGTGTGCGACGTGCGCGTGCGCGGAGACGAGCGGGTCCAGCTGCTGCTGCGGCTGCACGCCTGTCACGTCCTGCAGGTGTGCTCCCGGCACACGGCCGACCTGGACGCCGGCGTGCCCGCGCGCGGTCTGAACGGTGAGGCATACCGCGGGCACGTGTTCTGGGACGAGCTGTATGTGCTTCCGTTCCTGACCTTCCGTCTCCCCACGGTGACGCGTGAGCTGCTGATGTACCGTTACCGGCGCCTCGACGAGGCGCGGGCGGCGGCCAGCGAGGCGGGCTTCCGGGGGGCGATGTTCCCGTGGCAGAGCGGCAGCGAGGGCAAGGAGGAGACCCAGCGGCTGCACCTCAACCCGCTGTCCGGGCGCTGGGAGCCGGACCTCAGCCGCAACCAGCGCCATGTGAACGCGGCCATCTTCTACAACATCTGGCACTACTTCCAGGCCACCCGGGATCTGGCTTTCCTGCGGGATTACGGCGCGGAGATGATGGTGGAGATCGCGCGCTTCTGGGCGTCCATCGCCTGGTTCAACCCGGACCGGGAGCGCTACGAGATCCACGGCGTGATGGGCCCGGATGAGTTCCACGAGAAGTACCCGGGCGCGCCAGACGGCGGCCTGCGCAACAACGCCTATACGAACGTGATGGTGGCGTGGCTGTGCGAGCTCGCGGGCGAGGTGCTTTCGCTGCTGCCGGCGGCCCGGGCCGATGCGCTGCGCGCCAGGCTGGAGATCACTGAGCAAGAGCTCAGCCAGTGGCAAGATATGAGCCGGCGCATGTTCGTTCCCTTCCACGGCGACGGCATCATCAGCCAGTTCGAGGGTTATGAGGCGCTCGAGGAACTCGACTGGGACGCCTACCGCGCGAAATACGGGAACATCCAGCGGCTCGACCGGATCATGCGCGCCGATGGCGACGACCCGAACCGCTACAAGATCGCCAAGCAGGCCGACACGGTGATGCTGTTCTTCCTGTTTTCCCCGAGCGGAATCCGGCGGCTGTTCGAGCGCCTGGGCTATGAGTATCGCGCGGACACCCCGGCCCGGAACATCGCGTACTACGACCAGCGCACCTCGCACGGCTCCACGCTGAGCTTCGTCACCCACGCGGGCGTGCTCGCCGCGCTCGATCCGGACAGTTCCTGGGAGCGCTTCCTGGTGGCGCTGACCAGCGACGTGGAGGACGTCCAGGGCGGGACGACCAGGGAGGGCATTCACATGGGCGTCATGGCCGGCACGCTCGACCTCATGCAGCGCGCCTACCTCGGCACCGAGATCCGCGACGAGGTCCTGCACTTCGAGCCGCGGCTGCCTGGCCCGCTGGCGGAGCTATCGTTCACGATGCAGTTCCGGCGGGCTCCGCTCATGGTGACGCTCAGCAAGGACAGTCTCACGCTCGCGCTTCATCCAGAAGGCGCTAGCGAGCCGGTAAGCGTTGCGGTCGGGGGCGAAATCCGCGAGCTCTGCCCCGGCGACCAGCACGTGTTCCGGCTGTCCCCGGTTACGCCGACCGCAGAGCGCCTGGCCGACGGCTGACAGGCTGACAAGGAGGACACGTGGCGACGTTCCGGGGAGCGATTTTCGACGTGGACGGAGTGCTGGTCGACTCGCCGCACGAGAAGGCCTGGCGTGAGTCGCTGCGCCAGCTGATGGAGTCGGACTGGAGCGACATCCGCGACCGGACGACCTGGACGCCGGAGGCGTTCACGTCCCGTGTCTACGGGGAGCAGATGTCCGGCAAGCCCCGGATGAGCGGCGCGCGCGCGGCACTGGAGTACTTCCACATCCCCGACGACGATGGGCGCCTGGCCGAGTACGCCGACCGTAAGCAGGCGATGGTGGTCCGGCTGATCGAGGCCGGCGACTTCACCGCCTACCCCGACGCGCTGCGTTTCATCATCGCCGTCAAGGACGCCGGCCTGAAGGTGGCGGCCGCCTCCTCCTCCAAGAACGCCGGGCTGTTCCTGCGCCAGATCAGGCTCGACACCTTCGCGCAAGAGCACGCGATCGTATCCCCGTCACTGCGACCCGGGCTGACGCTGCTCGAGTACTTCGACGCCGACGTGTCGGGCCGGGACTTCGCGCACGGAAAACCAGATCCCGAGATGTTCCTCGCCGCGGCGCATGAACTGGGGACCGCACCGCAGGACTCGGTCGTGATGGAGGACGCCCCGGCGGGCGTGCAGGCCGCCAAGGCCGGCGACATGGCGGCGATCGGGATCGCGCGAGCCAACGACGCCCCGCTCCTGGCCGCCGCGCACGCCGACATCGTGGTCACCACGCTCGACGACGTCGACCTCAGCGCGCTGGCCACCGGCCGCCTGACCACGAAGAGGCCCTAGCCTGGCCGCCTGGTCCAGGCTTAGTGCGGTCAGCGCATCCCGAGGCCGGTCGCGCCGTCCAGCAGCTCGCGGGCGATCTCCAGATGACCCGAATGCGCCGCGGTCTCCTCGATAATGTGCAAGATCACCACCTGAACGCTGGGTACCTCCTGGCCGCGATGGCGGCCACGCGGGACGTCGGACAGGCTGACCCCCCCACGGCCAGTCGTCCGCCAGACCCGCGACCACCTCGTGGAACCAGTGCCGCTCCGCGTTCCCCAGGTGCCCCACCAGGCCCGCCACCGTCCAGCCGGAAGGAACGACCGGCCTCTGCCAGGCCTCCTGGGCCAATCCCGCGACTATCGACCGCACCGAGGACCGCTGGTATTCCAGGCCGTCAAGCAGGTCACGCCTGATGTCAGGATCAGTCATCTCCGCCTCCTCACGCTTGCCCGAGTAAGACGCGCGCACCACGG
>PLIQ01000496.1 GCA_003140115.1 Actinomycetota bacterium | reverse complement strand
CGCGGCAGCGGGTAGATCTTCGGGGTGACCACCAGCGTGCTGGTCGTGCTGAACGACCGGCTGATCTCCACCAGCCCGAACGCGTCCGCGACCCGCACCCGCAGCGGGCCGATGGTGAACTTGCCGCGGGTGTCGGGACGGATCTGGTAGCTGAGCTCGCGGCTGCCGCCTGGCTCGATCTCGTCGAGCACGAACCGGGGCCGGCTGCCCAGCGAGTACGGCGTCACGTCCTCGGCGAGCAGGACGGCGCTGCGCAGCCGCGAGACGTTCTCCAGCTGCGCGGTGACCCCGGTCGGCTGCCCGGCCGCCACCCGCGGCGGGTCGAGCCTGCGGCTGCACGCCAGGCGGTAACGGGACCGGCGCGCGATCAGCGCGGACACCAGGGGGAGAATGATGAGCAGCCCCCCGACCCGGACCAGGTCCGGCTCCGGTATGGCCAGGCCGCACACCACGGCCGCGCCGCCCGCGGCCACGAATGACCTGCCCCGCGTGGTCAGCGAGCCGAATAGCGCCGGCATGGCCCTCCTTCCGCCAGACCCGCCCGTTCAACCAACCCGGGTCAGCCCCGCCCGTTCAACCGAGCCCGGTCAGCGCCGCGGGAGGGGTAGCTGGGCGATGATTCTCTTGACTACGTGNNGGGCCGGCCAGCGCCTGCACGTCGTCCGGGATTACGTAGTCCCGCCCGTCGAGCGCGGCCCAGGCCCGGCTGGCCCGCAGTAGGTGCAGCGTGGCCCGCGGGGACGCGCCGAGGCGCAGCTCGGGCGAGGTCCTGGTCGCGTTGACCAGGCTGATGATGTAGTCCTTGACCTGATCGGACACCAGGACCTTGCGCACCGCGATCGCGAGGTCCTGGATGTCGCTGGCCCGCGCCACCGGCTTGAGCTCGTCCAGCGGTGACGTCGAGCCGTGCGTGCTGAGCATCTCCCGCTCGGCCGCGGCCGAAGGGTAGCCCAGCGAGAGCCGCGCCGTGAACCGGTCCCGCTGCGCCTCGGGCAGCGGGTAGGTGCCTTCCATCTCCACCGGGTTCTGGGTGGCGATGACCATGAACGGCGCCTGCAGCGGATAGGTCGTGCCGTCGACGGTGACCTGGCGCTCTTCCATGCACTCCAGNNCGCTCCTGGTTGAAGGCGCTCACCCCGGTGATGTCGCTGGGCAGCAGGTCCGGCGTGAACTGGACCCGCTGGACGCTGCCGTCAATGGCCCGGGCCAGGGCCTTCGCCAGCATCGTCTTGCCCACGCCCGGCACGTCCTCGATGAGCAGATGCCCCTCAGCCAGCAGGACCGCCAGCGTGAGCCGGATCGCTTCTGGTTTTCCCTCGATCACGGCCTCGATGGCGTGGCCGATCCTGCGCGCCGCCGGAACTAGATCATCGATCGGGTTCCCCGTCTGCCTTCCGACCTCAAGAACCACATGGCCTCCCTGAAGGCGCTGGCGGGCAGAAGCCAGCCAGGCTTCCGATCACGTAGCGCTCCCGGCCGAGCGGCTGTAACGCTACAGTACGTCTTTCTCCGGCCAATGCGCGACGCTGGCCTTGCTTCCGCCCCGGCCCGCCAGGTCCTCCACAACGCCCCACTTCGGCGGCCCAGGCCCGGTTGACTCGCCGAACCCCTCTGCGGTTTACCTTTCCTATCTGCGGTTATTCCGACAGGCCACACGCCCTTGCGCGCCGCCATGCCCGCCACCGGGTCGGCCGCGGCGGCGAGCTCCGGTATTTCCCCCACTTCGCTCCACGGCCCCCTAAAGGCTTCTACCTGCCGTTTCGTAGCGGCGAAGAGCACGATCCGGAGCTTCTCAGCGTTGACGGTGGAGGAATGTGGGGTACAGTGGAGCGCAATGGTGGAGGATGGCGCCGGGAGGTGGGCCCGTGTTCCTCGGCACTCACCAGCCGCGGCTGGACGAGAAAGGCCGGCTGTTCCTGCCCGCCAAGTACCGGGAAGAGCTCGCTGGGGGCGTAGTGATCACCAAGGGGCAGGACCGCTGCCTGTTCGTCTGGCCGCGGGAGGAGTTCGCCCGCATCACCGAGAAGCTGCGCAACGCGCCGGTGACCGACAAGGCGTCCCGGGATTACGGCCGCGTGCTGTTCTCCGGTGCCTCCGACGAGCTTCCCGACCGGCAGGGCCGGATCACCGTCCCCGCGGCCCTGCGCGCCTACGCCGGGCTGGCGCGGGACTGCGTGGTGATCGGCGCCAATACCCGCCTCGAGATCTGGGACAGCCAGGCCTGGGAGACCTACCTGGCCAGGCAGGAGGACACCTTCGCCGGGGCCTCCGAGGAGGTGTACCCGGGAATCCTGTAGCGATCGCGGGCCGGCCTCCATCTGCCGTTCCCTGCTGGCATCACTTCCCCGGTGCCAGCCGGCAACGCCAGCAGACGGAGGCCGGCCGAGGGGCCAGGGCACACAGACCGCCCATGACCGCCGGACACGAAAGAGGGGACGCATGGCAGAGTCAGGGCACGTGCCGGTGCTCGCCGGCCGGGTCACGGCCCTGCTCGCGCCTGCCCTGGCCGGTCCGGACGCGGTGCTGGTGGATGCCACCCTGGGCCGGGCCGGGCATGCCCGGGCGCTGCTCGAGGCCTGCCCGGGCCTGCTGCTGATCGGCATCGACGCCGACCTGGCCGCGATCGAAGCCGCCCGCGACCTGCTCGCTCCCTACGCCGACCGGGTGACGCTGGTGCACGCCAGGTATGACGAGATCCCGGCCGTGGTGGCCGCTATCCCCGGGCCAGCACAGGTGATGGGCCTGCTCTTCGACCTCGGCGTGTCCTCGCCGCAGCTCGACGATCCGGACCGGGGCTTCGCGTACGCCCGGGACGCCCCGCTGGACATGCGAATGGACCTGACCGAGGACCGCACCGCGGCCGACATCGTCAACGGCTACTCCGCCGCCGAGCTCACCCGCGTGCTCCGCGACTACGGCGAGGAACGCTTCGCCCGGCGGATCGCCGACGCGGTGGTTCGTGAGCGGTCCCGCACGCCGATCACCTCCACCCTGCGGCTGAGCGCCATCGTCAAGGACGCGATCCCGGCGGCGACCCGGCGCACCGGCGGGAACCCGGCCAAGCGCACCTTCCAGGCGCTGCGGATCGAAGTGAACGACGAGCTCGGCACGCTGCGCCGGGCGCTGCCCGCCGCCTTGGGTGTGCTGGCCGTGGGCGGCCGCGTGGTCGTGCTGGCCTACCACTCCCTCGAGGACCGCATCGTCAAGCGCGAGCTGGTCCGGCTGTCGGCCGACCAGACGCCGCCCGGGCTGCCCGTGCTCGCGAACGCGTCAACCGCGCAGTTCCAGCTGCTGACCAGGGGCGCCGAGCGCCCGGACAGCGAAGAAGTCGCCGCTAATCCGCGCGCGGCCTCGGCCCGGCTGCGGGCCGCGGAACGGATCCGGGAGGCCGCATGACCCGAGGGGGCACCGACATGGCCACGTACACGACGCCGCGCACCCCCGGCACCCGCCGGCAGCCGCCCGGCCCAGCCGTCCCGCC
>PLIQ01000289.1 GCA_003140115.1 Actinomycetota bacterium | reverse complement strand
TGTCCGATCCCGATGAATCTGGTCTCCAGTCAGCGCGCTGACCTGTGAAGAGACCAGATTGAGCGAGAATGGGCTACTCGCTGTCTCACTGAATCTGGCGCGCCATGACCGGATCTCGGTGGTTTTCCTGTCGGGCAACGGACCGCCCGCCGTGTATTACTTCACGCGGCGCCGGCCTGTTCTTGGTCTTGGCCTTAATCTTTGGGGACAGTAGCGCCCGGCTGTGATCCAGGCGCCGCGAGTGCTGCGGGCTGGATGGTTTCGGGCAGGTTCCAGGGGTGGCCGGGCGGGAGCGGCTCGAGCTTGAGGCGGCGGGTATTCAGTCGCCATTCGAGCAGCGGGTCGTCTCGGTCGCGGCGCCAGCGGGGGTGCGGGCGGTAGTCCCAGGCGTAGTCGGGGGTGACGGTGCGGAGTACCTCGGCGGTGAATTCGTCGTGCCCGGCCCAGCCCGTGCCGAGGATGCGTTCGCGCCAGTACGGGCTGGCGAGCAGCCGGGCCTGGGCGACGGACTGCGGGTAGGCGGCAGCGTCGAAGGCATGGGGCGCCCATTCGCCGGGTTCGTCCCAGCCGGGGCCGCGGAAGATCTCCATGCGGCGGTCGAAGCCCGGGTCGCGCAGCCCGTCCAGGCGCCAGCCGGTGCAGATGTGCTGGGCGTCGCGGAGCGCGCGCATGACCGGGTCCCGGCCGTGGCGGCGGATCAGCCGCCGGTGCCGCCGGTATGCGCGCAAGATCTCCGGCTGCCCGGTGAGGTCGGGCTGCTCATGGTGTTTGCTGATCCAGCGGCGGTGCCGGTAGCACACGACGTCGTCGTGCAGCGCCCACCGGGTGACCGGCTGGCCGGCGGCGCAGGCCCGGCAGGCGGGGAACGTCCATCCGGGCCGGGCGCGCGGCCGGTGGCGCACGTGCAGGCCGGACAGTTCGGCGGCGGTGCAGATCTGCGGCATGGCGTAGCCCAGCAGCCGGCCCGGTATCTCGGTGACGGCGGTGAGCCGGCTGAGCGGGACCGGCGCGTCCTTGCGGTTGCTGCGGGCGAGCAGGGAGCGCAAGGCGGCCGGGTCGATGTGGTTCGGTCCGGCGAGGCGGTGCAGGTAGCTGGTGACCGTCTCGTCGCTGAACGGCGCGGCTACGCGTGGCAGCGGCCGCAGCATGAGCGGCCATTCCATGGTTCAGGCCGCGCCGGATGCGCGGGATTGCGCCGCGTGATCGACCGGGATGCCGTCGAGCAGCTTGCGGGTGATTTCCTCGGTGCCGTCCATGACCGCGGTGAGCGCGGCCGCGCGGACCAGATGGGACAGGCTGCCGATCATCCCGCCGGTGCGCTGATGCAGGTACGTGCTCAGCCGGGGCAGCGTGCCGGGCCGGTGGCGGTGCAGCCGCAACGCGGCGTCCAGCGTGGCCAGCAGGCCGGCCCACTCGGCCTGGCACGGGAACGGGCCGGTGCTGATCAGCACGCAGCGGCCGGCGATCTGCTTGCCCCGCACCCCGGTGAACAGCCCGGACCGTTCCACGTCGACGCCGGCGTAGACGAACGTCGCCGGGAGATGCTCGGTGAAGTACTTCAGGTGGCCGGACATGTCTTCCCCGGCGCTGGTGGCCAGGTTCAGGTTGTGGATCTCATCGACCAGCACCAGGTCGGCGCGGGCGTCGATGAGGACCTGGCAGACCGCATCGGCGATGTCGGTGGTGTTCTGCCCGCGCCGCACCGGCGGCAGGCCCAGGAAGCGGGCGAACTCCATCGCCAGTTTCCGCGGCGATCCTTTCGGCGGCGTGGTCACGTAGACCACCGGGATCCGGCCGGTGCCCGGGTAGCGTTCCCGCACCATGAGCTCGTGGGTGCGGCCCAGCTGCTTCAGCGCGGTGCTTTTGCCCGTGGCCGGCAGGCCGGACACGATCAGCCCGCGCCGGGCGGAGATCTCCCGCCGGTTCAGCAAGGTCAGCAGCCGGCCCTGCCGGACCACCTCCCGCACCGTCGAGGTCGCCACCACCACCAGCTCGGAGTGGTAGCTCATCCTTTCCTCGTCATAGGCCGCCCTGCTCCCGGCCGCAAGGCCGGCCCACGCGGCATCGGGCAGCAAGCCGAACGTGGCGGGTGCGGCATCGACGAACTGCCGCCATCCGCTCAAGGTGGTGGTGGGCTCGCGGCACTGGCCGCCAGCCTTCCGTGCCTTGCCGGCTACCACCACCGGCCGGCCTCCTCCCGGGCGTCGAAGACCGCGAGCGGCACGACGTCGGCGGGCCTGTCCCCGGGCGGTCCGCCCGGCGTCTCCGAGGGCTCGCCGCGGCCGGCCGGAGCGGCCAGGGATTCAGGCCGGGGCCAGGCGGGCTGCGCGGTGGCCCTGGTGCGGGCGGCGACCCGGCGGTCTTTCGCGCTGGGCTTGCGGACGGGTCTTTCCGGTTCTCCGGGGCCCTGGCAGGCTCGCTGCAGCAGGACGTCCACGGCCCGGGCGATCTCGTGCCCTGCTGGTTCCCTGCCGTCGGCGGCCAGCTGCCGGCGGGCATGATCCCAGGCCAGCTCGCCGAACGGCGCAGGTGCCGCGGACAGGTGGGTCCAGAAGACGGTGATCCAGCCGCCGTCCCAGTGGTTTCGGACCCAGACCCGGGAAACGTCGTAGGGATCCCGGTGGATCTCCCACAGGTCCTGCTTGGCCCGGACGCCTGAGCGCTGACCGCGGAACGGGTTCAGTTCCCCGCTGTCGTAGACCCGGTGGCTGATCTTGACGCCATAGGCGTTGACCGCCCGCCAGGCCGCGGGCAGCAGCTCGATGTAATCCTCAGCCGACAGTGCGACCGGCACGTACCCGGCCGCGGCGACCAGGGCTGCGTACTTCTCGTTCGGGGTGAACGCCCGCCCTGGCGCGGCCGGGTCACGCAGCCCGTCGTGCGGCCGGTTCTGCCATCCGGTAAGCCACTCATCCAGCAGCTCCTGCAGTTCCATCAGCGACCACAGCGGCTCCCTGTCCGCCTCCCGGCCGCGGAACTCGGCTGACCGGCCGAGGTAGCCAGAGACGAACCGGGCGAACAGCGAGGCAACGGATTCGAGTGTGCGTTCGATATGTGGCTTGTCGGTCGGGGTACGCGGGTGCGCTGGCTGCAAAGTGATGCCGAGCAGCCGGCACGAGGACCTGAAGTTCTGGGAGATGAACGCCTTCCCGTGATCGCACACGATCGTCTCCGGGACGATAACGGGGCGGGCCGCGGCGTGCGCCAGCCGCTGGTCCAGCTCCAGCAGCCGCCGGTGGGGCAGGACCGGGCGGGCCATGCTCAGCGCCTCGGACCAGCCCGGCCGCATCGGCTCCGGGGTCACGGTGCGGGCCAGCAGCAGCGAGGCGTCCACCGACTTGGTCGTAGGACGCAGCACCGCCGCGGTGACCGTGCGGGTTGCCAGGTCCACCATGCCCGTCAGCTCGGCCCGGCCCGGCCCGCCGTCATCCAGCAGCACCATGACGTCGAACGGGGTGGAATCGATCTGGACCACCTCACCGGGGCGGCTGGCGGCGAGCTGGCTGAAGGGACGCCCGGGACGGCCGGCCAGCGACTGGCGGGTCCGGGCCGACCCGGTCGTGTGCAAGCCCGCGGTGACCCGCTCGAACAACCGGTAGAACGTGGACCTGGCCGGCATCGGGACCACGTCCTGGCCGTGCTGCCCGGCCAGGATCTGCCGGGTCCGCCACAGGTAGAAGCTGGCCGTCCGGGTCGACCCGCCTGCCTGCTCGCTGATCGCCTTCTGCAGCGCCTCCACGACGCGCTCGTCGATGCGGGCCCGGGCCGGCCCCGCCCGGCAGGCACGCCAGTCCACCAGCCCGGCCACGCCGCGGGCCTGATACCGCTGCCGCTTACGCCTCACCGTCCGGGCAGTGACCTTCACCCCCGACGCGGTCAGCTCAGCCGCCTTCGCCTGCTCACGCTGCGCCAGCGAGCAGACCGCCGGGTCATACCCGGGCCGGGCCGCCGTCCCCGGCGGCGCATCCGGGACAGAGCCGGTGAGAACCTCGACGATATGCCGCTCCCACCGCAGCGCATCCCGGACCGCGTCCCCGGGAACCCCGCCCAGCGCGGCCGAGGACAGCGGCGGCCGCGTCCGGTCCGCGCCGCCGATGATCTCAAAACCCTCACTCGCCAGCAGGTGAGCGAGCTGCACCACGCTGGCCGCGCCGTCCGGCCCGGCCAGGCGCACCACGGTGCCCGACAGCCCGGCCACAGTCTGAGCCGCCCCGTCGAACCGCACCCGGGCACCCACCCGCAAGATCCCAGGACGCGACGCGCTCACCGGCCCGCGCCCCCCCGATTCACGCTGACCAGGCTGCCGGGCCCGAGCAGGCCCGCCGTCACGCCGGTGACCAGCACCTGCTTCCATAGCAGGTGATACAGCACCGGCAGGACCGCCACCGGGTCGCCGGCCTCGCGGGCCCCGCCCATCAGCGGCTTCGGCTCCGCGAACACCCCGGCCAGCACCCCGGCGATCTCGCCGCGGTAACACCGCCGGTGCCGGCAGCCGGCCAGCCACCGCACGTTCGCCGCCAGCACCGCGCCCGGCCCGGCCGTCCGCCGGAACACCCAGCCGACCTCACCGCAGGCACGCCCGGTCGCGGCGAACGCCTCCGCATCACGCGGCTCGATCCGGTCATCAGGGCGGACGTCGATTACCATCCCCGCCCCATCAGCCCGCCGGGCGAAATAATCCGGGGCGTGCCGCCGCCGCCTGCCGTCCTGCGCCCAGGCCAGCCAGAACGGCTGCGACGAGAACGCGACCACCCCCGGATCGAAGTCCAGCATCATCGCCACGTCGCGTTCCAGCCACGACTCGAACCCGACATGAGCATCCATCGTGGCCGCGTAATACAAGCCGGGAAAGCTCACCTGCCCCCGGAACGACGGAAACGACCGCACCGGAGCCACCCGCTCGAACGGCGTGCTCCACAACTCACCAAGCCGCCCGCGGCAGCAGCCGCCATCGCCGCCGGTGAACTCGACCTCGAAGCCAGGAACCACCGAACGCACGACAGCCGTCGATCCGGCCATAACCGGTCACTCTACGTTTATAAGGACCAAATCCGGCACAACGACACGCCCGGCAAGACGTGACTCACCAAGACACCCAGCCGCATCAGACCAGGTTCAACGAGACGAGACCCACTTCAGGGAGACGGGACAG
>PLIQ01000658.1 GCA_003140115.1 Actinomycetota bacterium | reverse complement strand
CCGGTGGTGCCGCTGGTGTACATCAGGAACAGCGGCGCCTCGGCCGGCATGGAGACCGGCGCGACGACCGCCCCGCGGTGGTCGGCGAGGAGCTCGTCGACGAAGAAGTCCCGGCCCTCGACCATCGGCGTCCCGGACGAGTACTCGCCCGGGAAACGCCGCCAGACCAGCACCTTCTCGACCTCGGTGCCTTCCTTACGGGCCGCCTCGACCGCCTCGTCGGCCTTGACCTTGTGGTCTTGGACGACGCCACTGCGGTAGTAGCTGTCCATCGTGATCAGGATCTTGCTGGTCGAGTCGGCGATGCGGTGCCCGCAGGCGGCCCCGCTGAACCCGCCGAACACCTGGGAGTGGATCGCGCCGAGCCGGGCGCAGGCCAGCATCGTGACCGGCAACTCAGGCACCATCGGCATGTGCAGCGTGATCCGGTCGCCGGCCTTGACCCCGGCCGCCTGCAGCACCGCCGCGAACTCGTTGACCTGNNACCCAGATCAGCGCCGCCTTGTTCTTGTGCTTGGCCAGGTGCCGGTCAACGCAGTTGTAGCTGGCGTTCAGCTTGCCGCCGACAAACCACTTCCAGAACGGCGGGTCGCTGGTGTCCAGGGTGGTGTGCCAGTACTCGTCCCAGGACAGCAGGTCCGCGTATTCCCGGAAGCATTCGGGGAAGTTCTCTTCGGCGAACCGGGTGACGATAGCCGGGTCGGACGCGTTCGCCTGGCCGATGAACTTCGGCGGCGGCGCGTAGTAACCCTCCTCGCGCCAGTGCACGGCAATGGTCGCCTCTGAAGACTCCGCCGATTCGTCAGCCTGCCCTTGAACTTCTTCGGCCATGGGGTGCGTTCCTTCCTCGCGGTTATGTTCAGATTCAACGCCGGAAGCACTCCAAACTTAACGCGAGCAGGCATCATCCTCTATGGTCACGGACCAGTTATCTGCCGGGCGAAGGTGTGATTACCGTCAGTACACGGCCAGCTCGGGGTAAGCCTGGTCCAGCCCGGTGATCCGCATGATCTTGAGCAGCGACGGGCGCGTCGCGGTGAGCCGGAGCTGGCGCCCGGCCTGCCGGGCGTGCCGGGCGATCCGGGCCAGGGCGCCCAGCCCCGAAGCGTCGCAGAAGGTCAGCCCGGACAGGTCCACCCGGACCGGCNNGGACAGTTCAAGCTGAAGGGGCTCAGCCCCATGGTGCTCTTGGATCCGCTCGGCGGTCATCACGGCCACATCACTTCCCCCGTCTTGCATGCCGCGCCGACGCTGGCGCGGTCAGCTGGCACTGCCGCGCCGACGCTGGCGCGGTTCAGTTGACGAACGATCACGTGCCACTCCAACCCGTTGTCCGGTTAACGCCAGCGGCTCGCCGTACCTTCCGCATGCCGCCCAACCCGGGCTGAAACCCCAGAGCCCCGTACTCCGAGGGATTGGCCCCGATTGTGGCAGCACCGCCGCTACCGGCGCAAATAATTAGAACCCCGAAGTCTTGGGCTATACCGGGATCCTGCTGAGTAAAACGTATGAGCGGCGGGGCGGGTTCAGCGCCCAGCCGCCGAAACCAGCGAAACCCGCGCAACCCGGGGAGCCCCGCCCGGGATGATCCGACGCCACGATGTAACGTGCGCGTATGCGCGCATGGCGTCAGCCGAACGGACCATCTGGTGATCACCCGGTGGCGCATTACCGGCATACTGGGCATCACAAGGAGCTGACATGAGTAAGCAAGCAAAGCCGCCGCCACCTGGCGACAAGCCGTCGGGATCCGCCCCGCCGCCGCCGCCGACGTGGCGGAACTGGGTCTGGCCGATCGCGATCCTGGCCATCTTCATCCTGTTCTTCGTGCTGCCCACCCGGTCGACCTCGACCAGCTTGACCTACTCCAAGTTCCTGTCCGACGTGTCCTCGCACCAGGTGAAGAGCCTGCAGATCTCCGGGTCGGTCGGCGGCACGAGCACCGGCACGCTGACCAACGGGACCAGCTACACGGTGGTGATCCCGCCGCAGGCCGGGCAGGACGTGCTGAACACGCTGACCACTGACATCCCGTCGGTCTCCACCGCCCCGTCGGGCGAGGGCTTCGGCACCGAGGTGCTGATCTACCTCATCGTGTTCGGGCTGCCGATCGTGCTGTCCATCTGGCTGTTCCGCCGGATTTCCCGCAGCGCGGCCGGCGGCCTGCAGGGCATCATGGGCGTGGGCCGGTCCCGGGCCAAGGTCTTCGACGAGGAACGGCCCGACACCAAGTTCTCCGACGTGGCCGGCTACGACGGCGCCAAGGAGGAGATCTCGGAGGTGGTGGACTTCCTGCGGAAGCCGGACCGCTACACCCGGGCGGGCGCGATGGTGCCCCGCGGCGTGCTGATGGTCGGGCCGCCCGGTACCGGCAAGACCCTGCTGGCCCGCGCGGTGGCGGGCGAGGCGGCGGTGCCGTTCTTCTCCGTGACCGGATCCAGCTTCGTCGAGATGTTCGTCGGGGTCGGCGCGGCGCGGGTCCGGGACCTGTTCGCCGAGGCGCGCAAGCGCGCGCCCGCCATCATCTTCATCGACGAGGTCGACGCCATCGGCCAGCGCCGCTCCGGCGGCGCGGGCGGCTATGTCGCCAACGACGAACGGGAGCAGACGCTCAACCAGCTGCTCGCCGAGATGGACGGCTTCGAGCCGGCCACCGGCATCGTCGTGCTCGCGGCCACGAACCGGCCGGAGATCCTCGACCCGGCCCTGCTCCGGCCGGGCCGGTTCGACCGCCAGGTCCCGCTACCGCTGCCGAACGTCCACGAGCGGAGCGCGATCCTGGACGTGCACTGCCGCGGCAAGAAGCTGGCCGGCGGCGTGG
>PLIQ01000087.1 GCA_003140115.1 Actinomycetota bacterium | reverse complement strand
CGCGGCAGGCTGCGCCGCCGAAGCGGCGTCGGCCTGGTGGACGGTGTCGGCCGGGCGAACGGTGTCGGGAGAAGTGGTCATCGTGCTCCTCGTGGTTCAGCAAGACGGGCCGGCGCACTAGTACGCTTACGTAACCGTAGCCTACGAGACCGTAGGTTAGGCAACACTTAGCAGATGAATTCTTCCAAATGGACCCATAAATTTCGCCCGCAGACCCCGCGAGCGTCTCAACATGCGAGACCATCAGCGGCGCGTGCCGCTCTGGTCACGCCGCGCCGATGGTCATGTCTGGCTAGCATTCCGCGTCGCCAAACGCTCACGGGCGTCACTATGCGCGCATCGCGATATGCCGGTTAGTCAGACGCACGAGACGTCATTCCGCTGTTAGCAGGAATTGCCTGACAGAAACATCAAATCGAATTAAGTTCCGGCGCCTGGACTCGAACCAGGACGGGCCAGCTTCAAAGGCTGGTGAGCTGCCAATTACTCTACGCCGGATTGTTGGTACAGCCTGTTATGGGACATCACCGTCAGCGTGGTTCCCACGATACCGGCCGCGATCCCGTGGCGGTATCGGCCGATGCCTCGCCTGGCGACGGCTTGGCTGCCGGTTCCGGGTTCGCGGCGCGGAGCGCCGCCATGCTCGACGCCGCCCATCCTTCGATCTTGCGATAGAGGTCTGATCTCGAGCCAGAACCGCTGAGCTGTTGCCACGTCCGCGCTCTCGTGGCTGTAGATCCGAAACCTCAAATCCGTCCGCGCCGTGCCGGTCGCGTCGAGGAAGCGCAGGAAGAACCGGATTAGGTCCGGGTCGCCGTTGATGAAACTCACCCGGTCGTCGCGTCGGTGCGGCTTGGTCTTCGCGCCTTCACACCAGTAGGCGATGGCTCCCGCGATGAGGATCTCGCGGTCGGTCAGCGCGCCGATCTGCGCGACGGCTGCCGCACGGACGACGGCCCGCCGGGCCTGGCGGGCCGGCCGCTCGGTGGCCCAGTAGCGGCGCGCGCCCGCGGCCGACCGCTCCCGGCATTCGGTGTAGCTGAGCCTCGCCGGTATGGGCAGGTCACGTACCCAGAGGGAAACCGAGCCCTTGGCCACGCCGAGGGCTGCGGCGATCTCCGCGTAGCTCGAGCCCTGGCCGCGTAGCTCACGAGCGCGAGCCCGCAGCTCGTCCTTTGCCTGTGGACGCCGGGTCCACTCGGGTGGGGGCTCGCCCTTCAGGGCGGCGTGGAGCGTCGCATTACTCATCGGACCCAAGATCTCCTTGATCTGGCGCAGGGATTTACCCTGTCGGCGCAGCAGGATGGCCTGATCCCGCAGGTGCTCAAGTTCCTGTGGAGTACGCATATTCGAACACTAACGCGAGCCACTGACATTTTAGCGGCCGGAGCGCAGGACCGGCCGGGACGGGACGGGGAATGCGGTTTATAATTACTTAGTTAATGCGAAGCAAGTGAAACGCGGGTCCTGAACCACATCTTGGGGGCTTACGGGTAATGACCGCTAACTCCAGCGTGCTTGGCATGCCCGCGGGCCAGGGTCGCGGCGCGGAGGTCGGGCCGCACTACAAGTGGATCGCACTGTCGAACACCACGCTGGGCGTGCTGATGGCCACCATCAACCAGTCCATCGTGCTGATCTCGCTCCCGGACATCTTCCGCGGCATCGGGCTCAACCCGCTGAGCCCGGACAACACCAGCTACCTGCTGTGGATGTTCATGGGCTTCCTGGTGGTGTCGGCCGTGCTGGTGGTGTCGTTCGGGCGGCTGGGCGACATGTTCGGCCGGGTCCGGATGTACAACCTCGGGTTCGCGATCTTCACCTTCGGTTCCCTGCTGCTGACCGTTACCTGGATGCACGGCAGCGCCGGGGCGCTGTGGCTGATCGGGTGGCGGCTCGTCCAGGGCATCGGCGGCGCGTTCCTGTTCGCCAACGCCACCGCGATCCTCACCGACGCGTTCCCGTCCAACCAGCGTGGCACCGCGCTGGGCATCAACTCGATCGCGGCCATCGCCGGCTCGTTCCTCGGGCTGCTGCTCGGCGGGCTGCTCGGCCCGATCAACTGGCATCTGGTGTTCCTGGTCTCGGCGCCGATCGGGTTGTTCGGCACTGTGTGGGCGTACTTCATGCTGAAGGACATCGGGGCCCGCCGCCCGGCGCGGATGGACTGGTGGGGCAACATCTTGTTCGCGGCCGGGCTGGTCGCCATCCTGGTCGGCATCACCTACGGCCTGCTGCCCTACGGCGGGCACCCCATGGGCTGGACCAACCCGTGGGTGCTGTCCGCGATGTTCGGCGGGCTAGCGGCGCTGGTGGTGTTCGGCGTCGTGGAAACGAAGGTGGCCGAGCCGCTGTTCCGGCTGTCGCTGTTCAAGATCCGGGCCTTCGCCCTGGGCAACCTGGCCAACTTGATGCTGGCCCTGAGCCGCGGCGGCATGCAGTTCATGCTGATCATCTGGCTGCAGGGCATCTGGCTGCCGCTGCACGGATACAGCTTCAGCCAGACCCCGCTGTGGGCGGGCATCTACCTGGTCCCGCTGACCATCGGCTTCCTGCTCTCCGCGCCGCTGTCCGGCGTCCTCTCCGACCGGTTCGGCGCCCGGGCGTTCACCACCGGCGGGGCGGTGCTGACCGCGCTGACCTTCTTCCTCCTGCTGTTCCTGCCGGTGGACTTCAGCTACTGGGTGTTCGCCCTGATCATCGCGTTCAACGGCTTCGGCTCCGGCCTGTTCGCCTCGCCGAACCGGGCCGAGATGATGAACGCGGTGCCCGCGGACCAGCGCGGCGCCGCGGGCGGCATGATCGCCACCTTCATGAACACCGCGTTCGTGCTGTCGATCGGGGTCTTCTTCTCGCTGATGGTCGTCGGGCTGTCGAGCAAGCTACCCGGTGCCCTGTCCGGCGGGCTGACCGCGCAGGGCATCCCGGCGAGCGCGGCGCAGCAGATCTCGCACCTGCCGCCGATCGGCGTGCTGTTCGCGGCCTTCCTCGGCTACAACCCGATGCGCCAGCTGCTCGGCTCGCTGCTGGGGCACCTGCCGGCCGGGCACGCCGCCTACGTCACCGGGCGCCAGTTCTTCCCGCACCTGATCATCACGCCGTTCAAGGACGGCCTCGGGGTGGCGTTCGCGTTCGCGATCGCGGCCAGCCTGATCGCCGCGATCGCGTCGCTGCTCACCGGCCCGCGCCCGCGGGCCGGCCGGGCCGAGTCGCTCGGCGCCGAGCTGGCCGCGGTGGCCGGCGATGGCGGCCTGGAGCCGAGCGAGCTGGTCGTCCCGGACCCGGCGGCCGAAGCGCCCGGCGCGACCGGAGCCAACGGGCCGCCGACCGGACCCAACGGCCAGCCGCCCGGGGCCAACGGGACCAACGGGCAGCCGACCGCGATCACCGAGTCGGGGCGAAAGAAGCCCGGTTGACCCCCGGCGGGCGCGACTGGCCCTAGGGTGGGACGTGGACTGCGGGCACGGATCCGGTCCGGCGGCCAGCAATCGGGCTGCTCACCATGGCGACCGGACGGTATCCTGCATGTGAGGGATAGGTGAACACCTTGGCCTGCTATCCCCGATCCTGAGTATGGGCGCTAACCCTGAAGCCCCGGAACGCAGATGCTGGCGCTACCCGAGGAGACCTGCCGCGTGAGCGAACCTCGCCCGGTCGCTGTCATGGTCCTCGCCGCGGGCGAGGGCACACGGATGAAATCGCGGATCCCGAAAGTGCTGCATCCGCTGTGCGGTCGCAGCATGCTCGGGCACGTGCTCGCCGCGGCCGGCGAGCTCGATCCGCGCCGCATTGTGGTCGTCACCGGCCACGGCCGGGACGAGGTCAGCGCCGAGGCCACCCGGTACGTACCGGACGCGGTCAGCGTCGTGCAGGATCGCCAGGCCGGTACCGGCCACGCGGTGCGCATGGTGATCGAGGCGCTCGGCAGCATGCCCGGCGTGGTGCTGGTCACCTACGGTGACATGCCGCTGCTCCGCGGCCAGACGCTTGCCGCGCTCGCCCGGGAGCACGCCGCGGCGGGAAACGCCGTCACCGTGCTGACCGCCCTCGTCGCCGAGCCGGGCGGCTACGGGCGGATCGTCAGGGACGAACGCGGCTGGCTGGCCGAGATCGTCGAGGAGGCCGACGCGACCCCGGAGCAGCGATCCATCGAGGAGATCAACTCCGGCTGCTACGCGTTTGACGGCGCGCTGCTGGCCGACGCGATCAAGCGGGTCGCGACCGGCAACGCCCAGGGCCAGGAGTACCTCACCGACGTGGTGGCGATCCTGCGCGGCGACGGCCATCCGGTGGGTACGGTCCTGGCCGCCGATCCGGCCGAGATCCAGGGCGTGAACGACCGGGTCCAGCTGGCCCAGGCCCGCCGGGCGTACAACGACCGCCTGCTCGAGACCTGGATGCGGGCCGGGGTGACGATCGTGGATCCCGGCGCCACCTGGATCGACGTGGACGTGACGATCGGCCAGGACACCGAGATCGGGCCCGGCACCCAGCTCGAGGGGCACACGACGATCGGCGAGGGCGTGCGGATCGGCCCGGGCTGCACGCTGCGCGACACCACGGTCGCGGACCGCGCGGCGGTGATCCACGCGGTGTGCGTGCAGGCCGAGATCGGGCCGGAGGCCACCGTCGGACCCTACGCCTACCTGCGGCCGGGGACCCGGATCGGCACCGGCGCGCACATCGGCTGCCACGTGGAGCTGAAGAACTCCGTGGTCGGCGCGGGGGCGAAGGTCCCGCACCTGTCCTACGTCGGAGACGCCGACATCGGGGCCGCGGCCAACATCGGCGCGGCGACGATCTTCGCCAACTACGACGGCGCGGCCAAGCATCGCACCACGATCGGGGCGGACGTCTACACCGGCAGCGACACGATCCTGGTGGCCCCGGTGACGGTCGGGGACGGCGCGTACACCGCGGCCGGATCGGTGATCACCGAAGACGTCCCCGCGGGCGCCCTCGGTGTGGCCCGTGGCCGGCAGCACAACTCCGAAGGCTGGGTGGAGCGGCGCCGCCCAGGGACCCGGGCCGCCGCGCGCGCCCGTCAGACCCGTGAGGCAGCGGGGCCGCCTGACGGACCGGCGCTGGATAAGGACAAGGCGGCGAAGGGCGGATGAGCCACGTGATGGAGCCGGGCGCCAAGAAGCTGATGATCGTCTCCGGCCGGGCCTTTCCCGAGCTGGCCGAGGAGGTAGCGGCCCGCCTGGGCATCACGCCGACGCCGTCCAAGCTCTTCGACTTCGCGAACGGCGAGATCTTCGTCCGCTTCCTGGATTCGGTCCGCGGCTGCGACGTGTTCGTCCTGCAGAGCCACACCTCGCCGATCAACGAGTGGATCATGGAGCAGCTGATCATGGTCGACGCCCTTAAGCGGGCTTCGGCCAGGCGGATCACGGTGGTGGCGCCGTTCTTCGGCTACGCCCGGCAGGACAAGAAGAACCGCGGCCGCGAGCCGATCTCGGCCCGGCTCATGGCCGACCTGTTCGCCACGGCCGGGGCCGACCGGCTGATGGCGGTCGACCTGCACACCGCGCAGATCCAGGGCTTCTTCGACGGTCCGGTAGACCACCTGTTCGCGCTGTCCCTCCTGGCCGCCTACGTCGAGAAGAAGCTCGACGTCAGCCAGGTCACTATCGTCGCACCGGACGCCGGCCGGGTCCGGGTCTGCGAACGGTGGACGGACCGGCTCGGCTGCCCGCTGGCCATCATCCACAAGCGGCGCGACCCGGATGTCGCGAACCAGGTCCGGATGTTCGAGGTGGTCGGCCAGGTGGCGGGGCGCACCTGCATCCTGGTCGACGACATGATCGACACCGGGGCGACCATCGCCAAGGCCGCCGAGGCCTTGTTCGACCAGGGTGCGGCCCAGGTCATCGCCACCGCGACGCACGGAGTGCTGTCCGGCTCGGCGGTGGACATCCTGAAGAACTCCAGGATCAGCGAGGTCATCATCACCAATACGCTGCCGGTGCCGCAGGAGAAGCGGTTCGACAAGCTCACGGTGCTCTCGATCGCGCCGCTGCTGGCCCGCGCGATCAGCGAGGTGTTCAGCGACGGCTCGGTGACCAGCCTGTTCGACGGCCAGACCTGAGACACGCCAGACCTGAGGTCCCCGGCGACCGTCATCCTCGCCCCCGCCAGAGGCGCGAGGACGACGGCCGCGTTTCCCCCCGGCCGCGTTGCCGCGGGGGACGACCGATGACCCCGGCACCCCCCGTGGTGCCGCTGGTCAAAGGGCGGTCCTGGCCGCTAGGCCGGTCCCTCCCTCCCCAGCTAGGGCCAGGACCGCTTCCCGCACCACCCACCCCGCTAGGCGAGCGGGCGTTCTAGGCACCGCGGACGGCGCCCCCGTGGCCGTCCGGCTTCTTCGCCTTGGGCCCCGTCGCCGAGGCAATAGGGTCATGCTCGGGCAGGTGGTTTACGTCTGTCTTGAGCCGTGATTAAGTGAGAGCTTCCACGGCCGAGTTCGACTAGCCGGAGGCGAGTGATCCCAGGTAATGATGAGGTTCCGGCTGCTAGGGCCCCTGGAGATCCGGTCCGAGGAGGAGGACTGGCGGGGGATCGGGGCCCCGAAGTGGCGTTCGGTGCTGGCCGCGCTGCTGATCAAGGCGGGGCAGATCGTCCCGGCCGACGTTCTGATCAACGAGGTGTGGCAGGGGCAGGACGCGCCGCCCGCCAAGGCGGGCAACCTCATCAGCATCTACGTGCTCAGGCTGCGCAGGCTCCTGGGTGACACCAACGGCACGCTGCTGGTCACGCGCGCGCCGGGCTACCTGCTCCGGCTAGCCCCGGGGGATACCGACGCCCAGGTGTTCGAGGCCCTGGTCCGCGAGGGCGGGCGCGCGTACGCGGCCGGCCATCCGGAGCAAGCGGCCGCCCAGCTGGCCGAGGCCCTCGCGCTGTGGCACGGCAGCCCGCTGGCCGACGTCCCGTCGACCACGATGATCGAGACCGAGGCCGAACGCCTGGCCGAGCTGCGCCTGGACGCCGCCGAGCTGCGGATCAAGGCCGAGCTGGCCTGCGGCGGACACGCCCAGGTCATCCCGGAACTGCGCAGGCTGCTGGCCGACCATGCGCTCAGGGAGAACCTGTGGCTGATGCTCATGCAGGCCCTGGACGGCGCCGGCCGCCACGCCGAGGCGCTCGAGGCGTACGGGCAGGCGCGCGGCGTCATGGCCGAGGAACTCGGCGTCGATCCCGGTGCCGAGCTGCGCCACTACTATGCCGAACTGCTGGCCAAGGACGACGCGCTCACCAGGGACGCGGATGACGCGCCGGGCAGCATCTCGGCCGGCACGATCTCGGCCAGCGCCGGGCCGAGTGCTCCCGCCGCGGCGGCCGAGATTCCGCGGCCCGTCCCGGTCCCGGCCCAGCTGCCGGCCGACGTCGCCGACTTCACCGGTCGCGAGGATCAGGTCAAGCACCTGTCTGAGCTGCTGGCCAGGGGCGGCGCGGACGCCGACCCCGGCGCGGTCCGGATCGCCCTGGTGGCCGGCTCCGGCGGGCTGGGCAAGACCTCCCTGGCCGTGCACGCGGCGCACCGGGTCCGCGCCAGCTTCCCGGACGGACAGCTCTACGTCGACCTGCTCGGCGCCACCCCGCAGCCGCTCCCGCCCGCCGACGTGCTGGCCAGGTTCCTGCGTGACCTCGGCGTGGACGGCCGGGACATCCCGGCCGACGACGATGAGCGGGCGGCCCGGTACCGGACCGTCCTGGACGGGCACCGGATGCTCATCGTGCTCGACAACGCGCGCGACGCCGCCCAGGTCAGGCCGCTGCTCCCCGGCACTGCGTCCAGCGCGGTGCTGATCACCACGCGCAGCCGGATGCCCGACCTGGCCAGCACCAAGCTGGTCGACCTCAACGTGCTCGACGACGACGAGGCGCTGACCCTGTTCACCAGGGTCGTGGGGGACGAGCGCGCGTCGGCCGAACCCGAGGCCACCGCCGAGCTGCTGCTGGCCTGCGCCGGGCTGCCGCTGGCGATCAGGATCTGCGCGGCGCGGCTGAACACGCGCAGCGGCTGGACCATCGGGGCCATGGCCAGCAGGCTCCGTGACGAGCACCGCCGGCTGGACGAGATGCGGGCCGGGGACATGGCCGTCCGGGCCAGCTTCCAGGTCAGCTTCACCAGCCTGCCCGCCAGCACCCAGCCGGACGGGATCGCCCCGGCCGACGCCTTCCGCATGCTCGGCCTGTGGCAGGGGCCGTCGATCTCGTCCGCAGCGGCCGCCGCCCTGTTCGGCAGCCCTGAGTATCAGGCCGAGGATGTGCTCGAGACCCTCGTGGACGTGCACCTGCTGGAGTCGACCTCCTCCGACCGGTACAAGTTTCATGACCTGCTTCGTGTGTATTCTTCCGAACGGGCCGTGGCTGACCTGTCCGCACAAGTCCGCGACGCCGCGGTCGGCCGCCTGCTCCGGTGGTACATGCGCACGTCAGACGCGGCCGGCACCGCCGTCCAGCCCCGCCGTTACGACGTTCCGCTGGGACCCGTCGGCGACGATCCGCCGCCGCTGCGCTTCACCGGGGTCAACGACGCCCTCTCCTGGTACGACAGCGAGCGCGTCAACCTGGTGGCCGCCACTCGCCAGGCCGCCTCCGTCGGCCTGCACGAGGTCGCCTGGCGCCTCCCGCCTCCGCTGTTCCAGATCTTCGACGCCCGGGGCAACTGGGCCGACCTCATCACCACCCATCGCATGGCGCTGGACAGCGCCCGCCACGTGGGGAACCGTCAGGGCGAGGCCTGGGTGCTGGTCAACCTGGGCCTGGCCCTGGGGATCAAGGGCGACAGCGAAGGCATCGGGTGCATTGAGCAGGCGCTGGCCATCAGCCGCGGGGTCGGCGACCGGAGGGGCGAGTCGCGCGCGGCGAACAACCTCGCCGACGCCTACACCAGACTGGGGAGGTCGCAGGAGGCGATCGATCTGCTGCGACGGGGCCTTGAGCTGAGCCGGGCGACGGGCCACCGGTACGGCGAAGGAATTGCCCTGGTCAATATCGGCGATGCGCTGGTAGACATCGATCGCGCCGAGGAGGCCCTCGACTACCTGCAGCAGGCCCAGCGCACATTTGCCGAGATCGAAGCGGTGGATGGTGCTGGGTACGCCCTGTTCTGTCTCGGGCGCTGCTACCTGGCGCTGGGACGGGACGCGGACGCCCAGGAGCATCTTGGTCAGGCGCTGACCAGCCACCAGATGTCGGGCAACCGGCAGCAGCAGGCGGCTACGCTGAGGCTCCTCGGCCGGGCCCAGGCTCGTAATGGCCTGGCCGCCGAAGCGCGCGAATCGTGGACCCGGGCCGCCGCGATCTTCGACGACCTCGGTGACAGCGCTCGGGCGGCAGAGGTACGCGCCGAGCAGGATACCTCCGGGAATTCCTGATATGCCCTCTTGAGTGGCCGTCGCGCCCGATACGATGCTGCGCGTCTCCCCCCGGGTATTTATCCTTCTGCGCCGGGGGCCAGGTAAACCGAGAGGACGATCATGGGGAATGCAGCCGTCGCCGAGGTTCTGGCGGACACTGAGGACCTCGACGAGCTCTACAAGCTGAGCGCGAGCGAGACCGAACCCGAGGACGACGAAGACGACGACGATGACGATGATGACGACGATGACGAGGACGAGGACGAGCCTGACATAATGCCCGAGCCGTAACCCGGGCAAAGCGCGTGCGGAGGCGGAACGTCAGCCTCCGCACGCGCTGCGGGCCGAAGTCGGTCCTAAGCTACGCGGCGGCTCGCGCAATCGTGTTGAGCTGCTGATATCTGGTCGCAGTCATTTCGGGTTACGGGTCACGCCTGACCGGCTTATTTCACGTTAGTCACAGCGGCCACTCGCGAGAACAGGGACATCTTAGGGCTGGCATGCTCGAAAGAGGTGAACTGCGAGGAAACGGTTATCGAACGCTCGGAGACGGCGCCGGATTAAGCGAAGTGCTCGCGGTTCCGTCAGAATCGGACCCGCCACACCGAAGGTGGCGTTGACCCGGCGCGCGCCTTGGCCGCCCGGCCGACGGCGCGACGCCGCGACCTTAGTTCCGGGGTGGCCACCTACGGCGCCGGATCGATAGCCAGTCAGACCAAATGGTCTTTAGCATCCAGCGATACTTATTCGGGGATAAAAGGGAAAGCTGGTCCCAGCTCACCCCCGAGATTACTATACGCCACAAACGACGTGCTGCGAGTTAAACACCCCAAGCTAAATGTGCAATACGCCTTGACGTGACGACAGTGGGTCAATACAGTACCCGGAAAAGAAGCACAATCAGGGCACAACGGGTAGTCAGTGAGATAACAGGCAGTTACCTCGGATACCTGGAAAGGAGGTGAAATCATGAGCGACGAGCGTGAGAAGAAAGACGTAAGTGACGACAGCGCCTATGACATGCCCCACCCGGTGTATGACATGCCGCACCCGATGTATGACATGCCGCACCCCAGCAAGGTTGAGCAGTCCCGGGGAAAGTATGAGATGCCGCAGGGCGAGTTCGAGATCCCGCACGGCAAGTACGACATGCCGCAGGGTGAGTTCGAGATCCCGCACGGCCGAGATGACGAGTACGGGATGCCGCAGGACAAGGTGATACCGCGGGGCAAGGAGATACCGCACGAATGATGCGGATTTACCCGCGCTCGGCCGGCTGCTAGAAGCACCAGCCTGTTAAGGCGCTAAGCGACAAGATCAGCGGGCGCGCGGTGCGCCAGCTTTGCGGCTGGTTGCCGTGCG
>PLIQ01000124.1 GCA_003140115.1 Actinomycetota bacterium | reverse complement strand
CTGCTGGACCGCCTGATGGACGTGCCGGCCAGGATTCCGGTGATCGATCCCGTGCTGTGGGCGGAGGCCGCGGATCAGCCGCCGGGGATCCTCGAACGCGGGGAGGACGGCACGAGCGTGACCAGATGCCTGGAGTCGCCGCTGTTTATCGCGGATGTCGTGGTCCAGGCGGCTTCGGGCCGGGAACTGCGCGCCGTACAGGACGCCAGCCTGTTCGCCGGCTTTACGCGCCGGTGGGTGGCAGCGGCCCGCAGTCGCGTACCGGACGCGGTGATGCTAGAGGCGAAACTGTGCGGCGTCGGCGTCGGCGTCGGCNNCGGCGTCGGCGATCCGGGCCACCGGGTGCTGCTGGCCGCCGAGAAGCCGGTCGCCCTGACCAGGGACGGATGGTCGTGGCTGCTGGAGGAGAAAGCCTACCGGCGCTGGCTCAACGGACAGCGGCGTCCTGGTGGGACGGCGAGCCCAGGTCCACCCACTGCCGGAGCCAGCGCGGCGTGGGCAAGCTGATCCCGCCTTCGATGAGCGAGGCGGCCGCTTCCGCTCCTGCCTGGCAGGCTTCCCACCATGCGTCACGTGGATCGGCGGCGGCGAACATCCGGCGCGCGATCTGCTCGGTGCTGGCCATGTTGTGCCGGCCAGCCAGGAGGCGGCCGGCGGTCAGATTGTCCTCGCATTGTTTGGTGATCTCTAGCAGGCTGCGACCGCGGCAGACGGGATCGCCGCAGCGCAGCAGGTCCACGTGCCGATTGCGGCCCAGCGCGGGAAGCTTGCTCGTCTTGACGTAGTTGTGCAGCGCGGGCACGAATACCGACGGGGAGTCGTCGCCCTCGGTGCGGTCGGGCCGGCGCATGGGCAGGGGTCCGTGCCGGGTATTCGGCAACCAGCCGACGAAACCGGCGAACGCCCGGTGAGCAACCGCGCCCACAGCCGAAATGTCACAGCGCAGCAGGACCACCGGCAACGGATCGACCTCGGCTATGAGGGTCAGGAGGCCTGCTACGGCTCCGGCGGCGTCGAGGCCGTTGTACCGGTGCAGCAGGACGATCGCCACCGATCGCCCGGCCGCCCGGACCTCCTCGGTGAGGCACGAAAGCCCTTTTCCGAGCCACCAGGGCTCGATGGGCAAGACCACCAGGGTGGGGTCGTCGATCGATGCCCACCGCGCTAGCGCTTTGCGGAGGGCGGACCGGTCGTCGTTCCGGATCCGCGGCGTGTCGGTGAGGATGAGCGGAACGCCCGCCGCCTGCTGGCGCTGTAGCCATTCGTCGTAGTCGAAGAGCGGCTCGGAATCGCTACTGGCCTGCGAGCCATACGCGGCCGGATCGACTAGGACCCCGCGCGTGGTCGCGGCCAGCTTCGCGCCTTGCTTGCCGGATACGACAGCACCTTCGCAGGCCTTCACGACGGATCGCAGCAGGTCGGCCGGGACGGACCCGCCGAGATACGGGTAGATCCCGGGTGAGAAGCTTGCGGCCAGCGGATGCGATGTGGCGGATACGGGATCGATCTTCAACGCGGTACCTCGGACGAACAAGACAGAACTAACTTATCTGGATGCTATCCGTCATTAGGCACTAAACCGCGATGACACGCCGTCTACTCTTTCGGTGTCTCCGGAACGGATCGGGGGACTAGGCGGATGATCGGCAGCTCCCGGTCAGTCTTGACCTGATACTTAGCGAAGCGGGGCGCGGCGGTGATGATCTCCTGCCAGGCGGCTGCGCGGTCCGGCCCGTGGAGTTGCTCGGCGAGCACCGGCACCGTGCGGCCCTCGACCTCGATCTGGACCTGGTCGGGATGGGCGGCGATGTTGTAGTACCACGCCGGATTCCCCGTCGCCCCGGCCGCCGAAGCGACGATCAGCCAGCTGCCGTCCAGGCCGGGGAACCAGCCGACCGGAGTCCTCCGCTCGACCCCGCTCTTGCGGCCGACCGTGATCAGGACCAGGGCGTTGAAGCCCAGGAACTTGGCCCGGCCCTTGCGGATCCGCCCCGCCATTAGGTTGTTCGCCCAGCGGGCCGCAAGTCCGGCTGGCTGGCGGCCGCCACGGGTACCGGCGGTGGTGTCGAAGCTCATGGGACCTCTCCTTCGTTGATGGTCAGGCCCGCGCGGCGGCCTGGGCGGCCCGGGCCCGCAGGGTACCGGGGGGCAGCTCTCCCGCGGCGCGGGCCTGCTCCAGCGCCGCGGACCACCAGGCCAGGTCGTCGAGCATGATCTGCAGACGGATGCCTGTTTCCGGGTCGGACGGCTCGCCGTCGGCGCCGAACGCGGTCCGGACGAACGGGATCACCACGGTGTTGCGCAGGGGGACGGCTTCGGCCTCGATGAACACGTGAGCCAGGTGCTCGATGGCGCGTATCCCGGCGCCGATGCTGCCGCTGTAGCCGACGGCGGCCACCGGCTTGTTCCGGAATCCGAACGACAGCCACACGGTGTCGATGGCGTTCTTCAGGACGGCGGGGATGCTGTGGTTGTACTCCGGGGTGACCACGACGAAGGCGTCGGCCTGCTTCACCTTCTGGTTCCAGGCCCGCACGATCGGCTCGGAGTACGTGGGGTCGGTGATGTCGCCGATCGTGCCGGGGTG
>PLIQ01000079.1 GCA_003140115.1 Actinomycetota bacterium | reverse complement strand
CGGCCAGCGGGACGGCGCCGCCGGGGCCGCCCTGGGCCAGTCCGAGCCCGGCTAGCAGCGCGGCGGCGGCGGTCATCGTGCCCGCCTGCTGGCGCTCCAGGAACTTCAGCGCGGCCTTCAGGTGCGCCTCGTCCAGCTCGACCCACTGGCCGCGCAGCCGGACCAGCGGGACCTTGAGCCGGGCCAGCTCGGCCAGCTCGGCCGGATCGATCACCTGATCCCCGACCGCCAGGTCGTACCGGAAGTCCACCAGGTCGCCGAGCCCGAACCGGGCCGCGGTGACCGCCGCGGCGGCCGGCTTGGACTGGGACCTGGTGGTCAGCTTGAGCCCGAGCCGGGCCCGGCGCACCCAGTCCGGCAGCAGTACCCCGAACCCGGCCCCGGCCAGCAGCGGCCCGGTCTCCTTGAGGAACCGGAACGCGCTCTGGGTGTCCAGCTCCAGCATGACCGGCGCCGGCTCGCGCAGCGCGTCCTCCAGCCGGCCGAACAGCCGGGCCGCGGCGCCCAGCCCGGCCAGCAGCTCCTCCACCGGGTCGCCGCCCGCCCCGAAGCCGCGGCCCGCCCACGCGTCCCCCGCGGAGACCATCAGGCTCGGGTCCTCGGTGGACTGCAGCGCGAACTCGACCCGCCAGGGGTCGGCTTCGGGTACGGCCGGCTCGGTCAGCCGGAAGCAGGTCCGCACCGGGCCGGCCGGGATCAGCGCGCGGTCCAGCCACGCGTCCAGCTCCGCGGCCAGGTCGGCCGCCTCGGTTTCGTCTCGCGGCGTCACCACGTCGAGGCGAGCATCGGTGCTCGTCAGTGAGGCCACGTACCGTTCGGCCAAAGGAAGGTGAACCGGAGTCCGGCCGCGCCTGGCGGGCAGGAGAGAACCCGGCAGGCGGGTCCGCGCCGCGGCGTCGGCGAGGCCGTCGAGCGCGGCGGCCAGCAGGACGCCCGGCGGGTCCCCGGCGACCGCCCGGCACGAGGGGGGCATGGCCGCGGCCAGGTCACGCGCGCGCTGCGCGTCCGTGCCGCCCAGCACCGGGCGCCAGCGGGCCGCGTACCCGCCGTCCTCGGCGACCAGGACGGGCAGGACCCGGCCGCGCGCCGCCAAGGCGTCGGCGAAGCGGGCCAGCGCGGCGAGGTAGGGCAGTGACGCGCCGGGGATCACGAGCTCGGCCAGGTCGGCGCGGAGCAGGTCCAGGGCGGCGGCGGGGGTGAAGGCCAGGACCGGGACCCGCCAGCTGGCCAGCCGGACGCGGCCGGGGCGGGACGGCTGGGGCTGGGGCGCGTCGGGGCGGACGAGGTCGGGCGAGGCGAGGGGGCGGACGGGGGTGCCGGCCGACGGGAGCTGCAGGGTGAGCTCGTCGCCGACGGCCTTGCGGGCCGCCTCGCCGGGCGGGCCGGGCAGGGTGGCCAGCAGGTCGGCCAGCTCGCCGGCCTGGCAGGCGAACGGATGCGGCGCCGGGTCAGGTTGCCGTCCGCGCGGCGTTAGGTCCGGGTCCTCGGCCCACAGGCAGAGCGTGCCGCGCGCCCAGACGCCGTGGAGGACTCGCATGATCTGCACGGTAACAAGCGGGCGAGAAACGCGCGCGGGAAACGCGCGAGGGCCAGGTCCCGGTCGAAACATGAAGGGAACCTGAAATGTGCCTTCCTGCAACGAAGCTCATGAAGATTTGGCTATCCCGGCGGAAATAGGTGCCAAAACCGGGCGATACCGCTTATATGTGGGAAATCTGGGCTAAAGTGTCCCAAAAGTAGAGCCTTGGGTGGGGACTCTGAGGGGGAGTTAGGTGCTACTGAAGTTCAATCTGTACGACCTGTTCGTGCTTTCCTTTGTCCAGCTGATCGTATCGACCGTGCTGGTGCTGAGCCCGGCGCGCGGGATCGGCACCCGGTTCCGGTGGACGGGCTCCAGGATCACCGAGGTCCTGCTCGGGACCGTGGGGGCGGCGGGCATCTCGGTCTTCGCCTGCGCGGCGGCCCGGGCGCTGTGGGGGCTGCCGATCGGCGGGCTGGAGACGGCGGCCCTCCCGCTGCTGATCGTCTCGGTCGCGGTGATCGCGCTCCAGCCGGACCGCAACCTGGTCGGCCAGATCTTCTACGCCTCGTTTGCCGCGGCGTCGGTGACGTTCATCGTCTGGGCGGCGTACATCTCCGTCGTGGCGGCGCACTCGATCGCCGAGACGGTCACGGCTTCGCTGGTGATCCTGCTCGACCTGGCCGCGCTCCTGGTGTGGCTGTCGAACATCAACTACCAGAGCGACGTGCTGTGCCGGGCGCGGCCGGGGCGGCCCCTCCCTAAGGCGGACCCTAGCTATCGCCCGATGGTGTCGCTGCACGTCCCGGCGTATAACGAGCCGCCCGAGCTGCTGATCGAGACGATCAAGGCGGTCGAGCGGATCGACTACCCCGACTTCGAGGTCGTCGTCATCGACAACAACACCACCGACCCCGCGGTCTGGGGCCCGGTGGAAGAGTACTGCCGGGACCGGCCCCGGGTCCGGTTCGTCCACGTCGCGCCCTGGCCCGGGTACAAGGCCGGCGCCTGCAACCTGGTCCTGCGCCGCTACACCGACCC
>PLIQ01000576.1 GCA_003140115.1 Actinomycetota bacterium | reverse complement strand
AAGTGGGTCACCCGGCTGACCGTGACCACCTTCGCCGCCCAGCGGGCCTACTGGACCCAGCGCGGCTACGCGGCCGTGGCCCCGATCCATGTCGAGTCGCGGATCGACGTGCCCAGGCCGCTGGCCCAGGTCGCCGCGGGCCAGGTGGCGGTGGCCGGAGTGGCCTGGGCGCCCGCCACCGGCATCGCCGCGGTGCAGGTCAGCGCGGACAACGGCCCCTGGCACACGGCCCGGCTGGCCGCCGTCGACGGCATCGACACCTGGCGGCAGTGGGTGTGGACCTGGGACGCCACCCCCGGGCTGCACCAACTCCAGGTCCGGGCCACCGACAACCGAGGCGTGACCCAGCCGTCGCGGCGCGCCCAGATCTTTCCCAGCGGGGCTACCGGCTGGGACTCGGTCGTGGTGACCGTCACCTGACGGCACCCCTGCAAATAGGAGAAATAGAAATCATGAACTACCGTCTGCTAGCCATCTCCGGCCTGGGCGCCTGCCTGGCCCTGACCGCGGCCGCGTGCAGCTCGAGCCCNNCCTCGGGGACCACCACGACCAGCAGCGACTTCGGCTCGGGCTGCGCCTCGGTGCCCAAGACCGGCGCGGGCAGCTTCACCGGCATGTCGACCGCGCCGGTGGCCACCGCCGCCTCGGCCAACCCGCTGCTGTCCACCCTGGTCACCGCGGTCGAGAAGGCCGGCCTGGTGGACACGCTGAACTCGGCGTCAGGCATCACGGTGTTCGCCCCGGACAACGCGGCGTTCGCCAAGATCCCCGCCGCGACCCTGAGCAAGGTGCTGGCCGACAAGGCTGAGCTGACCAAGATCCTCACCTACCACGTGGTGGCCGGGCGCTACACCCCGGCCCAGCTCGCCGCGGGCACCCCGCTCAAGACGCTGGAGGGCGCCACCGTCAGCCCGTCCATGATGGGCGGCACGTACGAGGTCAACAGCGCGGACGTGGTGTGCGGCAACGTGCAGACGGCCAACGCGACCGTCTACATCATCAACACCGTCCTGATGCCCCCGTCCTCCTGACCGGCACGCGGNNTACCCAGGAGAATCTGGTACCGATGGCTAGCACCCGTTCGTTCCCGAGTCGCGGGGTCCTGGGCCGGCCCAGGTTCTCGGCGGTTGACGTCGTCGTATTTGTGGCCATATTCCTGCTGTTGTTCGGGATCCTGCGGCTAGCGCGCTCACTGAATTCCAGCTCCGCGACCGCGCATGTCGCGGTGATCTCCACCGACCCGGCCAACCTGCCCTACTACGCGGCGCGCTCGCTGCTGCGCATGTTCATCGCCTTCTTCGCCTCGGTGGTATTCACCTTCATCTACGCGACCGCCGCGGCCAGGAGCCGGCGGGCCCGGATAGTCCTGATCCCGATCCTGGACATTCTCCAGTCGGTACCGATCCTGGGCTTTCTCGCCATTACCGTCACTTTTTTTATCGCTCTGTTCCCGGGCTCCGAACTCGGCCTGGAATGCGCCTCGATCTTCGCCATCTTCACCTCGATGGCCTGGAACATGACGTTCAGCATGTACCACTCGCTGATTACTCAGCCGGTGGAGCTGGACGAGGCGGCCCGGATGTTCCGGTTGACCAAGTGGGAGCGTTTCTGGCGCCTGGACGTGCCCAGCTCGATGATCGGGCTGGTCTGGAACGGGATGATGAGCTTCGGGGGCGGCTGGTTCTTCCTGGCCGCTTCGGAGGCGATCAGCGTCGGTAACAATCACTACACGCTGCCGGGGATCGGCTCCTACGTGGCGGCGGCCGTGGGCACGGGCGACATCGGCGAGGTCGGCATCGCCATCGGGGTGACGGTGATCCTGGTGGTGGGCGTGAACTTCGTGTTCTGGCGGCCGCTGGTGGCTTACGCCGAGAAGTTCCGGGTGGAGACGTCGGAGGCGGCCGAGCAGCCCAAAAGCTACGTGCTGAACTTCCTGCGCGAGTCGAACGTCCCTGGTTACATCGCCAGGCCGCTCCGGCCGGCCGGTCGCGCCCTGGACCGGGTGACGCGGCCGTTCGGGCTGGCCGAATATCCGCTGCGCTCTCCGGAGTACAAGCGCCGGGCCGGTGACGTGGTGTTCGCGGTCGTGACCGCCGCGGTGATCGGGTGGGGAGTTTACCGGGCGGTGGTCTATTTTGACCACACGGCCGGGTTCGGTCAGTTCGGCAAGTGTCTGTACCTAGGCTTTCTTACTCTCGTGCGCGTCATCGTCGTCGTGGTGGTGTCGACCGTGATCTGGGTTCCGGTCGGGGCGAAGATCGGGATGAGCCCCAAGCTCTCCCGCTACGCCCAGCCCGTCGTCCAGGTGCTGGCCAGCTTCCCGGCCATCTTGCTGTTCCCGTTCTTCATCGTCTTCTTCCTGGCCCTGCATCTCCCGCTCGATTACGGCGGGGTCTTGCTCATGGCCCTGGGCTCCCAGTGGTACATCCTGTTCAACGTCATCGCCGGAGCCAGTGCCATCCCCACCGAGCTACGGGAGATGGCGGACCAGTTCCGCTTTCCCTGGAGGCAGAGATGGCGGGAGCTGATCCTGCCCGGAGTTTTCCCGTACTACGTCACCGGGGGCATCACCGCCGCCGGCGGGGCGTGGAACGCCTCGATCGTGGCCGAGGTCGCCACCTACGGAAAGCACCACCTGGTCGCCAGTGGCCTCGGCGCTTACATCGCCCAGAAGACCGCGTCGGGCGACTTCGCCGACGTCCTGGTGGGCATCGTGGTCATGAGCTTCTATGTAGTGGTGGTAAACCGGCTGCTGTGGCGCCCGCTCTACCACCTGGCGGAAACGAAGTATTCGCTGTGACCCTGACCTGGGGGGCTTGATGACCGACCAACAGCCTTTTGCCCCCGAGCCGGCGGGCGCGGTGATTTTCGAGGTGAGCCACGTCAGTAAGCACTTCACCACGCCCGACGGCCAGCCCCTCCCGGTCCTGGACGACGTCAGCCTCAAGTTGCACGAGGGTGAGATCGTCGCCCTGCTCGGCAAGTCAGGTTCGGGCAAGTCCACCCTGCTGCGCTGCATCGCCGGGCTGATCGCGCCGACCACCGGGACCGTGTCCTACCGCGGCACGCCGATCAACGGGGCCAATCCGGGCGTGGCCATGGTGTTCCAGAGCTTCGCCCTGCTGCCCTGGCTCACCGTCCAGGCCAACACCGAGCTGGGCCTGCAGGCGCGGGCCGTGCCGGTGGCCGAACGTCACAAGCGGGCGCTGGAGATGATCGACCTGATCGGTCTCGACGGATTCGAGCAGGCCTACCCCAAGGAACTCTCAGGCGGGATGCGCCAGCGGGTCGGCTTCGCCCGGGCCCTGGTGGTCCAACCCGACGCCCTGTTGATGGACGAGCCGTTCAGCGCCCTCGACGTGCTCACGGCCGAGAACCTCAGGACCGAGCTGTTGAATCTTTGGGGCGGCAAGGACTTCCCCACCAAGGCCATCTTGATCGTCACCCACAACATCGAGGAAGCGGTGCTGATGGCCGACCGCATCTTCGTGCTGTCCACCAACCCCGGCCGGTTCAAAGCCGAGATCAGCACCGGCCTGGCCCGGCCCCGCAACCGCCGGGCCCCCGAGTTCGAGGCCATGGTCGACCGGATCTACCGGATCATGACTGAGCAGCCGGCCGCGGCCGCCGGCCTGGTGGCTGCTGAGGTGGAACCGGGCCTGGCGTCCCCTACCGACAGGCCCCTGCCGCACGCCAGCGTCGGCGGACTGGCCGGCCTGCTGGAGATCCTCAACAGCCTGGGCGGCCGGGACGACCTGCCGCATCTGGGCCGCATCCTGACCTTCGAGGTCGACGATCTGCTCCCTCTCCTGGACGCGGCCGAGATGCTGGGCTTCGCGAAGGTCGCCGACGCCGACATCGAACTCACGCCCGAGGGCAAGGCCTTTGTCGAAGCGGACATCCTGACCTCCAAGAAGCTGTTCGCGGCCGCGGCCGCCGCGCGTGCGCCGCTGGTGCGGGCCATCGTGCGGGCCCTGGAAACGACCAAGGACGGGACGCTGAACGAACGGTTGTTCCTCGACCTGCTGCGGCGCGGATTCGGCGAGGAGGAAGGCCGGGCCCAGCTCGATACGGCCATCGACTGGGGACGTTACGCCGAGCTGTTCGAGTACCGCTCCGACGACGGCGAGTTGATCCTCACCCCGGCGGAGGATGTGGCGGCCTGACTGTCTCGCCTCTTAGCCCGTGCTCGGTAGGATCTGGCGCGGGACAGCGGGGCGGGCCTGGCGGCGCTGCCATTCCCGTGGGTAGCCGAGCGAGACCTCCTCGAACCGGACGCCGTCGTACCAGGTCACCCGCGGGATGTGCAGGTGGCCGTAGACGACCGCGGCGGCGTTGTAGCGCAGATGCCAGTCGCTCGTCCGGGTCGTTCCGCACCACTGCGCGAACACCGGGTAACGCAGCACCCGCGTGGGCTCGCGGACGAGCGGGTAGTGCGTGACGAAGACGACCGGCAGCGCGGGGTCTCGCGCGGCGAGCCGGCGTTCGGTGGCCTCGATCCGGGCCCAGCACCAGGCCTCCCTGGTGGGATAGGGATCGGGGTATAGGAGCGCCTCGTCGCTGCACACGATTCCTGTTTCGTAAGCGAGGGCCAGGCCCTGCTCCTTGGTCAGCGCGCCGTCCGGCAGGAACGTGTAGTCGTACAACAGGAACACCGGCGCGATCGTGGCTGGCCCGCCCGGCCCGTCCCATACCGGGTACGGGTCCTCCGGGGTGAGGATGCCCAGGCTGCGGCAGAGTTCCACCAGGGCCAGGTACCGCTCTTCCCCGCGCACCGCGACCGGATCCTTGCTCCGCGTCCAGAGCTCGTGGTTCCCCGGGGTCCACACGACGGTGGCGAACCGCTCGCTGAGCAGGCGCAGCGCCCACTCGATGTCGTCATAGAGTTCCCCGACGTCGCCCGCCAGCAGCAGCCAGTCCCCGGCGTCGCCGGGGCGGAGCGCCGAGACGATCTCCCGGTTCGGCGGGAACGCCACGTGCAGGTCGCTGAGGGCCACCAGCCTGGGGGTCGTCATGTGTGCCAGGCTAACCTGCGAATCGTGGCTAGTACGCGTCCGCGAGTGGGGGTGTCGAGCTGCCTGCTGGGCGAGAAGGTCCGGTTCGACGGGGGGCACAAGCGGTTCCGGTTCCTGACCGACGAGCTCGGGCCGTACGTGGACTGGGTACCGTACTGCCCGGAGATCGAGATCGGGCTGGGCACGCCGCGGGAGCCGATCCGGGTGACCGCCGGCGGACGGCTGGTGAACCGGAGCGGGACCGCGGACCACACGGCGTCGATGGCGGCCCTGCCCCTGCCTTCGGGAATCGACGGGTACGTGTTCAAGGCCAAGTCGCCGAGCTGCGGGGTGCGGGGTATCCCGCGGTACGGGGCGTCCGGTGTTTATGGCCCGGGGCTGTACGCGGAGCGGGTGATCGCGGAGTTTCCGCTGCTGGCGGTGCAGGACGAGGGGCGGCTGAACGACGCGGGGCTGCGGGAGGCGTTCGTGGAGCGGGTGTTCGCGGNNAAGCTGCAGCTGCTGGCGCACGATCCGTCGGGTTACCGGTCGGCCGGGCGGGTGGTGGCCTCGGCCGTTGTTTCGCGTGCGTCGACTGGTGCCGCGTATGGGGAGCTGTTCCTGGCCGCGATGGCGACGCCGGCGACGCGGGGACGGAACGCGAACGCGCTGCTGCACGCGTACAGCCGGATCGGGCGGTCGGTGGCGCGGCCGCTGAGTGCCGACCTGGTGGGCCGGATCGACGCGTACCGGCGGGGCGAGGTGCCGCTCAGCGTGCCGGTCGCGCTGCTGGCCCACTACGCCAGCGGCGGCGACCTGCCGTGGCTAGCCGAGCAGACGTACCTGGCGCCGTTCCCGGCCGAGTTGCGGCTGCGGCACGCAGTCTGAGCTCGCGCCTGTTGCTCGCGGCTGTGGCTCGCGCGAACGGTCGCGGTTTCCGGGTCGATGGTCCCGTTGTACTAGGCGTAGAGCGTGTAACGCGACTGCTGGGGGCTGCGAGTCGGGTGTCAGTTCGCGCTGCAGGTAACTGCCGCCCCGGGGCCCGTCGTCCCCTCATCCCCGTCCGGCCGCCGCCATACCCCGCCATCCCTGCTCGCCAGTCACAGGCGTCCCATCGACGTGGAGGATCCGGCTTACGTGGAGGATCCGGGCAGCTGGAGTTGCCCGGATCCTCCTCAAAGGCCAGATCCTCCGCGTTAATGGAACTGGTGAGCTAGTTGATGAGGGAGTGCCGGCGGGGCGCATAGGGCCCGGGCTAGGCGGACGGTGGCCGGCTGCCCCAGAAGACCCGACGCCAGAATCGCCGTGTCCGCAAGGCGGCCAGCCGCTGGCCCGCGGTCAGCGTCAGGGTCGGCTGGTGAATGCACAGGCCCGCGCCGCCCGGTAGCAGGCAGCTCCCGGGACAATTGCCAAGGCAGTGACGGCAGTGACCGGCGGGCGGCATTTCTCCTCCCTGTTCACGGCGATAGTAGCCGCCCAGAACCTCGGCTCGCTGGCCGGCCGATGGCTGCTCCGCAGGGAAGCGGGCCCGGCAGCGAGGTGATCACGCGCCTGGCTTTCGGGGCGGGAGGGGGATGAAGGCGCTGGTGCGGGCGGCGTAGTCGGCGTACTGGGGGCGGGTGGCGGCCATCCGCTGGTCGGTGAGGCGCTGGCCGGTGCCCCGGGTCAGGATGAAGGTCATCAGCAGCGGCGCGATCACGGTCGGCAGCTCGGCCCAGGAGCCCAGGCTGATCAGGAACAGGCCCCACCACATGCACGCGTCGCCGAAGTAGTTGGGGTGCCGGGTGTAGCGCCACAGGCCGCGGTCCATGATCAGGCCTCGGTGGGCCGGGTCGGCCTTGAACCGGGCCAGCTGCCAGTCGCCGACGGACTCGAAGACGAAGCCGCCCAGCCAGACGGCGGCCCCGATGACCGTGACCGGGCCGGCTGGGGCCCGCTCCAGCATGCCGGCCTGGATCGGGAGGCAGGCCAGCCACAAGATCGCGGCCTGGAGCAAATAGATAGTGCGCAGCGCGTAGGCGTTCCGGTTGCCGTTGGCCCGGTTGAGCAGGTCCCGGTAGCGCGGGTCCTCGCCCTGGCCGTGGTTGCGGCGGGTGACGTAGCCGGCCAGCCGCAGGCCCCAGATGACCGCGACGGCCAGCAGCAGGAAGCGGCGGGCCGGCTGGCCGTGCCCAGTTGAGGCGAGCAGGCTGACCGCGGCGGCCAGGGCGATGCCGATGCCCCACGCGGTGTCGACCACGCTGTGCCGCCCGGCCTTCAGCGCCACCGCGAACGTCACGGCCTGCATGGCCAGCAGCGCGCCCGCGGTGACCAGCAGGGTGACGCCGAACGGACCGGCGGGCAAGCCGCTCATCGGTCAGGCCGGACGGCGAGGATCTGGTCGACGCCCATCCGGCCTTCCTCGAAGGCCAGCGCGCTGCCGNNGACCTCGAACCCGGCGGTCTCGATCAGCCGGACCGTCTCCCCCACCGGGCGCATGTCCATGTCGGGCGCGATGTAGGACTCGATGAACGCGCCCCCGCCGGGCGCGCGGCCACCCCGGGACATCTGCTGGATCAGCAGCCGGCCGCCCGGGCGGAGCAGGCGGTATAGCGCCGAACAGAACCGCGGGTACTGCGCGGCGCCGACGTGTTCGCCCATCTCGACCGAGGCGATCGCGTCGTAGGGGCCGTCCAGCGGATCCCGGTAATCCTGGATCCTGACCTCGGCCCGGTCGCCGAGGCCCAGGCCGCGGACCCGTTGCCGGACGTAGCCGCCCTGCTCGGCGGACAGCGTCACGCCGGTCACCCGGGCCCGGTGGTCACGGGCTGCGTGGACGGTCAGCGAACCCCAGCCGCAGCCCATGTCGAGCAGCCTGCTCCCGGGCTGCAGGCCGAGCTTTCCGCAGATAAGCTCCAGCTTGTCCCGCTGCGCGCCGGCCAAGGTGTCCGCCCCGGTCCACCAGGCCCCCGAGTAGGCCATGCTGGGGTCCAGGATGAGCTGGTAGAACGCAGCGGGCAAGTCGTAGTGGCCGGCGATCACCGCTTGGTCGCGGGCCCGGCTGTGCAGGCGGCCGCGGACCCGGAGCTCGCACAGGGGCGGCGGGGGCGGGGGCCAGATGGGGACCTTCAGACGGGCGACGGCCCGCACCGCGGCCAGTGCGGCGGGAGCCCCGGCGGCGAGGGCCCGCGCGGTTGCCAGCCCGCGGGTGGTGGCTGGGCCGCGGGTGGTGGCTGGCCCGGCGGACGGCGCGGGGGCTGGCCACACGTCGCCCGCCGGAGTTTTGTGCCGGATGGCGCGCCACACTCGGCGCAGTCCGTCGGTGAGGTCGCCGTCCACGTCGAGGTCGCCGCTGATGTAGGCGCGGGCCAGGCCGAGCTCACCTGGACGCCACAGGATCCGGCGCAGCGCCTGGGGAGACCGGACGACCAGGACCGGGGCTCCTGCGGGCCCGGCCTCGCTGCCGTCCCAGGCCCGTAGCCGGACCGGCAGGTCGACCCCGGCCTGGGTCCTGACCAGGTCCGCGATGACACCGGCGGCGTCGTCTGGGGCCTTCATACTCGGGGCCTTCATACTCGGGGCCTTCATTTTCGCGGCCTTCATCTTGGCGGCCTTCATCTTCGGGGGCTTCATCTTCGGGGGCTTCATCTTCGGGGGCTTNNGTGAGCTGGCTGACCCCGATGTAGCCGGAGCGGAAGCCGGCTTCGGAGTAGCAGAGGTAGAAGGTCCACATGCGGGCGAACACGTCGTCGAATCCGAGGCTTGCGACCTCGTCCGCGCGAGCCTGGAACCGGTTCCGCCAGATCTTCAGCGTCTCGGCGTAGTGCAATCCGAAGTCGGTGCGGGCCGTGACGCGCAGCCGGGTGGACCGGGTCATGCTGTCCTCGATCGCGGTTACCGAGGGAAGCAGGCCGCCGGGGAAAATGTACTTCTGGATCCAGGTATAGGTGTGGCGGGTGGCCAGCATCCGGTCGTGCGGCATGGTGATCGTCTGCAGCCCGATCCGGCCGCCGGGCGCCAGGTGCTGGTCGAGCGCGGTGAAATAGGCGTCCCAGTAGCGCTCGCCGACCGCCTCGACCATCTCGCAGGAACAGATGGCGTCGAACGTGCCCTCGACGTCGCGGTAGTCGCGCAGTTCCACCCGGACCCGGCCGGCCAGGCCGGCTTCGGCGACCCGGCGGGCGGCGAGCGCCTGCTGCTCCCGCGAGAGCGTGACCGTGACCACGGAGGCACCCCGCTGCGCGGCGCGGATGGCCAGCTCGCCCCAGCCGGTACCGACCTCGAGCAGCCGACAGCCGGGACCGACCCCGGCCCGGTCCAGCAGGCCGTCGATCTTGCGCCGCTGGCCGTCGGCCAGCAGGTGATCGGCGGCCAGCGGCGGGCCGCCGGGCGCGCCCCCTTGGGTCGCGAACAGCGCCGAGGAGTAGGTCATGGTCTCGTCCAGGAACAGCGCGAACAGTTCGTTGGACAGGTCGTAGTGACGGCCGATGTTGCGCCGGGCGCCGTCGCGGGTCTGCCGGTCGCCGGCGGGCGGGCGACGCACCGCGAGCGTGCGCAGCCGCTGCACCCTGGGCGGGATGAGGTCGCCGACGTGGGCGGCGAACACGGCGAGCAGGCCGGTCAGGTCGGCGCAGTCCCAGTCGCCGGCCAGGTACGACTCACCGAACCCGATCAGGCCGGAGGCGCCGAAGCGGCGGAAGAACTCCCGGGGCCGGTGCAGGACCATGACCGGCGCGTCCGGCGGGCCCGCGCCGAGCAGCCGACCGTCCGGGAACCGCACCCGCAGCGGCAGCGCCGCCACGGCGCGGGTGAATAGGACCCGGGCCACGGCCGCGCGCGCCGCGGAGCCTTCCGCCACGGCGACGTCGGGCCACCGTTCGGGGTCGACGGCGCAGCGCGGGGCTTGCCGCGTGCTGGTGGTCACTGAACTCCCTCCTGGGGCTGGCGGGGTGGCCGGGGTACGACGGGCAGGCCGCGCAGGTACAGCCGGATCCCCTGCCACCGGATCAGGGCCGAGACGGCCGC
>PLIQ01000137.1 GCA_003140115.1 Actinomycetota bacterium | reverse complement strand
AGCCCGCGGCACCGCCTGAGCCCAGGGCAGCGCAGCCGGACTTGACCAGGACAGGCCCGGGTCGGCTGCTGGTCGCCGTCTACGCGCTCTTCGCGCTCTCCGCCTCCGCGCGGGCCGGGGTACAGATCGCGACGAAGTTCGGCCACGCCCCGGTCGCCTACTTGCTGTCGGCCTTCGCCGCCGTGGTCTACATCCTCGCTACGGTCACCCTCACCGTCGGCAATCCAACGGCGCGCCGGATCGCCGTCCTGTCCTGTTCGACCGAGCTCGCCGGCGTGCTGGCGGTTGGCACCTGGAGCCTCGCCGACCGGGCCATGTTCCCCGACGCCACGGTGTGGTCTAGCTACGGCAGCGGCTACGGTTTCGTCCCGCTCGTGCTTCCCGTTTTCGGCCTGCTCTGGCTAAGCCGCTGGAGCAAGCGCGCTAGAACCAGGCGGACGACCGTGACGTGACCTGGAACAAGCACAGCCCGCGGCGAACGCCGAGCGACCTCAGGCAATAGCGGCCGCCGGGCCTTGCGGCCCTGGCAGCGGCACTGCACAGTCACTACGCTAGGCTGCGTGGACGCGGGGCGGGTGGGGGAGCTTTTTGGGGTTCTGCCGTGGTGGCGGCGACCGTTAACGCGGAGGGGCGCCCGTCGATTACCCGGGGTTGGGGTGCGACGATCTCTCCGGAGGGGTACGTCGTGGTGTGCCTCACGGCGCGTACTGGGTCGGCGATGCGGTCCAACCTCGCGGCCAAAGGCCGGATCGCCGTGACTGCCGCCCACCCCGTGACGTACAGCTCGGCGCAGGTAAAGGGCACCGTCGACGTCGTGCGGGACCCGACCGATGACGAGTTGGATCGGGTCGAGGCCCACCGGGCCCGGTTCGCGGGGGCCGCAGCCGAGGTCGGGGCGACTGACGCTGAGTGCCTGATGCTCGGTGATCTGGTGACTGTCTGCTTCAGGGCGGACGAAGCGTACGACCAGACGCCCGGCGGGCGAGCCGGCCAGGCNNGGTGATCCCGGCGACGATCGCCACGGCGTCCGCGGACGGAACGCCCAACATCACCTACATCTCGGTGGCTCGCTTCCTTGACGAGGAGCGGATCGCGATCTCGAATCAGTTCTTCGGCAAGACCACCAGCAACCTCGAGGCCAACCCGTTTCTCGCGGTCCGGGTCGCCGATCCCCAGACCCTGCTCGAGTACGAGCTGGACGCGACCCGCCTGCGTTCAGAACGTACCGGTGAGCTGTTCGACTCGATGCGCGTGCAGATCGATGCGATCGCTGACCAGACCGGAATGCGTGGTGTGTTCCGGTTGCGGTCGGTTGAGGTTCTGCGTGTCGATCGGTGCCAGCTGGTCGAGGGTTCGGTCGGCAGGCTGAGGCGGAGCACGTCGTCGGGTGCCGGCGCCCTCGACGGGCTTAGTGTGTTCATCAGCAGGCTCGACGACTGCCGCGAACTCGGCGAACTCACCCAGACCGCGCTCGAACTGCTCGACGATCTGTTCGGTATCGGCTCCTCGATGCTGCTCATGGCCGATCACGACCTCAAGAGCCTGTTCGTCGTCGCGCACCACGGCTACGCCGGCGGCGTCGGAGCCGAAATCGCGGTGGATGAGGGCGTGATCGGCGTCGCGGCGCAGCGACGCCGGCAGGTGCTGGTATCGCACGTCATTCGCGCTCAGAACCTGAACCGGGCCGCGGCCCGGTCGCGGACGGAGGACCGGCAGGAGATCCCGCTGCCTGGACTCGCCGGCGCGCAGAGCCTGGGCGGTTCGGCACCGTGGACGGCCAGTTGATCGATGTGATCGCGCGTCATATCGGGATGAGCATCGGCCTGCTGGACACGACGGCGGACGATCTGAGCTCCGGTCCACGACGTGCTGGCACCAAGCCAGCGGCTGATTCCGGTGGCCGTTCCATTACCTTCCATGATCCTGACGGGACGGTACTGATCGACGGTGACTACATCATCCGGGGAGTAGCCGGGNNCGAGTACCAGCGATCCGGCCGTACCCGTTTCTCAAACCGGGAGCTGCGGCTCAACCGCGACATCGGGCTGCCCCCGGGCAACGACAACCTGGACGCCCGGCTCGTTACCCTGCGCCGGCGACTGGCCGAGCGCGGCGACCCGGTCCAGCTCCAGCAAGCCGGGCGTGGCCAGCTCGAACTAATCGTCGCCGCTGCCGTCCGGGTCGTTCGGCTCGAGCGGAACGATCTGAAGGATCTCCTTTAGCCAGGCCACGACGGCGAAAGTAAGAAACAAAGAGTATCTGGCTAAGGGACACCGACGTGGTCGTCTCCCTACTGTCGCAGATGTACCCACTACGACAGGGACCGCCGTGCTGCGGGCGCCACCTCGGTCACCCTGACCCGGGCGCCGGCCAGCGCGGACGGGCCAACCGACATCGTCGCCTTCATACAGTTCCCCGACGTGGCCGCGGCCGCGGGCTTCCTCGACAACCCGGACCTGGCCGAGGCGATGAAGGAGGCCGGGGTGATCGGAACCCCCGAGGTCCAGATCACCGAACTGGTCGAGTCAGCGAGCTACTGAACCCGCCGGGGGGACAGCCTGATGGACGCTTGGGAGCAGCTGACGCCGAGCCCGAAGGCGGCTGGCCGCCCGGTCGGTCCGCTGACCTCACACCAGTTCGCCCTCACCACCGCGGCGGCACCGGCCGCGGTGTGGACCGCGCTGACCGACGGCGACCTGACCCGACGCTACCTGCACGGGCTGGCCGCGCACTCGACATGGTCCCCCGGCGCGCCGCTGACGCTACGGTCCGGCGGCGGACCCGAGAGGCCGCCCGCCGCGGGACGGCTCACCGGGCAGGTCCTGCGGGCCGAGCCGCCCCGGCAGCTGTCCTACCTGCTGCGGTCCGGACCAGACGACCCGCCCACGTTCCTCACCTGGCAGCTCCGGGCCACCCCCGGCGGCACCACGGTCCGACTGCAGATCGACGAGCTCGAGGGCAGCAGCGACGAAGACGCCGAGGACACGTGGCTGCCGGTCCTGGCCGCCCTCCGCGCCCTGCTCGACCCGGCCCCTGCCCAGGCCAAGCCAGCCACCGGAGAGCAGCCAGGACCAACGAGTCCGGCGCCCATCGTCTGACCGGCCAACCGCTGCGGGCGTATCTACAGCGGGATCGTTAGGAGCGGCGGCTCGCCGTCACGATGGCCCGCCGCCGCTGAGGCTCGTGTTTGCGCTGCTGGACGTGCTGCTGAAGCCGATCTCCCCGCCATCGGCCGGCGGACTGGTGGGAGCGGTGCTGGTACAGGTATAGGAGCCCGTGTCGATGAGCGTGTAGGAGGTCTGCGCGCCGTTCGCGAGCTGGAAGTTACCGAAGCTCAGTTCCGTTCCCGCTGGCAGCGCCGCGGGATTGATCGTCATGGTCCGGGCCGGACGCTGCTGGGGCTTACCGACCACCGGCGGCGGCGCGGCGAGCTGACTCTTCTGGATCGACACGACCTGCGAGAGACCGGCAGGGGCCGGATCGGAGGAGCAGAAGCTGCCCGTCGTGACCATGGCCGGGATGCCGTCTTGCGCGAGGTCGCTCTGCAGGGTGCCGGGCTCGAGTAGCACATTCGGGTTGATGGTCAGCGTGGCCGTGCCGTTGGCGTTACTGACCAGCGTGAACGCCGCGGTCCGGATCGTGCCCGTGCCGTGCGCCGGCGCGGAGCCGGTCAGGCCGAGGCCCAGCGCGACACCCGCCCCGGCGATACCCGCCGCCGATAGCCCGCCGAGAGACTGACGCGTGAGGGAACGGCGGCGGCGGCGGTCGCCTTGCCGGATGATTTCGGCCACGGCGGGCGGCCGGGCCTGGCGGGCGGCGTCATCGGCCATCCGCCGCAGTTCGCTGGTTAGCTCAGACACTGGGATTACCTCCTGGTTAGCTACTCGGTTACCGGGGCGGGCGTTTCTCGCAGGTGGGGCGCGAGGGCGGCGCGGCCGCGGGCCAGCCGTGCCTTAACCGTTCCGGCCCGCACCCCGGTCTCGGCGGCGACCTGATCGACCGTCAGGTCGCATAGGTGGTACAGGACCAGCGCGCGGCGCTGTTCGGCGGGCACCTTGCGCAGCGCGTCGTGGAACGCGACCCGGTCCGGGGTGGGCCCGGCGGTGGACTCGGGCCGGGCGGTCAGCGACCCGAGCCGGGCGCCGTCACGGGCTCGCCGCCACCGCGAGGCCGCGATGCGCCAGGCCGTGACGCGGACCCAGGCCTCGGGCGCT
The DNA here is from genome assembly GCA_003140115.1 of Actinomycetota bacterium. The sequence goes on along the minus strand of PLIQ01000137.1, from coordinate 10,916 downwards.
CCGTTTCGGTCGATCTTGCCGCGGCGCGCCCAGGCCCGCACGAACGCCTCCTGCACGGCGTCCTGAGCCTCGGACTGGTCTCCGGTCATCGCGTAGAGCTGCCCCACCAGCCGTTGGAAACTAGCGGCGTAGAAGTCGGCGAATTCCTCACGCTCCACTGGCGCCTCCGCCTTTCCCCGGGAGCTGGCCGCCCGGTCATCTGGCCTGTCACCATGAATACCTACGGGAGCGGTAGCTGGTTGCACGCAACCGGCGGAGAACGGCTCTCCCGGTGCTGGCCCTTCCGCTGTTACGCTGAAACAGCTTTCCGTGGTCTGCGGGGCGAGGTCGGTAGTTATGGCGTGGGCAGTTGCCATCATCGTGGTCATCGGGATCGGCGTGCCCACTGCTGCCTGGCTGATTGCCCGTCGCCGCGGAATGCAGCGGCACGTCTCGGCCAGCGGGCTTGGCCCGCCGTCAGACGCGGTGGACAAGTGGCTTATCGAGACGTACCGGCTTCCTGCGCGGCAACGCTGGCAGGTCCGGGACGCTGTCGTGTACGGACGTGAAGTGGCTGATCCGGTGCTCCGGCGGGCTGCGCACGAACTCGCCGAGTGCACCCTGCGGGGGGAGCTCAGGCCGGGCCGCGGCATCCGGATCGGAGGCATCGCCATGGTGACCGAGGGTGCTGCGGGAATGATCCTGGGGATCGCCCTGGTAGCCGCGGTCGGCGGTCTGGGCGTCGACGCGGCAGCCCTCATCCCGATTCTGTTCGGCGTCAGGTGGATGGCGAAGGGAGCGGCCACGCTGAGGATTGTCGGGCAGGGGGCCACGCGCGCCCGCCAGCTCAACGCCTGAGCCTCCGTTCACCTGGTGGGTTTTTTTCTAGGCTCAATTTTTGGATCGGGGCAACCGGATGCCGGCCGGGCGCCTTTAGGTGATGTGACGGCACGACAGGGCGGTGGCCGGTGAGCGGGCGCCAGGCCGATTACGTGGAATACGTCGAAGCACGGCTGGCCTGGCTGCGGCGGCTCGCCTACCTGCTGTGCCAGGACTGGCACAGCGCGGATGATCTGGTGCAGGCGACAGTGACCCGGCTGTTCACGCACTGGCCGCGAGCGTCCCGGATGGACAACACCGATGCTTACGTCCGGAAGATCTTGGTCCGGGCGTTCCTCAGCGAGCGGCGCTCACCCTGGTTCCGGCGCGTGCTGCTGTCTGGCGTGCAGGCTGACCGCGCCGCTGTCTACGCGGACCCGGACGCCGTGCTGGACGTCCGGGAGGCGCTCGCCGCGATCCCGCCGCGTCAACGGGCCACGCTCGTGCTGCGGTTCTACTGCGACCTGGATGTCGAGCAGGCCGCGATCGTGCTCGGCTGCTCGGCCGGAACGGTGAAGAGCCAGACGTCGAAGGGCCTGGCCGCGTTGCGCCGGATGCTGGAACCAGCCTGGGGAACCGGGCCGGTCTCGCGTGGAGGGGGACCCGATCGTGGATGAGGCGAGCGTACGGACCTTGCTCGGCCAGCTGGCGGACACCGAGCCACCGCCGGCCCGGGTTGACCTCGACGCGGCGATCGCCGCCGGGCGGCGGGGGCGCCGCTGGCGGCGGATGCGGGGCGGCGTCCTGGCCCTGGCGGTTGCGGGGGCAGTGGCCGTTGTCGTCGCTGCGTTGCTGGTGGTGCCGGCGCAGCGGCCGGGGCACCAGGCGGCGGGCGCCACGGTCACCCCTGCCCGTTTCAACGTACTGGTGCCGTACGCGTCGTTCGGCTGGCTGCCGCCCGGCTTCAAGACTGGCGCTGCGGGCGGGACGATGCCGGCCTCGACCCCGGTGAGGCTCAACCTGGTCGCGGTTTCCCATAGCGTGTTTATCGAACTGTTGGTGAACCCGGCCGGGACATGTCACGTCGCGGGGCGGGCCCTGCTGTGCAGCGCGTACAACACCATGAACGCGGTGCGGAGCCGGGCGCCCGACGTGCAGGGGCACCTGGCGTACTGGCTGCTGGGGGCGCAGCTGGCCTGGGAGTACGCGCCCGGTGCCTGGTCCGTGCTCGACTGGACTGATGCGAACTCGCCCTGGCCGCCGACCGGAGCAGAGCGTACGGCGGTGCTGCGGGTCGCCGCGGACGTCCGGTTCGGGCAGAGCACGCCGATCAGGTTCCCCTACTGGATTTCCGGCCTGCCGACGGGATGGCGGGTATCAGAGGTGGACTACACCCCGCTCGCCGGCCAGCCGGTGGCGCAGACGCTGCATCTTGACGATTATCCGGGCGATATTGGCAACTTCGCCGTTACGGGCGTTGATCAGGTCCAGATATTCGCCACTCCGGCGGCTCACAGTGACTTTTCCTGCCCGCAGGGAACCGGCCAGCACGTAACAGTCGACGGAGCNNGGGCTGCGAGTGCTGGTCTGGCTTACCGCCCGGGCTAATGCGCCGGCACCGAACCCGACCGGACCCCACGGCGTGCTGGCCTACGCACGCCTGCTGCATCTGCTCGGTCCCGACGCAGCGCGCTGGACAGCTAACCTGCTCCGATGAGGCCGCGGGTCAGCCGGCCGGCCACGCGACCACGTGCCCCGAGTTGTCGTAAGCCGTCCAGCTCACCCCCTGCGGGCCGGCGAGCAGCCGGAACGCGAAGAGCTTCTCGCCGGCCACGGTCACCGGCCAGACCTTGGTCGTGGTGGCGCCGGGCTGGTTCACGATGACCCAGGCCGTCGAGGCCGGCGCGTGCCCGGCCGCCACGGACAGGCTGACCCCGCTCATGGACAGGTCACCCGAGTTCACGTCCAGGTAAGAAAGGCTAGGCACACAGTATGCCGACGTGATCCCGGTCGCGGGGGCCTGGATGCAGATGCCCCACGGACCCAGGAACGCGGTCACCGACCACGCGATCCCGTTGGCCGTGCCCGAGCCGATCCGGCCCGAAGCCCGGGCCAGCCCGCGCTGCCCGGGATTGAGCCAGACGCCGAAGGCGGCCACCCCGCCCGGGGCGTTGAAGGGGATCGCGGCGGCGATCTCGCCGTGCCGCGAGTACGCGGTGGCATCGAGGACCTCGGCCCCTACCGGGACGGCGAACGCGACCGCGCGGACGCCGTACACCGTGACCGGACGCAGCATGAGCACGATGCCGTTATCGAGCCGCACCGCGACGTACGTCACATCGGCCTGGACCCCGCCGAACTGGACCTGGACGTTCCCGGCGGTCAGCCCGTAGAAGAAGACAGGAGCCCCGCTGTCCACGGCCACCGCGGGGCCAGAGGCTGCGTTCCCCCCGAACGCCGGACCGGAGGTCGTGACGCTCGGCACGGAGCCTGACGGCCCGCCGCTGACCGGCTTGGCCTCGGTGAGCTGCCAGCGTTTGCCGTCGATGGTGCCCGCCGCGATCAGGCCGGGCGCCGAGTGCGGGCCGGGGGCCTGGACCGTCACGGTGTAGTGGCCGACCGGCGCCACGGGGGCCGGCGCGGCCGAATGGTGCAGCAGGGTCGGAACGGCAAGGACCCCGATGGCCACCACCGCGGCGGCACCGGCCGCCACGGCCACCCGCCGCCCGACCTTGATCGCCCGGCCCCGCCGGGCCGCCGCCTCGATCGGGGCCGGCCGCGGGGTGATGGCCTCGAAGGCCGCCTCCAGCTGCCCGTGCAGGTCACGCTCGTCGTCGATCCTCACTGGAATCCCTCATCCACCAGTTCCGTGTCTTGCCGCAACGTGGCCAGGGCGCGTGACGTCTGGCTCTTGACCGTACCGACGGAGCAATTCAGCGCGGCCGCGGTCTCGTATTCGGTCAGGTCCATCCAGTAGCGGAGCACGATTACCGCCCGCTGCCGCGGGCCTAGCCGCTGGAGCGCTGCGATCAGGACCGAGTGGTCGTCGTAATGCCGCGTCGTATCGGTCCACGCCACATCGGCGTGCCCGGACTCCGGCGGCGAGTCGGTCAGCCGTTCGGTCACCCGGCGCCTGCGGAACCGGTTCCGGTTCTCGTTGACCACGATCTGCCGCACGTACGCGTCCGGGTCGCCGGCCCGGCTGACCCTCGGCCAGGACGCATAGGCCCGCGCGAACGCGGCCTGCGCGACGTCCTCGGCATGACCCTGGTCCCCGGTCAGCCCGTATGCGAGCCGGACCATGACTGGCCACCGGGCGTGCATGAACTCCCGGAATTCTCCGTCCAGCTTCGCGTTCACGGCTCACCCCCTACAGCCATCCAGACCACCGCCGGCCCGTGGATGGTTGCATGGCACTCAGGACGTCTGGGTGCCAGCGCTGCGCGGGTCCCGCACGATGGCTACCGCCTCCCGCTGGGTGAGCCGGCCGCCGACGGAGAACAGCTGCTCGAACCGCTCCGCACCCAGCCGCTGGCGGACCTGGGCCACCAGATCGGCCTCCACCCGCCGCAGATGCGGCCACGCCCGCTGGCCGACTCGCCGGCGCAGGCCCTCGGCCGCGCCTTCCAGCCGCGCCGCCCGCTCCGGGTCGCCCTCCGCGAACGCCAGCCAGGCGTACCCGGACAGGCACAAGGTCACGACCGCGGTGCTGCGGGCCGCCAGGCTCTGGTCCAGCGCCTCCGCCAGCACCGCCCGGGCCTCGTCGAGGCTGCCCCGCAGCACCGCCAGAATGCCGAGGTCTGCCCGAGAAACAGCACTGATCCAGTCACCACCGGCCCGTTCGGCCAAATTGCACGCCTCGCGCAGGTGGCCCTGGGCATCGTCGTAGCGGCCCAGCGCCGTCTCCAGTGAGCCGGCCGTGAACGCGGCCGTGGCCGTGAAGACGAGCTCGTCCTGGCCGCGGAACTCCTCCAAACAGACCGCCACCTCGCGTAGCGCCTGGTCAAAGTCACCGGAGATCGGCCAGGTCCACGCCAGGGCCAGCCGGGACGCCGCGTGCAGGAACGGGTCACCGATCCCTGTCAGCAGCGGTGCCAGGCGCTGGCAGGCCGCCAACGCCGCCGCATCGTCACCGGTGTCGATAGCGATCGCCGCCGCCGCCCACGCCAGCTCGGCCCCGGCTTGCGCGTCCAGCGCGCCGAAGGCCGGCAGCAGCTGTTCGACCCAGGACCAGGCCTCGCGCTCGAGATCCCGCAGCGCCCAGAACAGCCACAGGACCCGGAACATGTGCGGCAGCGGCCCGGGATCCTGGACCAGGTGCCAGCGCACCGCGGCGGCCAGGTTGGACGCCTCGGCGTCCAGCTGCTCCAGCCACTCGCCCTGATCGCCGCTGCGCAGCGGCCGGTCCGCCTGTTCAGCCAGGGCTCGATAGAAGCCGGCGTGGCGCCGCGCGACCTGGTCGGCGTCGGGCCGGGCCGCCAGCCGCTCGGCCACGAACCCGCGAACTGTCTCCAGCATCCGCGACCGGGGCCCGAGCTCCGTAACGTCCACGTAGACCAGGCTGTGGCGGGCCAGCGCCTCAGACAGCTCCAGCGCCCGGTCCTCCCCCAGGCCCGCCACCTGGGCGGCAGCATCGATGGTCCAGCCGTCGGCGAACACCGCCGCGGCCTCCAGCAGCGATCGCTCGGCGTCCTCCAGCAGGTCCACGCTCCACTCCACCGTGGCCCGCAAGGTGCGCTGCCGCTCGGGCAAGTCCACCGCGCCGGCACCCAGCGCATCCAGCGAGGCCGCCAGCCGGGCCAGCAGCGCGGCCGGATCCAGCAGCCGGGTGCGGGCGGCAGCCAGCTCGATCGCCAGCGGCAGGCCCTCCAGCCGCCGGCAGATCTCCGCTACTGCCGCCGCGTTGCCCTCGGTCAGCGCAAAGCCGGGCCGCACCGCGCGGGCCCGGTCCACGAACAGCGCCACGGCCGGCCAGGACCCCAGGTCCGGCAGCGGTACCGTGACGGGGTCAGCGGGCAGCGGCAGCGGCGGCACCGGGTATTCCTGTTCGGCCCGCAGTCCGAGCACCGTGCGGCTGGTGGCCAGCATCGCCATCCCCGGGCAGCGGGCCAGCAGGTCGCCCAGGTCGACGGCGGCCTGGATCACCTGCTCCAGGTTGTCCAGGATCAGCAGCCACGCGCCGTCGGCAAATATCTCGGCCAGCGCCTCGGCCGGCGCCCCCGTCCTGGCCAGGTCGACGCCCGCGGCCCGGCCGATGGCGGCCAGCACCAGGGCGGGATCGGCGACGGAATCCAGCGGAACGAACACGGTGCCCGCACCGAACCGGTCCCGTAGCCGCTCACCCACCGCGACCGCCAGCCGGGTCTTGCCGACCCCGCCCGGCCCGGTCAGCGTCACCAGCCGCACCTCAGGACGCTCGATCAGCTCAGCCACCTCATCGGCCGCCTGCTCCCGGCCCAGCAGCGACGTCGTGCTCACCGGCAGCCGCCCAGGACGGCGGGCACCCGCCGGCGCCTCGGACGCGGCCTGGCTGGCGGCGGCGGGGCTGGCAGCGGGCTGGCTGGCAGCGGCGGCGAACCGGTCACTGAGCAATACCGCTAGGTCATCGCGAACCAGCCGGCCCAGCTCGGCGGGGGTGCGGAAAGAACGGTAGGAGGCCGATGACTCCTCCTTGATCCGGTCCAGCAGATCAGCCAGCCGCGGCTCGCGGTCGGTCGCCGGCGCCTTGACGTACAGCAGCCGTGGCAGCCCGCCCGACAGGTCGAACTCCTCCTCCAGCCCGGAGACCTGCGCGCCGGGGACCAGCTGCCCGTACCGCTGCCAGTAAAGGCCGATGAACACATCGGCTTGCGTCAGATACGCCCGGTAGACCTCGGCCGGAGGATAGGGCCGGGCGCCCGCCTCGAACATCACCGGGGTCAGGCGCAGGGCAGAAACGGCCCGCGAAACCGCCCGCCGCTCTTCGGCCAGCTCGCCCAACGTGGAACTCACGAACACCCGCAGCCGTCGGTCCGGCGTCCGGATCACCGCCTCCTGCGGCCCCTGGCTCACCGGCCGTCCCGATCAGGCCTCACCCACGCAAGTCTGCAACCAGCCATCCCCGCCAGCAAGTCCGCACAAGCAACGAACCCCTCAGCCAACACCAGCGATCACAGCCGCCCAGATGCTCCGGGTACAGCTCCCCGGCCACGGTCAGCGCCGGCCGAAAGCTTGTCATTTGCCAGCTCGACGGCGATCGCCCTCCCTGATATGCAGTGGGCTCCGGATCTCCTCAGACAAGGTGAGCTGGGCCTTCGGACGGACCTTGACGCGAGCCGTCAGCGCGGCTGTGGCATCCGCCGAGCGCGGGCCCTACTATGACGCCATGAGCGCCCAGCCCGCTGAGCATCACGAGGATCCGCTGGACCCACAGCGGATCCTCCGGGAACTGCCCGACCCGGAGCGCGCGAACTTCCTCGCCGCCTACCGGGAAGCCGTGGATGGTGCGCGAGATCCTGCCGGATGGGGGCATCTGAGGCGCGTCTTGCGGCTCTGGAGCGGGATGGTGATCGCCGCGAACCGGCCCGGCTTCTACGAGGCGCAGGAGGCAGCGCTGACCGGGACAGGCGGCGGGATGCTCCTGGAGGATTACATCCGACTGCGCCGTACCCAGACGTGAGCTATCGGCCGTACCTGGAGTCCGGCGCGCTCGGGCAGATGCATGGCCTTCCGGAGCAGGCGTTCGAGATGCTCGTGACGTTGCTGATCAGGATCTGCGACGACCCGTACGACGCGGTGTTCAGCGCGCCGACCGGAGTGCCGCGACGGCGGGTCGCAGATGTTGGCGACTCCGGGTTCATCGTATTCGCGGTCGACGAAGCCGCTGGTCTGATCCGCGTTTTCGACCTCGCGCGACCCACGGGGTGAGCTGGTCGTCGGTGAGCAGATCATCGGAGCTGATCTGCAGCCAGCCGGGCATCGGCCGGCCGCGCATCTGTACCAGCCTCGCCGTTGTCGTCGCGACCAGGGCATCGGACTGCTGCGGATCAACACGGACCATGGCGCCGCCCTGGTTGCTGGCGGCGATCGCCATGTTGCCGCCGATGAGGAAGGCGAGGCCGCCAAACATCTGCTTCTCAGTGAGATCGGGAGCGTTGGCGATGAGCCGCCGGATACGACCGGCGAGTTCCTGATCGTAGGCCACGCCGGCGAGCCTACCCAGCGCTGCCGAGGCGGCGGGTGACAGGGCGCGGCGGCGAGCATTCCAGGCCCTGGTCACCTGGTTGATGGGCCGTTGTGCCAGCTCTTGCTTGTACGGTGGCCCACCCACCATGTTCGGCTGGCCGCGCCGGGGTGCCGTACGTTCGGGCAAATAGGGTAAAAGGTGATGAAACGGGCATGACATCGCGACGCGTTACAAACTCAAGCTAGTTGGAGCGCTCACCGGGTTACGGTGATTGTCCGGTTAACTGCTGGGACCGGAAACGGGGCCAGGTTCCCGGTGGGTTGGGTCCGCGGGGCGGGGCTTACCGGGGGCGACGGTGCGGGCCAGGATCCCGAGGGTGGCTCGCAGCGCGCTTTCGGGGATCACCGGGAAGATGGCGGCGTCCTTCCAGCTCTGCTCGGCCGCCGACCAGTCGTAGTAGGACGTCACGAGGGTGCCGTCCTCGACTGGCTCTAGGCGGTAGCCGTACACGTGGCCGAGGTTCAGCTGGCCGCGGACGGTCCAGGCGATCTCCTGGTCCGGCTCGAACGTGACGATTTCGACGGTGACGTCGTAGAGACCGAGGGGGTAGTCGTTGAGCGCTTCCCGGTCCATGTGCACGACGAAGGTGTCTCCTACCTTGGCCACAAGGTCCCCGCTGGCTGCCATCAGCATGCCGGAGCTGTCGATGGCAACGTGTCCCCTGGGATCGCTGAGCACGGCGAAGATCTCGCCCGCCGATGCAGGCACAGCCCGCTGCACTTCGAGTCGTTCGCCCATCTGCCCATTGTTCCCCACCGGGCTGCCCCGCTGCGCCAGCCCGAGCACGCCGATTCCTTTCGCCGACCTTGGCGGTCTGCATTTCGAAGGCTTCGCGGACCTGACGGTGCCGCGCGGCACGACTTCGTGAAGGGAACCAGGAATGAGCGATGACGCCGAGGTGCGGGTGATCAGCGATGGCGAGTAGGCAGTCAGCGGCGGTTAGGCGGCGTTGGGAGGCAGCCCGGCTGGCCATGGTGCAGCCGGGCTTCGAGGCACCCGACGACGAATCGTGGGGGGACCTCACGGCCGAACCACGGGGGGTCGACTACCTGGAGACCGAAGCCGGGGGGCTGCCCGCCATGTGGGCGGTGCCGAAACGCGCGAGCATGGACCGGGTGCTGATGTGCATCCACGGCGGAGGGTTCGTCAGCGGCTCGATCTATACCCATCGCAAGATGTTCGGGCACCTGGCGAAGGCGACCGGCGCGCGGGCGCTGCTCGTCAGCTACCATCTGCTCCCCGAAGGGGTGTTCCCCGGGCCGGCGGATGACGTGATGAATGCCTACCGGTGGCTGCTGGATCAGGGGATCAGTGCCGGCCGTATCGCGTTGGCGGGTGATTCGGTCGGGGGCTGGCTCGCGATCACCGTACAGCTGCGCGCCAGGGAACAAGGACTGCCGCTGCCGGCGGCGGCACTACTGATCTCGCCGTGTGTGGACATGGAGACCACTGGTGAGTCGTACGAAACGAACCAGGACTCCGATCCATTCTTCAAACCGGACGTCGTGCGCGCGATCATCCGGAGCTTCCTGGGCGACGGTACCGATGCTCGCGATCCGCGGGCTAACCCGCTCTACGCCGACCTGGGCGGCCTCGGCCCGGTCTACATCCAGGCGGGCGGAGACGAGACCCTCGCCGACGACGCTCGCCTGCTGGACGAGCACGCCAGGAAGGCCGGCCTCGACGTGCGCCTGGACATCTTCCCCGACATGCTGCACACCTTCCAGATGGCCGCCGGGCGGGCACCGGAGGCCGACGACGCGATCCGCGAGATGGCCGACTGGGTACGGCCCCGGCTGGGCCTGTGAGCCCAAGGCAACCGGCTGGGCCTGTGAGCCCAAGGCGACGGGAAAGGACCACGATGACGGAGCGCTCCGATGAGTTCATGCGCAGCACCGAGCAATTCCGGCGGGAACTGCTGGCGCACTGCTACCGGATGCTCGGCTCGGCGGACGAGGCCGAAGACGCCGTGCAGGAGACCTACCTGCGAGCCTGGCGGTCATACGACACGTTCGAGGGCCGGTCGTCGGTGCGCTCCTGGCTCTACCGCATCGCCACCAACGCATGCCTGACCGCGCTCGATCAACGCGGGCGGCGGGCGCTGCCCTCCGGGCTCGGCGGCCCGGCCGACGATCCGGACGCCCCTCCCGCCCCGGCTCAACCGAGCATCGGGTGGCTGGAACCGGTCCCGGACGCCCTGGTGACCCCCGAGTCGGAAGACCCCGCAGTGATCGTCGCCGCACGCCAGTGGCTCCGGCTGGCGCTCATCGCCAGCCTGCAGTACCTGCCCGCCCGGCAGCGGGCCGTGCTCCTGCTCCGGGAGGTGCTCGGCTTCCCGGCCGCCGAGGTCGCGAGCATGCTCGGCACCTCCACCACAGCCGTCAAGAGCACGCTGCAGCGAGCCCGCGCCCGGCTAGATGAAGTCGCCCCGGAACCAGAGCGGATCATCGAGCCGACCGAGCCGCGGGCACTGGAACTGCTGGGCCAGTACATCGCCGGGTTCGAGAACGCCGACACCGCGGCCCTGGAAAAGGCGCTGCGCGCCGACGCCGCGATCGAGATGGTCGGCACTCGCACCTGGTTCTCCGGCCGCACGACTTGCCTGCGGTACCTCGGGCACGTGATCGGATCTCCGGGAGACTGGCGGATGGCACCCACCTTGGCCAACGGCCAGCCCGCGGCGATCGCCCGCTACCGCGACAGCGCCTACGGGCTGGGCATCCTCACCGTCACGCCGGCCGGCATCGCCCGCATCACCGTCTTCGGCGGTGGCCCGGACCTGGCGGCCAAGTTCGGCTTCCCGCCCCTGTTCGAGGGATCCTTGGGAGATGACGGTAGCTAGCGGACAGGCCACGTATGACATTCCGGTGATGCCAGACGGGCGGCGGATGCT
>PLIQ01000586.1 GCA_003140115.1 Actinomycetota bacterium | reverse complement strand
CGGCCGCAGCGGCCCTTGCGCTGGTTGGCGGAGGCCTGCGAGATCGGCTCGATCGGCAGCCGCTGCACCTTGGTCCCCCGGCTGTACCGGGAGATCCGCGCGGTGCCCGGGTCGATGACGTAGTGGATGCCCGGCACGGTCAGCGAGGTCTCGGCCACGTTGGTGGCCAGCACCACGCGCCGGGTGAGGCTGGAGGCCTGGCGCCGGTCGAATACCCGGTGCTGCTCGGCGGCCGACAGCCGCGAGTACAGCGGCAGCACCTCGAGCCGGTCACGGCCGGCCAGCAGGTCGGCGGTGTCGCGGATCTCGCGCTCGCCGGACAGGAAGACCAGGATGTCACCGGGCCCTTCGGCGGACAGCTCGTCGATGGCGTCGCTGATGGCCTGTCCCTGGTCGGCGTCCTGGCCGCCCTCGCCGGTCTCCATGGGCCGGTAGCGCACCTCGACCGGGTAGGTCCGCCCGGATACCTCGACGATCGGCGCGCCACCGAAGGCCGCGGCGAAGCGCTCCGGGTCGATGGTGGCCGAGGTGATGATCACCTTGAGGTCGGGGCGTTGGGGCAGGAGTTGCCGGAGGTAACCGAGGATGAAGTCGATGTTCAAGCTGCGCTCGTGCGCCTCGTCGATGATCAGCGTGTCGTAGCGGCTCAGCCGGCGGTCGCGGGCCAGCTCCGTCAGCATGATGCCGTCGGTCATCAGCTTGATCAGCGTGTCGTCGGCGGACACGTCGGTGAACCGCACCTGGTACCCGACGGTCTCGCCGAGCGGGCTGCCCAGCTCCTCAGCGATCCGCTCGGCCACCGTCCGGGCCGCCAGCCGGCGCGGCTGGGTGTGGCCGATCTGCCCGGCGACGCCCCGGCCCAGCTCAAGGCAGATCTTGGGAATCTGGGTCGTCTTGCCCGAGCCTGTCTCCCCCGCGATGATCACTACCTGGTGATCCCTGATCGCCTGGGCGATGTCATCTTTGCGCTGGCTGACCGGCAGCTCGGGCGGGTAGGTGATCGGCGGCATGGCCGCCCGGCGCGCGGCCCGGGCCGCGGCGTGCCGGTTTGCGGAGCGCTGATTTGCGGGACGCTGATTTCCCGAGCGCCCCCGCCGGGAGCGCCCGGACCGCGCCGCGGATGGCTCGGCTCGCGGCGCGGATGGCTCGGCTCGCGCCTCTGCGGGCACGGCCATCTCAGCCTGCGACGACATCACGGATCGCGACTCCATACCGGGCGGAAGAATAAGCCTGACTGGCCCCCATTACCTAACACTTTTCCGTCCCGCAGCCTTCCGGCGCCCGGACGCGGTGGTGGTGGTTGGATGGGCGCATGAGTGAGGTGCTGTCGTTTCTTCCCGCGCTGTCGCGGCCGGAGTTGCTTGCCGCGCCGGTGGCGGCGGCGCTGCGGGACTGGCCCGGTGCGGACGAGGTCCTGGTGGCTGAGATCGATCCGGCGCTGGCGGACACCGCGGCGTTCTGCGAGCGGTACGGGGTCTCCCCGACTGAGTCGGCGAACTGCGTGGTCATCGCGGGCAAACGCGGCGGGAACACGATGTACGCGGCCTGCATGGTCCTGGCGACCACCCGGGCGGACGTGAACGGCCTGGTCCGCAGGCACCTGGACGCGCGGAAGGCGTCGTTCGCACCAGTCGAGGCGGTGACCGCGGCTACCGACATGGAGTACGGCGGAATCACCCCGGTCGGGCTGCCCGCGGACTGGCCGGTGCTGGTGGACGAGGCGGTGGCGAAGACCGGCTCGGTGGTGATCGGCTCCGGCATCCGCGGGTCCAAGCTACGGCTACCCGGGCGCCTGGTCGCCGCGATCCCGTCGGCTCAGGTGCTGCCTGGCCTGGGCGTTCCGGTAAATCCCTGACAGGTGGCACGACCTCCCGGTTAGCGCGCCAATCACGCCAAGTTGACACTCCGGGTCCCCGACGGCATCCTGAGTGAAGGTTCAACATAGGACACCTCGTTCGGTGAGGCGTCTTCACGGACATAGGCCACTGATCCCAACCGTCGAGAGACGCTCCGGATCAGGACACCTCTCCCCGGCCTAAGGGGTGAGGCCAAGTGGCTGGCGGTGAATCCATCGCAGTACGCCGTGGAGTGCCAAAGCTCTTACGAGAGAGGTGCGGCCGGATTATCCTGCGCTGGCCGTTTGTTTCCTCAGGTGTCACGGAGAAGTGCCTTAATGGCACGTGCGGCCTGGCGCCCCCGTGCGTCGCGACTGAAGGGAGGCACGCGATGGACTCTGATAGTCCGGGCCGAAGTTGGCCCTCCTCGCTGCTGTCCCATTCTGTTCCGGCACACGCCAGGCCCTGAAGGTTCCCGCTGACCTAACCTGAGCTGAATCCACGACTGCCCCGGCCCACTCGGGCGGGTCCAGTCTGGCTTGCGTACGGCCTCACGGCGTGTGCCCCTCATCCCGTCAGATCTCGTGACGTGAAAGGGGTGTTCACTATGGCCACCATCTCCCGTACCGCTCCCGCCGCCGTCCTCGACGACGCGCACGTGGGTGACATCCGCGGCGCGCTCGGCACGATCGCGGTCGACGACTTCGCTCCGCGTACCGGCTTGCCCGCCAAGCTAAAGACGCTGCTGGCCATCGTGGGCCCGGGGCTGATCGTGATGTGCGGCGACAACGACGCCGGCGCGTTCTCCACCTACGGGCAGGCCGGGCAGGACTACGGCACCCGGCTGCTGTGGACGCTCCTGCTGCTGGTCCCGGTGCTGTACGTGAACCAGGAAATGGTGCTGCGGCTGGGCGCGGTGACCGGGGTCGGGCACGCCCGGCTGATCTTGGAGCGGTTCGGCAAGTTCTGGGGCGCGTTCTCGGTCATCGACCTGTTCATCCTCAACGCGCTGACCATTGTCACCGAGTTCATCGGGATCACGCTGGCGGCTGGCTACCTGGGTGTGCCGAAGCTGGTCGCGGTGGTGCTCGCCGCCGGGGTGATCATCGCGGCCGCGTTCACCGGCAGCTTCCGCCGGTTCGAGCGGATCGCGGTGGCCTTCTGCGCCGGATCGCTGCTGCTGATCCCGCTGTTCCTGCTGGTCCACCCGTCGGGCGCGCAGATGGTGCACGGCTTCGGAGTACCCGGGCTGCCCGGCGGATCAGGGCAGATGGGCACCGTGATGCTGCTGATCATCGGCATCGTGGGCACCACGGTCGCGCCGTGGCAGCTGTTCTTCCAGCAGTCTTACGTGATCGACAAGCGGATTACCCCGCGGTTCATGCGCTACGAGAAGGTCGACCTGTGGATCGGCATCGTGGTCGTGGTGCTGGGCGCCGCCGCGCTGATGGGCGCGACCGCCGCGGCCTTCGCCGGAACCAGGACCGGCAGCAGCTTCACCGACGCCGGCGGACTGGCCCGCGGTCTGGCCGCCTACGGGGGCCGGGCGGTCGGCGTGGTGTTCGCCGTCGCGCTGCTCGACGCGGCCATCATCGGGGCGTTCGCGGTCTCGCTGTCCAGCGCGTACGCGATCGGCGACGTGCTCGGCCTCAAGCACTCGCTGCACCGCGGGTTCCGGCAGGCCAAGGGCTTCTACGCGGTCTATGCCGCGCTGATCTGCGGGGCCGCCGCGATCGTGCTGATCCCCCGCGCCCCGCTCGGGCTGATGACCGAGGGAGTGCAGGTGCTGGCCGGCGTGCTGCTGCCGAGCGCCACGGTGTTCCTGCTGCTGCTGTGCAACGACCGGGCGGTCCTCGGGCCCTGGGTCAACCGCCGCACGACCAACGTGTTTACCTCGGCCGTGGTGGCCGTGCTGGTCACGCTGTCGGTGGTGCTGACGGCCTCGGTGCTATTCCCGGGTATCACCGGACGGCAGATTACCGAGATCGTCGGTGTCTGCGCGGTGTTCTCGGTGGTCGCGGGGGCCTGGGCACTGGCGCGGGCCCGCCGGTCGTTCGGTTTTGGGGTCGGCGTCCCGGTCGACCGGACCGGGCGGGACGGCTGGCGGATGCCGCCGCTGGCCACGCTGTCCAAGCCGGTCATGTCCACCGGCCGCAAGCTCGGCCTGACCGCGCTGCGGTCCTACCTGGCGATCGCGATGATCATGGTCATCGTCAAGCTCGTCCAGGTTGCCCTGGCACACTGACCTTCAGCGGAGCGGTCGGACGGCACGGGTGGGGTGCGTGTGCCCCTGGCGCCGTAGAGGGACCACATCAACTCTGCCAACGCCTGGCCTGTCCGGCGGCTGAACATTGAAGCCACGCTGAACCTTCCGGGCTCGGCCAGCGCCGTACGGTGAAGCCAGGCTGGGCATACCGTGAACCGGTCCGAGCCGGGCACAGGACGCAACCCGGGGTGAGCCGCCCGGTCTGGCCTGCGGATCTGACACGCGCAGGCCCGGGGCCGCTCACCCGGGCGGCGAACCCAGACCCTACCCTCAGCACGACAGGCCGACGGGCACGACAGCAGGCATCTCAATTGCCCCGCAATTCGCCACCACATTCGAAGCATTGAAAATTAACGCGGAGGATATAGCTTATGCGGAG
>PLIQ01000008.1 GCA_003140115.1 Actinomycetota bacterium | reverse complement strand
CCTTGAATCGGGCTGCTCCTTTCCGTTCTGGTCGTAAGACAACCAGGAACGAAACGGGACGGAGCCCAATGCCAGGTAGATAGCTCGGTTGGGCTTTCCTGGCCGTCTCCGTGGGGGCATCTTTGAGGTTTACGGTCAGTGACTGATTCTGTTCCGGGCATGGCTGGGCGGCGGATGACGCTCCGCTGCGGTGGCCGGTTCCACGATCCGGCAGATGGCGGCTGGGCGGGTGCTGGTGTTCAGGCGGNNGCGTCTGCCCAGTTCGTGCAGGACGGCGTCGCGTCTGTCGCAGCGGGCCGCAGCGGGGAGGCTGGCGGTGGCGGTGCCGTCGCGGGCGGCGGTGATAGCGGCGCGGCGGGCGGCGGTGAACGAGATCTCGCGGGGATGGACGGGCTGCCCGGCCCGGTGGCCTTTCCTGGCCGGGACGGCCTGGCGGGCGGCTGCCCGGATCACGGCGCGGACCAGTTCGCAGGCGGTGATCCACGCGGCGTGCTCGGCGCGGATCATCTCCGGGGTGCCGGAGCGGAAGATCGGCCCGGTCGACGGCCCGGCGCCGCGGATGGCGGACTTGTCCTCACGCAGCGCGGTCTCCGACCCGTCCCAGCGCCACTTATACGCCGCAGCCAGCACGGCGGCTGGGTAGGCAGACCAGTCGAGCAGGTCGGTGGCCAGGCAGAACGTCTCCGGCACGTCCTGGCCGTCGACGTCGACGTCGTACTCGGTGATCCGCATCCGGATCGTCTCCCCGCTGCCGCTGACATCAGCCAGCCAGGAGCCGCCGGGAAAGAACCCGCTGACCCGCCGCAGCGTGATGCTGCTGCGCAGCCGGATCAGGAGGCGGGTGACCGTCGTCATCTTCTTGATCCGCGCGACGCCGGGGAAGTTACGGTCCAGTACCCAGATCCGGTCCTTGGTGAACACGTGCCCGTACTGGATGAGCGCCCGGTCCAGGAGCTGCTGCTCGGCTTCGGCCTTGTCACCGCCGGACGGCCCGGTCACTACCGCGAGCGTGCCGCGGGTAGAAGCATCGGTGACCAGCAGGTCCCTCAGCTGCGGATAGGGGCTGACGTCGTCGCCGGCCGCCGAGCCGAACAGGGCACGGTTGGCCGTGGTGTCCGGCATCCGGGTCACGGTCCCGTCAACCGAGCCGGGCTTGAGATCACCTATCTCGATCGCACGCCAGTCATGCTGCTCGTGCCCGGCGGCCGAGGCGGCCAGCACCAGGTCCTGCAGGACGGCCAGCGGTTCGGGGCCGGCCGCTTTGCGCCAGGCAGAGAACACGGTACCGGTCGGCACGGTGAACGGCGCCTGCCACGGCACCGCGGCAAGGTCACCGAACAGCGCCGCCAGGATCTCGGCGTGATCGGCGTCCGGCATCAGCGTCATCAGCAGCGACCCGCGCACCGCGGCGGCGATGCTCATCGCCCGACGCGCGGTTCCCTTAACCGCCCCGCGCGGCGTGACCTGCGCGGCGACCTGGCCGATCGTGTCCTTCGTGCCGGTCATCTCATCCAGCTGCTGCTCGATGACGCCCAGCCGGACGTGATCGGCCGGGTGCCCGGCGGCCTGCACCCGCCCGTCCCGGCGCACCAGCGCCGGTGCCACCGCGACCGGCTTGCAGAACACCACCAGGTCCCCGCTGCGGACCGGCCCCGCACCCGCCGCCGTCAGCGCCGTCCGGCCATCTTTACCGCTGCCATGCCGGGCCGGGGACCGCAGGTCCCCAAGGCGGATCGCGACCATCCGGGCGCTGCCTGGTCCCGGCTGCCACCAGGCGGCCTCGTCCGCTGGACTGACAGGAAACAGCACGGCAGGATACAAAGACACGAGGGGCTCCCGGATCAGAAGGGCGTCAGCACCTCTTCTCCTACCGGGAGTCCCGCCAGAAAGCCCGTAACCACAGGCAAAACACTCACCGCGTGTCCCGTCGGCACCAACAAGCAGTCGATCCAGCCAGCGTCAGGAATCACGCAACGTAACCGCCACCGCAGCCTGAACCCGGCCGCGAAAACGCCGATCTACATGGCATTGGGACGGAGCCCCTTATGCACCCGCCGACTCGAGCAGCCCGGACACCGCGGCAACAAGCACGCTAGAACCTTCCACGTTGCATCACCCAAGAGGCGCCGCACCTATTAAGTAAGCACCTCGACACCCCGTATCGCACCAGTTTAGGAGCACTTCCTACGTTAGGCGCGCCGTCCCAGCTCTACGTCCGGACCAAAAGGCAGGGCTAGAGCCTAAACATTCGCGTAACCGCTTGCCATCCCCGCTGGTCGTATTATCTAATGGAGGGCGGCCCGTAGGGGGAGCCGTCACCTTGATGATCATCTGCGGCACCAGTCATGGCGGCAATAGGGGAGGCGACCACGAACGGTCGTGATCTTGTCCGGATATAACGGTCTAGGTGACGCGAGCGCAAATTTCGAGTTCGCTCTAGAAACACGGGCTTAGCAGACATCAATGCCGTTAATTGGCGCCCTTTCAGGCGATAGCGTACCGCCCGGGCGTAATGGCATACTAAGTGGGGAGAAGACGCCGAATAAGGCGTTCAATTGGGCGTGGCCTATAAGAGAGATATTGGCGACATGCGCGAATCTCCCGTCCCTCGCGTCGCCCGCAGACTGATGGCGCGCGGCGCGGTGCTTGCATACCACGATCCATACGCACCCGCATGGTCCGTGGACGGGAGGCCGGTTCGGCGCGCAAATGATCTGGAACACGAAGTCACGGTATACAACCTCGACCAGATCTCGCGCGCCGGGTGCCGGATCCTTGACGCACGCGGCTGTATGGTCGACCCGCACATAGAGCGTTTTTG
Source organism: Actinomycetota bacterium (assembly GCA_003140115.1). The sequence goes on along the minus strand of PLIQ01000008.1, from coordinate 5,842 downwards.
ACTGAGGCATTTATGTCTAAATCACAAGCACTGCCTCATGGTCATCGAACCACAAGCCTTCCGCTAGGTACACGCCTGCGTGGTGTTGCATTGCTGGCCGTACTCGCTCTCGCTCTTCTACTCGCAGTGAAAATCGAATTCAAGAATCCAGATTCTAATGACGCCTTTTTTGCATACGGCGTACTGGTGACCGCGGTCGTATTTGTGGTCATGACCGTATCTCTGGCGTTCTACCGAGACCCGGCCGCGGTCGCTGGCGCGCGGATTGCCGCCGGAGATATTCAGATGAAAGATTCACTTATTAGCTGCATTGTAGCGGTGCACAACGAGAAGGAACTAGTAACGGAATGCATAATTTCAATGATCAGTCAGACCTACGAGAACACAGAGATAATCGTTGTGGACGACGCGTCCACCGATGGCACAGTCGGCGTACTACGAGAGCTAAGCCAGAGATACGGTTTTAGCCTTACTGAGCTGCCCGTCAACCGCGGGAAAAAAGGAGCTCTGGCGGCCGGACTATGGGTTTCCAAAGGTTCCATTATCGCTTTTGCAGATAGCGATACGGTCTGGAAAAACGACGCATTGGCCTGCGCTGCCCCGATCTTCGTTAACGATCCAGACGTCGGTGCGGTAAGCGGTCATTGCCGGGCATTGAATAGCAACGTTAACTTTCTTACTAAGGCGCAAGACACTTGGTATGAAGGTCAGTTTTCGGTCCGCAAGGCATTTGAAAGTGTCTTCGGGGCGGTAACATGTGTCTCCGGGCCACTGGCTCTCTTCCGGCGATCTGCAATCTACAATTTCATGCCTGCCTGGCAGGCCGACAAATTTCTCGGCCAGGAGTTCCGGTTCGCCACCGATCGGACGCTCACCGCCTACGTGCTCGGCGGTACATTCCTAGGACCGCGAGTGCTACCTAAGTTCACCGATTCTCCCTTCTCAACACCGACGTATCCGCTGCGAGACTGGAAGGTCGTATACTCCAAGTCTACGCGTGCCTGGACCAACGTGCCCGCCACTTTTCGCGGCGTGATCAAGCAGCAGATCCGGTGGAAGAAAAGCTTTATCCGAAATATCTTTGTCACTGGCAGATTTTACTGGCGCCGCCCCTTCTTGCCCGCACTATTCTACTACATACACGTGATATTTGTTTTCCTCGGTCCTTTTGTAGCGGCCCGCCACCTGATCTATCTACCGCTACGTGGCGACCCTGTATCTGGAGTCCTATATCTAGCCGGAATTGGTTACATCGGCCTATCTTTCGGACTAGCTTTCCGTTACGAAAATCCTGGCTCTAGGCGATGGCTGTACAGGCCTGCGATGAGCCTGATGTCGACCCTTATGTTCTCCTGGCTCATCTTCTATTCCGTAGCGACTATTAGGAAGATGACATGGTACCGCGGATAACGATCTTCGGCGGACTCGTAAAGACGCCGCCCAAAGATCGCAAAGAGAAGCGCCCACGAACTATTCGTCACTTCATAGTTGAAGCGGGCATTAGTTTTGTGGTGCTGGCAATCTTTTCTCTGAAAATCGCTAATTACGTAGCTCCCAACGCTTTCAGGCTGTCAACGATAACACAGACGGTATCGGTTGCTACCGACAACACGGTTAGCGCAATAAGCAACCTGCCGTTCCTGAACAGCTGCCCAAGTGCACTTAAGATGTCCGACGTGTCCGGTGGCTACGTGTGTGTTCAGCCTTTTGCTTCTGGTCAGTACGCTTCGATATACAAGGCATACCCATTGGTCGGCATGGGCCGGGAAGTAATCTATCCCAGTACAGATCAGGGCACCATCCAGGCGGCCAATTACCTCTTGCAAAATGTCTGGGACGTCCCGCGTTACGCTTCAGTCCGGTTGCCTGCTTCACCCACCTGGTCTGAAAACCCGTATGACGCGAATTACTGGCGATTTGAATTTTATTCACTGCGACCGACTCTAAACCTTCTCTATGCTTTCCGAACGACTGGCGACGTGGTTTATGCTAAGCGGCTAGTAAACCTCGACATGAGCTTTATCGCGGCCGAACCGAAATCCCCGTGGGCATGGAAGGATCCCCATGCTGTAGCTTTCCGCTGCATGTCGCTTATCGATACATGGTGGAAGTTGCGGCAGGCCCATGCGCTTAGCGAGTCGGCGAGCACAGCAATCCTGCAGGAACTCGAAAAGACCGGCGCCTTCTTGGCTGATCCGAATCATTACCAGACCGGGGAGAACCATGGCACGAACGAAGCGGCCGCTCTTTACAATCTTGCTGTTGCCTTCCCCTCTCTGCCGAACGCTCAGCAGTGGAAGCAGCTTGCCATGGACAGATTCGAATGGCAGTTGTTGGGTCTTATCGATGCAGATGGTCAGCTAATCGAGAATGCGCCGTACTACGACTTTTACGCGCTTGAGAAATACTGGAATATTTATCAATATATGCTAGCCCAGCGGCAGCCGCTCCCGGCTGGGATGTCGTCAAAGCTCGCCTCGATGATCAACTTCGCGTCTTATATCCTGCAACCCAACTCGCAGGTCCCCCTGCTGGGCGCATCTCTTGATGAGACCATTAACTATCATGGTGTCTATATCGGCATGGCCAACTCGGATCCGAATTTTCTCTATGTCCTGACCCATGGAGCCAAGGGTTCAGCGCCGCCGGTTAACAGCAAGTTTTTCCCTGCTTCTTCGTTGACGGTCATGCGGTCAGGGTGGCCGAGCGGCGCCGCTTATGCAGACAGCACCTACCTAACTTTCAACCTCGGACGTTATCGGACGGCGCATAGCGATCTGGATGCGATGGGAATTACGCTGTATGGTGATGGCGGAGATCTTCTTACGGACCCTGGCCTGTACACGTACGCGGCGGGCCCCTATCACAACTACTTCCATGGCACAGAGTCGCACAACACGGTTACCGTCGATGGGAAATCGCAAGCTCAAGGTAACGGTGAAGCCGGGCCGCTGGTTAGTAAAGACGGTATAACCTACCAGGCCGGTGAAAGCTCGTTGTACGCGGGAGTGCAGCACCGGCGGATGGTGATGCTGCTTGACCCTGATCATGTGCTGGTTATCGACCAGCTTGATTCAGCATCAGTACATACCTACCAGCAGCTGTTCCATCTCTTCCCCGCTGCGCAGTTGCAAAGATCTGGCCTGACAGTTTCGGGAATCGGCGGCACGCCGCGTCGCGAGGTGACAATCCAGCAGCTGCAACCTCAAGGGATTTCCGAGAGCGTTGTGATCAATCGCAGAGGGCAGGATCCGGCTGGCCTCTGTTCCGATTCGTACGGGCAGTTGTTGCCGTGCTACCAAATCGGCTATGCAATCAGAGGGCGTCAGGCTACGTTCATGACGCTGTTGACCATCGGCCAACCGCAGCAGGCTGGCTTCAGCATTAGCGTCGATAAGGGCGGGGTCGCGGTGACCCTTGGTACCCGACGGCTCAGCATCGCCCTGGGCCTCAGCCAAGCTGTCGCACCGAAAGCCTGGGCCACCGATCCGAATCCGCCGACCGTGCCGACAGCCGCGGTGACGGCGGCTACGGCCCCGGATAACTGGACCGCATCAGGAGGCGGAACCATTGCCTCGCGGGGTCAGCAGGGCTCGGTCGTCGATAGCCTTACTGCCAGCGGCACGGAGCCTGTCACGATGGTGAACGACGCCATCCGGCTGGATCTGCTGCAGCATGACGCCCGGCTTCGGCTGCGGGTGACGGGACTACGGCGGGTCGATGTGCTGAGGCTGACCCTGTACAGCGACGGCCGGGCTCGGTCGGCTACGACAGACCTGCTGAATGCGTACACCCCTGACGTAGCCGGCGACTGGATAGATGTCTTTCTTGGCCCGGGAGGTCAGTTCGGCGCCTCGGGCGGCTGGCTCGCCAACGGCCCGGCAGTCAACTGGGCCGATGTGGACGCAATGGCGGTTACGCTCGAGGCGAAGGCTGGCCCCGGCCCCGTCCCGACGGTCAGTATCGGCGGGCTAACACTCACACCTGCCCAGACTTCCGGCAAAGTCGTGATCATCTTCGACGACGGTTACCAGTCGATACTTCCAGCCGCGACCTACATGCATGAGTTGGGGATGCAAGGCAACATAGGGGTCATCGGCAAATACGTTGACTATCCAGCCCAGTACTACCTGAATCTTTATCAGCTCCGCGCCCTGCAGAATAACTGGGGCTGGGATATGGTCAATCAGACCCAGTCCGACGTGGATGCGGTACAGGCGTATTATGACCGAAATGACCCGACCGGGTATGCTTCCGATATTCTTCAGCAGGCCGCCTGGCTGGAGGCGAACGGGCTGAACTCCGCGCCCAACTGGATTATTTACCCGTATGGCGACATGAACGACGCCCTAGAGCAAGCCGTCGGCCGCTATTATATGTTCGGGCGTGGCATCATTAACAACCCAGATAGCTACCCGTTCGGTAATCCAAAAGATGTGAACAACCTGGTGATCCAGTATCCCGGCGATGGAGAGGACGGCGACATCGGGTACACTCCGCCCTCGCTGATTCTGGCCGCCGTTAAATCTGCTGAAGAGTATCATACAACGCTTCTCTTGACGTTTCATCGTATCCATTCCGAGCCTAGTGACCTGCCCGGATTCCCGCTAGCCCAGTTCGAGGAAGTCATCAACGGCATCCGCGCCTCGGGCATCCGGGTGATGACGCTGAGCGAGCTCGACCGAAGCAACGCAGTGCCCGTCAAAAACCATATCTACGTAAATGCCGGTGAGAAGTCGCTGATCACCGCAACTATCACCGGCTGACCGCGCCGAACGTGGGCGGGCCAGGAGAGGAGCCGACTTCGCGCCCAGCATGAATACCCTTTTTGTAATGTGTGATGGTGGGGATGAACGTGGTTAAGGTGAGCTGGAAACTAGTCGGCGTCTCGGCGCGAACGCCTTGGCGTGCGGCTACCCTGGTCGGGGCCATAGTCATGTTTGTAGGCGTGGTGCTGGGGTGCGCCCGCGACGGGAGCAGTTCGGCAGGAAGCAGCACGGGACCCGTGACTGATCAGCGCGAGCCAGTGTCGGTCACGTCGCCCCCGCAGGTGACCGATCGATACGATCGCCAGGTTCTATCATTCCACCCCGTGCTTTACCTAGCCCTCGGGAATGCATCGTCTGGGATTGAACCAGACCTGTCCGGTAATGGTAATAACGGGATTTATGAACCTAGCGGTGGGAAGCCAGATCTCACTACTCTTCCGAACGGGGACCTGGCGAGCGCCTTCGATGGCGTGAGCCAATATGTCCAGGTTCCTTCATCTAGGTCACTGTCGGTAACGGACACGGGCTGCCTCACCGTTGAGGCGTGGATAAAGCCTGCCGTTCTCCAGTTTCCGCATACTCAAGGCTCAGGCTACGTGTATGTTCTCGGGAAAGGAACCGTCGGCAAGCAAGAATATGCTATGCGCATGTACTCTTATTCGAATTCAGAGGTTCCGCCGAGGCCAAATCGAATATCAGCATACCTGTTCAACCTGGCGGGCGGTAAGGGCTCCGGAGCGTACTTTCAGGATGTAGTTCATCCCGGCGATTGGATTATGGTAGCATTCGTTATCGACAGCCGATCGTCCGCGGAATGGCCCGATGGATATATTTCAATATACAAGAATGGGCAAATGCGAGGTCGTCAGGTTAGCCTGAGCCAGTTTAATGTCAAGCCCGGGGCATCGAATGCTCCGCTGCGGATAGGGACTCGAGACCTGGATTCGTTCTTTGATGGCGCCATCGGGAAGGTCGCCATCTACGACAGCATCCTTTCTGCGCAGGACATTCTCGCAACGTATCAGGCTATGTACTCGAACTTACCGGGGAGGCCCAGGGCACGCGCCCCGCCA
>PLIQ01000633.1 GCA_003140115.1 Actinomycetota bacterium | reverse complement strand
GGCGACCCGGCGGGTCGACCCGCGCGACAAGCGAGACGCTTCGGGTGAGACCACGTAGGAGGCCTGCTCGGCCGCAGCCAGGACCCGCGCCCGGGTAGCGGCCGCGACTCCGGGCGCGTTGCTCAGCGCTCGCGACGTCGTGGCCATCGACACGCCCGCCATGCGGGCAATGTCCGCCATGTTGACCTTCTCGGACGGCCGTGACACAAGCCGATCATACACATCAGCCGGAAGCGTTTCCAGTTGTCGGTTGGAAGCGTTTCCAGCGGACTCGGCCGGTGACTATTGGCCAGCCCACGGACGAGACGCTGCGCAAGTAGGTGCAAAGCCGAACGGATCGGAAGCCGGGCTGGCTTAGGTCTTGACGTGCCCACCCGGCGGTCTTACTTTCAATGGAAACGTTTCCTACACATTACAGCGGCCACCGTACGGAGCGCCCGAGCCGTACCCGAATGTCCCAAAACGTAGTAACGACTAGTAGGAGTCGCCATGGCCACGGTGAGCCTGGAGCAGATCAACAAGGTGTACGCGAACGGTTTCCACGCCGTGAAGGACCTGGACCTTGATGTGCGCGACGGCGAGTTCATGGTGCTGGTCGGCCCGTCCGGCTGCGGGAAGACCACCGCGCTGCGGATGGTCGCGGGGCTGGAGGACATCTCCTCCGGCACGCTGCGCATCGGCGGCAAGCCGGTCAACGACGTCACGCCGAAGGACCGGGACATCGCGATGGTGTTCCAGAACTACGCGCTGTACCCGCACATGAGCGTGTCCGAGAACATCGGGTTCGCGCTCACGATGCGCAAGCTGCCCAAGCCGCAAATCCAGGCCAAGGTCAAGGAGACCGCGGAGATCTTGGGGCTGACCGAGTGGCTGGACCGCAAGCCCGGGCAGCTCTCCGGCGGTCAGCGCCAGCGGGTGGCGATGGGCCGCGCGATCGTGCGCGAGCCCTCGGTGTTCCTGATGGACGAGCCGCTGTCCAACCTGGACGCCAAGCTGCGGGTGCAGATGCGAGCCGAGGTGCAGCGGATCCAGCGGCGGATCAACGTGGCCACCATGTACGTGACCCACGACCAGGTCGAGGCGATGACCATGGGCGACCGCGTCGCGGTGATGCGGTCCGGGGTGCTGCAGCAGGTCGACCACCCGCAGCACCTGTATGACCACCCGGACAACCTGTTCGTGGCGGCGTTCATTGGCTCCCCGGCCATGAACCTGTACGAGGCGGCGGTCACCGAGGGCGCCCGGTCCTTCCGGCTCGGGTCCCAGGACATCGAGCTGCCGGACTCGGTCCGGGCGGCCCATCCGGGGCTGGCCACCTACGCCGGGCACAAGGTGGTCGTGGGCCTGCGGCCCGAGCACCTGCCCGCGGCCGTCAACGGCGCCGCCGACCCGACGAGGCCGGTCCTGGTCGGCGACGTGGACCTGGTCGAGGCCCTGGGCTCGGAGCTCATGGTTCACTTCACCATCGATGCCCGCCGGGTGCGGGCCGAGGGCACGACCAGCGCGGACCAGGAGGCAGTCACCGAGTCCGGCGAAGGCGTGGCCCGCGTCGACCCGGCCAGCCCGGTCAAGGTGGGCGAGCGGGCCACGTTCGCCATCAAGACCGACGGTCTGCAGTTCTTCGCCCCCGATTCAGGATCGGCGATCTGAGTTTCGGAGGGAGAACCGTCATGCAGCGAGAAAATGCTCCGCGGCTGGGTCGGAACCACCGGACTGGCGGCGGCCCGGTGCTTGACCGCCGCTCGATGATGAAGGCGCTGGGACTCGGGGCGGCCGCGATCGCCGGGCCCGGCCTGGTGGCCGGGTGTTCCTCGTCAGGCGGGGCCACCAGAATCGTGCTGGAGGAGACCAAGCCCGAAGTGGTCCCGTACTTCGACAACCTGGTCGCGAAGTACAACGCGAGCCAGTCGCAGGTGGTAGTGAGCCACGACTCCACCTCAAGCCTGATCGCGGAGTTCGTGCGCGGCGATCCGCCCGACATCGACTGCGACAACTACAACCTGACCACGTCGATCTTCGTGTCCCGCGGCGTGCTGGCCAACCTGGCCGACTTGCCCCAAGCGCAGACCATCGACCCGAACATCCAGGCTCTCGTCACCCAGTACGGCTCCTACCGGGGAGAAACGAGCGTCCTGCCCTATTCGGTGGCCGCCGAGGGCGTCATCTATAACCCGGACCTGTTCGACAAGGTCGGCGTGTCGTCCGTGCCCACCACCTGGAGCGAGTTCCTGGCGGTATGCGAGAAATTCAAGTCCGCGGGCATCACGCCGATCTACCAGACCTACGGGGATGCCTGGACGACGCAGCAGGGCCTGTTTGATTACACCATCGGCGGCATGATCGACGTCGCGGCGTTCTACAAGCAACTCGACGCCGAGGGCACCAACCTCGGCCCCAACTCCTCGGTGTCGTTCGAGAAGGATTTCACCGCGCCCTGCAAGCAGATGCTCAGCCTGACGCCGTATTTCAACGACAACGCCCTGTCCAAGAAATACGCCGACGGCAACACCGCCTTCGCGGCCGGGCAGGCCGGGATGTACATGCAGGGGCCGTGGGCCGTCGGCCAGATCCTCACGATCAATCCCAAGCTCAAGATGGGCACGTTTCCGATGCCCGTTACCGACGATGCATCCCAGACCAAGTGCCGGGCCAACCTCGACCTGGCCATCTGGCTGCCGCGATCGCAAGTGCCCGCGCAGCGCGCGGCGGCCATCAAGTTCCTCGGTTACCTCATGCAGCCGAGCGTCATGAATGCGTACAACCAGGCCAATCTCGCATTCTCACCTCTCAAGAACGCTCCGCCGCAGCAAAGCCCGCTCGTCTCCGGTTTGCAGAAGTACGTCAGTTCGGGCGCTTTTTATCAGGGCGCGGGAACCTACGTGCCCCTCACTATCCCGGTCGGGAACTTCATCCAGGAAATGATGCTGACCGGCAACGTCAGCGGATTCACCTCGTCGATGGACGGCGCCTTCAAGCGCCTGGCCATACGGACCTCGGCGTGAACCGCATGAGTACCCGATCCAGGAGGCAGGCATGACCGCGACCTCAGCGCCCTCCGGGGCTGGCCCTAGAAATCCGCTCGGTACGCTGAAGAAAATCTTCTTCCCGGTGGCGCCGGCGTACCTTTTGATGCTCATCCCGGCGATCATCCTGTTCACCTTCTTCATCATTTATCCCGCGATCCAGGGGATGTTCTACAGCTTCACGAACTACGTCGGGTACGGAACCTTCCATTCCATCGGATTCGCGAATTACAAGGCAGCGTTCAGCGACCCGACCATCCGGGACTCCTACGGGTTCACCCTGCTCTTCGCGGTCGTAGCGTGCATCGTCACCAACGCGGTCGCGCTGGCTCTGGCGATCGCGCTGAACGCCAAGATCAAATGGCGGACCGGGCTGCGCACGGTTTTCTTCATGCCCATGGTCCTGTCCGGCCTGATCGTCTCCTACATTTTCACCTTCATCATCTCCACGTCGGTCCCGGTCATCGCGGGGGTGATCCATTTCGCCCCGCTGGAGAGCAACATCCTGGCCAACCAGCACCTCGCCTGGCTCGGCGTCGTCTTCGTCGCGTCCTGGGTGGCCATCCCGGGCGCGATCATCATCTTCCTCGCCGGGCTGACCGGCATCCCGACGGAAGTGTACGAAGCAGCCTCGATCGACGGGGCGAGCGCGTGGAAGCAGTTCCGGAAAATGACCTTCCCGCTGCTTTTCTCCTTCCTCGTCATCAACACCATCCTGAGCTTCAAGAACTTCCTCAACGTGTACGACATCGTGGTCGGCCTGACCGGCGGCGGCCCGGGCACCGCCACCACCAGCGTGGCGCAAACCATCTTCAGCGGCTTCTTCAACGGCGACTACGCCTACCAGATGGCCAACGCGGTCATCTTCTTCCTGATCACGTTGCTCTTCGCGGTCTTCCAGCTAAGCGTCATCCGGCGTCGAGGAGGGGGTCTGTAGTGGCTACCGAGGTAAGCACCACCCCAGTCGTCGCCGCACCGCGGATCCAGACCCGCCGGACCCGCCCGGTACCCGAGGGCGGCCGGGTCAACTGGGGCCTGACGATCATCATCGCGATCGTCTCCCTGATCATCATCCTCCCGCTGTACTTCGCCATTGCCATGGCGCTGAAGTCGCCGGCCCAGACCGGCACGGGCACCGGCTTCAATTTCCCCTGGCCGATTCAGTGGGGGAACTTCCGGGCCGCCTGGGACCTGACCGATACTCCGCTCGCAGCCTCGATGAGCCTGCTGATCACGCTGCTCGCCGTGGCCGGGGAAATCATCGTGAGTGCGCTGGCGGCGTGGGCGATCGTGCGTAACTGGGGCCACTGGCAGTTCCGCGCGACGTTCGGCTACCTGATGATCGCCCTGTTCATTCCGTTCCCAGTCGTCGCGCTGCCTCAGGTCAAGCTCATGGCCGCGATCGGCCTGGATAATCCGTTCGGCGTCGCGATCCTACACATCATGTTCAACCTCGCCTTCAACGTGCTGCTCTTCTCGGCCTTCATCCGGGGAATTCCGCTCGAACTGGAGGAGAGCGCGCGGCTGGACGGCTGCACCACCTGGCTGACGTTCCGCAAGATCGTGCTGCCGCTGCTGGCGCCGATCAGCGCCACCGTGGGCATCTTCGCCTTCCTGCAGTCCTGGAACGACTTCATGATGCCGCAGCTGATCACCGCGAACCCGAAGTGGCAGACCCTCCCGGTCGTCCAGTACCTGTTCCAGGACCAGTTCACCACGAACATCAACGTGGCCTTCGCGTCGTATCTCATGGCCCTGCTCCCGACCCTGGTCGTTTTCCTCCTCGCCCAGCGCTGGGTGGTCAGCGGCATCATGCGCGGCTCGATCAAGTAGCTCGAGGAACAACCCGGGGGAAGCCCCGCCCACCCAGAACGTGGAGACACGCCGCAATGGAGATGTCACCGCGCCCTGCCGCTACCAGCACCGACTGGTGGCGGCGGGCGGTGGTTTACCAGATCTACCCGCGCAGCTTCGCCGACTCTGACGGCGACGGCCTAGGCGACCTCAGGGGAGTCCTGTCCCGGGTCCCGTACCTGGCCTCTCTGGGCATCGACGCGGTCTGGCTCAGCCCGTTCTACCCCTCTGGCCTGGCCGACGGCGGCTACGACGTGGACGACTACCGCGATGTGGACCCGCAGCTGGGCACGCTGGCCGATTTCGACGAGATGACCGCCGGCCTGCACGGATGCGGGATCAAGGTCATCGTCGACATCGTGCCGAATCACACCTCGAACCGGCACGCCTGGTTCCGTGAGGCGCTGGCCGCCCCGAAGGG
>PLIQ01000448.1:5310-8288 GCA_003140115.1 Actinomycetota bacterium | reverse complement strand
GCGCGGTCCGGGCAGCTGACCGCCTTGGTCGGCCCGTCGGGCGCCGGCAAGACCACGATCACCGCCTTGGCGGCGAGGCTGTACGACCCGAACGAGGGCGCGGTGCGAATCGGCGGCCACGACATCAAGGACGTCACGCTGGAGTCGCTGCACGACGTGGTGGGAGTGGTCACCCAGGACGCGCACCTGTTCCACGACACGATCCGGGCCAACCTGCTGTATGCACGGCCCTCGGCGACCGAACTGGAGCTCATCGAGGCCTGCGAGGCGGCGCAGATCTGGGACCTGATCTCCTCGCTGCCCGACGGCCTGGACACGGTGGTGGGGGACCGGGGGTACCGCCTGTCCGGCGGTGAGAAGCAGCGCGTGGCCCTGGCCAGGCTGCTGCTGAAGGCCCCGTCCGTGGTCGTGCTGGACGAGGCGACGGCGCACCTGGACTCCGAGTCGGAGGTCGCCGTGCAGCGCGCGCTGAAGAGCGCGCTGTCCGGCCGGACCTCGCTGGTGATCGCGCACCGGCTGTCCACCATCCGGGAAGCCGACCAGATCCTGGTCGTCGACGGGGGCCGGATCATCCAGCACGGTACCCACGCCGAGCTACTCGCGGCCGGAGGCCTGTACGCCGACCTGTACCACACCCAGTTCGCCGGCCAGGCCGTCTAGGGATGCTCAGGGCCGGTAGCCGTCGGCCTGCAGGTTGAACAGCTCGGCGTAGATGCCGCCCCGGTCCATCAGCGCCTGGTGGTCGCCGGACTCCGCGACCCGCCCGCCGTCCATCACGATGATCTGGTCGGCCATGTGTACGGTACCGAACCGGTGTGAGACCAATACGGTGATCGTCCCCCCGCCTCCCGCCGCCCCGTCCCTCTTGCTGTGGGCCGCCTCCCGGTAGCTGGCGAACAGGGCGGTCTCGCTCGGGGCGTCCAGGCTGGCGGTGGGCTCGTCGAGCACCACGAGCAGCGGCTGCTCCCGCATCAGGCCGCGGGCCAGGGCCAGCCGCTGCCACTGGCCGCCGGACAGCGCCCGCCCGCCGATGTAGGGGCCGAGCAGGGTGTCCAGCCCCAGCGCTCCGGCGTGGCCGTCGTTGCCGTCTACCAGATCGCCCGCGCCGGCCCGGCCGATGGCGCTCAGTACGGCCTCGCGGTCATCGATGCGAGGCAGGTCGCCGGCGCCCACCCCGTCGCCGAGCGACATGGCGAACTGTACGAAGTCCTGGAAAGCTCCGGTCGTGGCCTCGCGCCAGCGAGCGGGGCTGATGTCGGCCAGATCCCGTCCGTCGACCGTGATCTGGCCTTCGGTCGGGCGGTACATGCCAGTCAGCAGCTTGATCAGGGTCGACTTGCCCGCGCCGTTCTCGCCCACCACGGCCACCGTGGAGCCGGCCTCCAGCGTGAGGCATACGTCGGTGAGTACCGCCGAGTCCTGGCCCGGATAGGTGAAGCCGACGTGCTCCAGGCGGACGCCGTCGGTCAGGTCGGCCGGCGGGGCCCGGCCCGCTCCCTGCCGGAAGCCCGCCACGTAGTCCTCGAGCCACAGCAGCCGGTCGGCGGTGGTAGCCGCGATGGCGAACGAACCGGCGCTGGTACTGGCCCCGGTGACCTGCCTCTGGGCGCGGCGGAGCAGGCTGACCACCTCGACCACCGCGCCGGGGGAGGCGTGCCCGTGCGCGGCCCGCAGGACCAGGGCGACGATCGCGGCGCCGAATCCGGCCGCGTAGAGGATCCACCCGGCCGCTTCCCACAAGGCCGCGACGTGCGCGGCCCGCAGTGCCCTCCGGTTGACCTCGTCGCCGAGCCGGGCGTGCCGGGCCAGCAGACCGTCGGTCACCCCGAAGGTGCGCAGCTCCCGGGCTGGCGCGGCCGTCGAGGCCAGCGAGAACAGGTCGTCCAGCAACCGCCTGCGGTCGGCCAGGTCGTCGTCGGAGCGCTTCTCCACCGTGGCCGCCTTCCGGTCGGCCACGGCCGGCGCGATGGCCAGCAGCGGGACCACGATCAGCGGCGGCCAGACCAGGGCGAGCAGCACGGCCGCGCCGACGAACTGGATTCCCGAGCGGATCATGCCCAGGGTCTGCGCCGGCGCGCCGGCCAGGGTTCGGCGGCGTTCGCGCAGCGCGTCGATCTCCGTCAGGTAGTCGGGCCGCTCGTAGTGCTCGAGGAACGGCGCCTCGCAGGTCAGGTTGCCGATCCGCAGGCCCAGGCTCAGGTTGGCCAGGTCGGTCAGCTTGGCGTTGAGGGCAGCGCCGATCAGCTGCAGGACCCAGCCGCAAGGGAAGGCGACGGCCGTGATGACCAGGCCGGTCACGATCCGGCCAGGCTGATGACCCAGGGCCCCGTCCACGACGGCGCGCAAACCGAGCGGGAAGGCCAGCATGAACACCGACGAGCCGAGCGCGGCCAGCACGCACTCGGTGGCCAGCAGCGGGGCCGCCCGCCAGGCCGTGCCGAACAACAGGTCCAGCCGGCGTAGCTGACGGACCAGCCGCGCCATCATCCGGCACCTCCCTGGGGGGCCGCCTCGGCGAAGCGGGCGGCCTGCATCGCGAACATCTCCGCGTAGCTGCCGCCCGCCGCGACCAGCTCGTCATGGCTGCCGAGCTCGGTGATGCGGCCCTGGTCGAGCACCGCGATCCGGTCGGCGCGGCGGACGGTCGCGAACCGGTGTGAGATGACGATCGTGGTCAGGCCGGAGGTGACCTCGAGGAACTGGTTGTAGAAGGCGGCCTCGGCCCGGATGTCCAGCTGGGCCGTCGGCTCGTCGAGGACCAGCACCCGGGCGCCGCGGGCGGCCGCGTAGAGCGCGCGGGCCAGGGCGATCCGCTGCCACTGGCCGCCGGACAGGTCGGTACCGTCGCGGTACCCGGGGGCGCAGATGGTGTCCCAGCCGCGCGGCAGGGCGCGCACGAAGTCCAGCGCGCCGGCCGCGGCCGCGGCCCGGGTCAGCGCGGCCTCGTCGAACTCCTCGCCAAGGCCGTCGGCGGTCAG
>PLIQ01000448.1:0-5289 GCA_003140115.1 Actinomycetota bacterium | reverse complement strand
GTGGTCTTGCCCGCGCCGTTGGATCCCACCAGGGCCAGCGACCGGCCGGCGGTCAGCTCCAGATCTAGGCCCTCGTACACCGGCGCGCCGCCGCTCGGGTAGCGGTAGGCGACCGACTCGAAGCGGATGGTCCGGGCTGGCGGGCCCGCGGCGCTATCCGCGCCGGTCTCGGTCGCCGNNTGCTCACCCCGCCCACCTGCATCGTGGCGGCCAGCATCGGCAGCATGACCGCGAGCGTCGTCAGGGTGATGTCGCGATGCCACGCCGCAAGCGCGAGCAGGCCCGCCCCGGCCGCATACATCGCGCCGACGACCAGGCCGAAGAGCAGGGCCCGGTTCCGGAAGTGCCGCAGCTGCCGCCAGGGCGGGTCCATGCCCGTCAGCCACTTGTCGCGGTGTCGGCTCAGCAGCCAGCGGCCCAGCCCGAAGATCCGGACCTCCTTGGCGAACGCCGGCCGGTAAGAGCAACCCAGGTAGTACCAGCTGTGCCGCAGCTCCGGCGTGGCCCGCCGGACCAGCAGGGCCCGCTCGGCCAGCAGGCGGCGCAACGGCGGCCGGAGCAGCGACCAGCCGACGAAGAACAGCANNCTGGCCAGGGCCATCGGGGCATCGGCGGGTCCCGACGTGGACAGCTCGCCGCTCGCCGCGGCCAGCTGGTCCAGCACCGCGGAGTCCTCCAGGTGCTCCCCGTAGCCGCGGCGAGCCGGGCAGCCGCCGCCAGCAGGCGCGCGGAGTTTCCCGTACCGCCAGGGCCCACCCCGTCAAGCCCCGTACCATGATCTGCTCCAAAACTGATGTGAGTCGGTACCGGTACCTGGAGCGTGTCACTGAACCTTAACCAGTCATCTGGTCGCAGGTGAAATGGTTTCCGGCCGATGGGGGACGGTCAGCTCAGGAGGCTGTAGCCGAGCCGGCGGAGTTCCTCGCCGGCCAGCTTGTCTATCTGGGCGGCGTCCTGGATGCTGAGCGAGGACCCCGCTGGTCGGCGGGAACGGCCGCGCTGCCGGGCCGTGCGGGCCACGTCGCGGATCTCGGCCGCCGGCACCGTGGTACCGGTGAAGCGAGAGAGCTCGGCTAGGGCCTCGTCGGGCTTACTCAGCAGGTCCTCATACCTGATCGTCTTCAGCTGGCCGGCCGGCAGGCTGTGGTGCAGCCCCGCGGCCAGGCGGACGCACCATCGCCAGCGTAGCGCGCACCGGGCCGCGGGTGACAACGTGGACCACAGATCCCGGTCCTCCTCGCTTTCGATACCGAAGAACGGGTTGGGGAACTCGGTGTCCACGTTCACGAAGCTCGGCCGGAACCAGGACATGACGACGGGATCGGCGAGCATGCTGGTCACCACGTCGTGGCCGTCCCTGATGACCTGCACGATCCGCGCGTCGGAAAACGCGTAGGTGAGGGCCTCCGCGCAGTAGATAAGGTCCGGGCTCGCGTCCCCGAACCGCTCCAGGCCCCGCAGTTCTACGCACGGTCCCACGGCATCGGCGGCGAGCCCGGCGGCCGCCCGGCACTCGCGACTGCATTCCAGGCAGCTGTGCGGGGTGACCTGCCAGCCCTGCGCGAAGGCATCCCTGATAACCGTCGCGGCGGCCTGCGTCCGGCCCTGGTACATGGACGGGCGCCGGGCGAAGGCGTAGACCACTCGCAGCACGCTGGGCTGGCCCATCGTGACGTGAAAGCTCGCCGACGTCTTCAGCGCGCGGCCGATGAGGTCCGCTCCCGAATGCGGGGCGCCGACCACGAACACCGGCTGATGGACGTTGCGGGAGTTGACGATCAGGATGTGAAGGGCGGAGGGCATTCATCTTCTTACTGTCTGGTGGTCCTGCCGCTACCGTACTAGGCACCGGTTACCCGTAGGCTGGCATCATGCGGGTACTACCCGATGTAGTAGGCAGTTGGCCGCGGCCCCGGACCCGTCGCCTGCTCATCGCCGGGACGATGATCGCCGCCGCGACGGCTCTGGCGGGCTGCTCCCAGTTCGACGCGGCGCTCGGTCAGCGGCAAGCGGTCGTGACCTTCACCGACAGCGCGACGGTGGCCCAGCGGATGGCTGTGCGCACGGGCTGCGCGAAGACGCCGAACGTGACCCCGCAGCCCCTGCCGTCCGACATGAACTCGCCCTATGCCCTCGAGCAGGTCATCTACCAGATCAACAAGGCGAGCGACGCGGACGTGGCGCTGCTGCAGGAGTGCCTGGCCAAGTACCCCGTTGTGACGGGTGTCACGCTCCAAGACTCCAGCGACGAGGGCAACTAACGCCACCTCCCGGGCCGGCGGCACACGGGCCATGGGGATTATCTCGCGACGGCTTCGGGGCGGCGAGGTCTGGACCGATTCCCTATCTTGCCGGCCCTATGTATAGTGAACCGAGCGTGTTTCCCTATATAAACGATAGAGATTAGAATTTAGGAGAGCTAATGCGACGTGTCACGACCGCCGCGATGATCGGCGCCGCCCTGCTGCTGGCGGCGGGCTGCTCCTCTTCGTCGTCATCTTCGACGTCCTCTAGTACGACGGATCCCACCGGTAGCACCGCCAGCGCTGCAGCGGCACCTGTGACCGTCCGGCTGGGCTTTCTCGAGAACATCACGCACGCATCGGCGCTTGTCGCGCTGAAGGAGGGTTATTTCAGCAAGGCCCTCGGCTCGGCCGGGACCGTGCAGCCGACCGCCTTCAGCACCGGGACGGAAGAGACGACAGCTCTGCTGGCCGGCCAGCTCGACGCTGCCTACGTCGGGCCGAACCCGGCCATCAATGCTTGGCAGAAGTCCGGCGGTACCGCCATCAAGATCGTCTCCGGCGCCGCGGACGGCGGCGCGTCGGTGGTGGTCGCGAAGGGGATCACGTCGGCCGCCCAGCTCAAGGGCAAGACGCTGGCCACGCCGTCGCTCGGTAATACGCAGGACGTCGCGCTGCGCTACTGGCTGAAGCAGAACGGGATCGCGACGACCGCCACCGGCGGGGGAGACGCCTTTATCAAGCCGACGACGCCCAACTCCGCCGCCGTCCTGGAGTTCAAGTCCGGGCAGATCGCCGGCGGCTCCGAGCCCGCGCCCTACGACATCGAGATGGTCGCTGACGGCGGCACGGTGCTGTATACCGAGCCCGGCGTCACCACCGTGCTGGTCGTGACCCAGAGCTTCCTGTCCGCCCACCCGGCGGTCGTCGCGGACCTGATCAAGGCCCAGATTCAGGCCAACCAGTTCATCAATTCCAACCCGACGGCGGCTCAGGCGGACGCGAACGCCGAACTTGCCTCCTATACCGACAAGCCGCTCAAGTCGAGCCTGGTGGCGGCCGCGTTCAAGGAGATCACCTTCACCAATGACCCCGACGAGTCCTCGCTGACCAGCGACGCGTCGCAGGCCGTCTCGCTCGGCCTGCTCAAGCCGGTCAACCTGAGCGGCATCTTCGACCTCGGGCCGCTCAACCAGGCGCTGGCTGCGGCCGGGCAGCCTCAGATCAGTTCGTAGGAAGGTGGTTGCATGGCCAGGCAGGGGAGTTCCCTCACGATCACCGGCCAGCGGTCGGCCGTCGAGAGAGTAACGGGAGCCGTCGGGTCCGTCCGGCTGGCGAGCGTGTCCAAGGTGTTCGGGCGCGGCGGTTCGGCCGTCCGGGCGCTGGACCAGATCTCGCTCGAGGTGCCGCCGGGGGAGTTCACCTGCCTGATCGGGGCGTCGGGCTGCGGCAAGTCCACGCTGCTCAACCTGGTCGCAGGCCTGGACCAGCCGACCTCCGGGGAAGTGTCGGTGTCCGGCCGGGTGGCGCTGATGTTCCAGGAGCCGGCACTGTTCCCGTGGCTCACGGCCGCTGGCAACATAGATCTCGCCTTGCGGGCCCGCGGCCTGGGGCGGGTCGAGCGCCGTCAGCGGACCGCGGAGTTGCTGGACACGGTGCGTCTGGGCGGATTCGGCGCAAAGCGGCCGCACGAACTGTCCGGCGGCATGCGGCAGCGGGTGGCGCTGGCTCGCGCGCTGGCCCAGGACGCCGACGTGCTGCTGATGGATGAGCCGTTCGGCGCGCTGGACGCGATGACCAGGGACCTGCTGCACGACGAGCTCGACCGGGTCTGCGCGGGGCGGCGGCTGACGATCATGTTCGTGACCCACAACGTGCGGGAGGCGGTCCGGCTCGGTGACCGGGTGGTGGTGCTGAGCAGCCGGCCCGGCCGGGTGATCGACGAGTTCGCCGTGCCGATCGAGCATCCCCGGCGGATCGACTCGGCGCCGGTCGCCGAACTGGCCGGGAGGATCACCGACCGGCTACGGGAGGAGATGAGCCATGGCACTCAATGAGGGACGGGGGTCGGTGCCGGCCTACGCGGAGAAGCTGGCCTGGCTCGAGGCCCAGGAAGTAGAGATGCCGGACGATCAGCGCGGGCGCCGCCTGGCTGTCCGCGCCTGGACGGCCCTGTGGCCCAAGGTGCTCGCGATCGCCATCGTGCTGGCCATCTGGGAGCTGATCCACGTCAGCGGCTGGAAGAAGCTGATCTTTCCCGGGCCAGGCGGGACCCTTTCGGACCTGTGGGGTCAGCTGCGGACGGGGCTGCTGTGGCACGCCATCGCCATCACCTCCGAGCGCGCCGTCATCGGGTTTGCGCTGGCGGTGGTGATCGGTGGCCTCGTCGGCGCCCTGGTCTCGCGGATCGGGCCGCTGCGGGCGGCGGTCGGCTCCTTGATCACCGGGCTGCAGACGATGCCGTCGATCGCCTGGTTCCCGTTCGCGATCATCCTGTTCGGTATCAGCACCACCACCATCCTGTTCGTCATCGTGCTGGGCGCGGCCCCGTCGGTCGCCAACGGCCTGATCGCAGGCGTGGACTACACCCCGCCGCTCCTGCTGCGAGCCGGCAAGATGATGGGCTTGCGCAGGCTCTCCCTATACCGGCACCTGATCCTGCCGGCCTCGCTGCCGGCGTTCGTGGCCGGGCTGAAGCAGGGCTGGGCGTTCGCCTGGCGGAGCCTGGTGGCCGGCGAGCTACTGGTCGCCATCGCGGGCCAGCCGTCCCTGGGCGTGCTGCTGTCGAACGACCAGGACCAGGCCGACATGCAGGGCGCCACCGCGATCATCATCGTGATCCTGATCCTGGGCATTATCGTCGATATGCTGTTCGGCCTGGGCGATCGGGCCATCAGGCGGCGCTGGGGCCTGACCGGCACGGTCTGATCACGAGGAGCGGGCCAGGAGTCACTGCCAGGAGATCGACGCTTCGTTCAGCAGGAATTTCAAGGCCGCGGCGGCCCGGCGGAATCCCTCCGGGCCGCTGAAGCCGCCGAAGCGCCCG
>PLIQ01000230.1 GCA_003140115.1 Actinomycetota bacterium | reverse complement strand
GACGTCGGCGGAGCCGGCCCGGGCCGCGACGATCCGGCGCACGGCTCGTTCCAGCGCGTAGTCCGCGCTGCTCGTCTCGCCCTTGACCTGCGCGTCGGCCTCGGCCACGGCGTGCAGTGCGCGGGCCACGCCGGCCTGCGGCCAGCCGCGCAGTTGCTGCCGCACCCGGTCGATCTTCCACGGCGGGGCACCGACCTCGGCCGCCAGGGCCGCGGCGTTCAGGTTCCGGGGCGCGGATCCGACCCGGCCGAGCAACCGGACCCCTTGCGCGAGGGCGCTGCAGATCAGCACGGGCGAGACGCCGGTGTCCAGGGCCCAGCGCAGCTGCTCCAGGGCCCGGGCCAGGTGTCCCTCCACCGCGTGGTCGGCCACCGTGAACCCGGTCGCCTCGGCCCGGCCCCGGTAGTAGGTGGCCACCACGGCCTCGTCCACCTGGCCGCCGCTGTCGGCCGCGAGCTGCTCACAGGCGGCGGCGAGCTCGCGCAGGTCCGAGCCGACCGCGTCGAGCAGGGCGCGGGCGGCCGCATCGTCGGCCCGCTGGCCCGCCCGCCGGAACTCGCTGCGCACGAAATCCAGCCGCTCGGCGAACCTGGTCACCTTCGGGCACTCGATGACCTGCGCTCCCGCGGCCCTCACCCCGGCCAGCAGATCCTTGCCCTTGGCCCCGCCCGCGTGGGTCATGATCAGCGACACATCGGGCGCCGGGCTGGCCGCGTACCGGGCCAGCTCCGCGGCGACCTCCTTGGCCGCGTTCTGCGCGGCCCGGATCACGACCACGCTGCCGCCGCCGAACAACGACGGTGAGGTAAGCAAGTCCAGCTCGCCGGGCCCGAGCGCCGCCACATCCAGGTCGTGAATGTCCCCCGCCTGCCCCGCGTCCTGGCGGGCGGCGATCAGGTCCCGGACGGCGCGGTCGATGAGGAACTCCTCCTCGCCGACCACGATGGTGACGGGAGCGGTCATAGCGGGTGCCGTGGTGCGCGCAGCCATGACCGCAGCATGCCACGCCAGTGGCGGCGGTGCCGAATCGGCGGTTACGCCGTGACCGGCTCGCCGCCCAGCCAGACGCGACGCGGCGCCAGGCCGAACGACCACAGGAACGCGCCCTCGTGATCGGCGTCCCACAGCACCATGTCGGCGAACCTGCCTCGCACCATCGCGCCCCGGTCGGTGGCGCGCAGCGCGTACGCGCTGCCGATCGTCGCGGCCCGCAGCGCCTCCTCGACGCTCATGCCGAGGTAGGACACGGCCAGCGAGACGACCAGCGCCATCGAGGTGATGCCGTTGCGGCCCGGGGTGTGATCCGAGCCCAGCGCGACGGTGACGCCCTTGTCCAGCAGCGACCGGACCGGGGGCCGGGTGCTGCCCTGCAGGGCAGCACCCGGGCACAGCACCGCGGCCACGCCCGCCCGCGCCAACGCGGCCACGTCGTCCTCGTTGGCCTCGTGCAGCATGTCGGCCGACGCGCAGCCGAGCTCGGCGGCCAGCAGGGCGGCGCCGGTGCGCGAATCCCCGCAGGCGTGGATCCGGGGCAGCAGGCCCGACCTGCGGCCCGCGCTGAGGATCCAGCGCGCCTCGTCCTCGGAGAAGCTGTCCTTCTCGCAGTACACGTCGACGCTGTCGGCGCCGACCGCCGAGGCGTCCGCGCACCAGGAGCTCACCGCGTCGATGTAGTCGGCGCGGCGGCCGAAGTACTCGGGCGGGACCGCGTGCGCGGCCAGGAATGTGATGTGCACCCGCGGCATGCCTGGCTCGCCCTCCAGGCCGCGCAGCATGCGGACGTCGGCCAGCTCGCCGTCCCGGGTCAGGTGGTAGCCGGTCTTGGCCTCGATGGTGGTGGTCCCGGACCGCAGCCACCGGCCCATCCGCTCCCGCACCCCGCTACACAAGGTCCACGGGTCGGTGCCCCGGGTGACGGTCACGGTGGACGACACGCCGCCGCCGGCCGAGTTGATCTCCGCCATCGACGAGCCGTTGGACCGCATGGCCAGCTCGGCCCAGCGGTTGCCCGCGTACACCGGGTGGGTATGGGCGTCGATCAGGCCGGGCGTGACCAGGCCGCCGCCCAGGTTCTCCACGTGGTCCACGTCCACGATGTCATCGATGACCCCGGGAATACGCTGCGGCAGCTCGGCGGACGGCCCGACCCAGGCGATCCGGTCGCCGCTGGTCACCACGGCGGCGTTGCTGAGGATCTCGGATCCGGTCCACAGGCGGCCGATGTTGGTCAGCAGGCGTACAGTCACCGGCGATCCCCCCGGGGACCGGTGAGCTCACGTGCCATGAGCGGTCACCTGCCATGCCTCGCGCCCGCTGGGTGGCCGGCGGGCGCTGGACGAGCTGAGCTTGCGCACCGCACAGTCAGGGTCGGCGCCGTGCGGGTACGGTCACCAACGTATCGATCCAGATACCGTATTGCACCGCAACCACCACAGACAAGCCCTTCGGGGAAATGCGGAACTTTATCGGCTCACGGGTTCGGGCGCCTTAGCCGGCGAGAAAAAGCCTGCCCAACGTGACCACTCTCACGCTGCGGTCCGGACACAATCGTCGCTGCGGGTTTCTACGGCGCCACCGGGGTCAGCGGGTCCAGGGCGGCCGCTTCCAGCTGCGCGGCCAGACCTGGCGGGACCCGTGCCTCCAGCAGCGTGCCGTTCGCCACGTGGTCGGTGTTCAGCACCTCGCCGTCGGCGTGGGCGCGGGCCACCAGGTCGCCGCGGCCGTACGGCACTATCACCCGGACGTGGGTATCCAGTCGCGGCAGCGCGGCCTCGATGGCGTCCCGCAGAGCGGCCAGGCCGGCACCGGTCTTGGCCGAGACGCTGATGCTGCCCGGCTCGCGGGCCCGCAGCGCCTGCAGCACGACCGGGTCGGCGGTGTCGATCTTGTTGACCACGACGAGCTCGGGCACGTGCGCCGCGCCGATCTCAGCCAGTACGCCGCGGACCGCGGCGATCTGCGCTTCCGGCTCGGGGTCCGAGCCGTCCACCACGTGCACGATGAGGTCCGCCTCGGCGCTCTCCTCAAGCGTCGAGCGGAACGCCTCCACCAGCTGGTGCGGCAGGTGTCGGACGAACCCGACCGTGTCGGTGAGCGTGAAGGCGCGCCCGGACGGCGTCAGCGCTCGCCGCACCGCGGGGTCCAGGGTGGCGAACAGCGAGTCCTCGACCAGAACCCCGGCCCCGGTGAGCGCGTTGAGCAGGCTCGACTTGCCCGCGTTGGTGTACCCGGCGATCACCACGGACGGCACGTCACGACGGGTCCGGCGGCCACGCTGGACCTTCCGCCCGGTCGAGAAGCCGGAGATGTCCCGCTGCAGCCGCCCGATCCGGGCGCGCAGCCGCCGACGGTCGGTTTCCAGCTTGGTCTCGCCCGGGCCGCGGGTCCCGATCCCGCCGCCGCCGGCCACCCGGCCGCCGCCCTGCCGGGACAGCGACTCGCCCCAGCCGCGCAGCCGGGGCAGCATGTACTGCAGCTGGGCCAGCTCGACCTGGGCCTTGCCCTCGCGGCTGCGGGCGTGCTGGGCGAAGATGTCCAGGATCAGCGCGGTCCGGTCGATGACCTTGACGTGTACCACGCCTTCCAGCCGCCGGAGCTGGCTCGGGGTGAGCTCGCCGTCGCAGATCACCGTGTCGGCGCCCACCGCGACCACCACGTCGGCCAGCTCNNGCGTCGACGTGGCTGCGCCGCTGGATCAGGCCGTCGAGCACCTCGGACCCCGCGGTCTCGGCCAGCCGGCTCAGCTCGCGCAGCGAGTTCTCGGCGCTGGCCAAGCTGCCTTCGGTCCACACCCCGATCAGCACCACCCGTTCGAGCCGCAGCGCGCGGTATTCGACCTCGCTGACGTCCTGCAGCTCGGTGGAGAGCCCCGCCACCCGCCGTAGCGCGTGCCGCTCTTCCAGGTCCATGTCCCCGTGCAGATCTGATGCATCCGGCTGTTCGTTAAAGACCGTGCTCATCGCCCTCCGTTGCTCGTCCCCCGAATATGCCACGCGTGACGCGGGATTTCATTTTATTAACGCTAGGGCCGGGTGATATCTGCCCGGCCGTTCCCCGGCCAGCCGTTTTTCCAGGCCGAACGGCCCGTGGCTCTCCCGCCCGGTCAACCTTTTGGCGATGCGAGGTGTATTAGAAACATGGCGAGCCTGGAACTCCGTGCCGCCCGTCCTGCCTGGGGCTGGTATCTGACCTAGGCGGGCAGCGCGCTGCGCGCGGCGAGTTCACGGAACGCCGCCTCGGTGGCCGAGCCAGGGGCGGCGCAGTAGGCGATCAGGCGCTGGCCGGTCTCGGCGATGTGCAGGACTTGGCACTCGAACTCCAGCGGCCCGCCCTGCGGGTGGCTGACGTACTTGAGCATCGGCCCGCGCACCTCCACCTCGTGCTCGGCCCACATGTCCGCGAACGGCGGTGAGAGCGCGAGCATCTCGGTGACCAGGCTCTCGATGGCGACGTCCCCCGGGTAGCGGGCGTAGGACGCGCGCAGGTCGGCGACCGTGGCCCGGGTGAACCTGAGGAAGTGCTCATCGGTCCAGACCACGTCCGTCGGCTCCCGGCGGAACGTCCAGCGGATCATGTTCCGGTCCTCGTGGGAGGCCAGGTCGCCGATGAAGTGGATCGCGAGGCGGTTCCAGGCCAGCACGTTGTAGGCCGCGTCGACCACGTAGGCCGGGGTATCCGGCATGGTGTCGAGCAGGTGCCTGATGCCCGGCGTGATCTCCCGGCTCGGCCCGGCCACCGGCGGCGGGGACTCCCCCGCCACCCGGAACAGGTAGTCACGCTCGTCGGCGGTGAGCATCAGCGCCCGGGCCAGCGCGGACAGTACCTGCCGCGACGGGTGCGGGCCGCGGCCCTGCTCGAGCCGGATGTAGTAGTCGACCGACATGCCGGCCAGCTGGGCCACCTCCTGGCGGCGCAGCCCCGGCGTCCGGCGGTGTCCCGGCGACCCGGCCCCGGGCAGGCCGACCTGGCGCGGGCTCAGCCGGGCCCGCCGGCCGCGCAGGAACGCCGCCAGCTCAGCGCGGTTGGTCGCGTTCATGTCTCCTATCTTCGCGCGTGTCTTCGCGTGTGCGGACCTGCTGAGGGTGGTACCGCTGATCCCAGGCTCGGCGGGTCTCTCCCGTGTGCTCGGCGCCGCCCTTAACGTCGGGGCTATGACGACGATCGCCCTGATCACTGGGGCCAACAAGGGAATCGGGCTGGAGACTGCCCGGCAGTTCGGGACGCGCGGCTTCACGGTGCTGGTCGGGGCGCGAGACGAGGAGCGCGGCCGGGCGGCCGAGCGCGAGCTGCGATTGGCGGGCGTCGACGCCCGGTTCGTCCCGCTCGACGTCACTGTTGACGGGTCGGTCCGGGAGGCCGCCGACTGGATCGAGCGGGAGTACGGCCAGCTGGACATCCTGGTCAACAACGCGGGCATCGCCCGGGGCACTCCGGCGAGCCAGACCGACCTGGACGCGATGCGCGAGGTCTACGAGGTCAACGTGTTCGGCGTGATCAGGGTGACGAACGCGATGCTGCCGTTGCTGCGNNCCGGCGAGCCCGCTGGCCCAGATGCCGGCCAGCCTGGCCTACCCGTCCTCCAAGGCCGCGCTCAACATGATCACCGCGATGTACGCCAAGGAACTGCGGGACACGCCGATCAAGGTCAACGCGGCCAACCCCGGGTACACGAAGACCGATCTCAACCGCAACAACGGATTCCGTTCGGTGGCCGAGGGGGCGGAAGCCACCGTGTACCTCGCTACCTTGCCGGCGGACGGCCACAGCGGCATCCTGTGGGGCCACGTCTGGTCCTCCGACGGCCCCGCCGACGCCTACGGCCGCCTCCCATGGTGACGCTTTTACCCCTTTACGGCATTTTGGCCGTGTGTGACGCGTCCCGGTTACGGGCGCGATGCACCCGCGGCTTCGCCCCGGGAGGCGTTTCGCCGAGCCGGGGGCGTTTCGTGGTCGCGACTGCAGCCCCATTCGGGCATTCCGATGATCATGAAGGATTTGGTACGGCTAGCGGTACAAATTCCTTCGCGATCATGGTCCGGGCGGGGAGCGTCGCGCGTGGTGTGTGACGGGAGTGGTGGGGTGCTAGCGGTGGTGTCAGGGGCTGGTCAGGGAGGCGGGGCGCACGCGTCGAGGGCACTGTGGGCGGCGGCGTGGCCTGCTTCCAGGGCGGCGCGCAGCAGGGCGCCGTCGGTGGCTAGGCGGCTTACCGCGGGTGAGTCGGCGGCGGGGCGGATGGACAGCACTGCGGGATGGGTCGCTGCGACGGAAGTGTCTGCTGAGGCGGATTCGTACTCGGCTAGGAGCTCGTCGTCGGCGGCTCGGCGCGAGTCGCGGGCCAGGAAGGCGGCACGCAGAGCGGGAGACTCGCGGCGCAGGGCGGTGCGGGCGAGCAGGCGGGCCGAGCGTGGGGGGCGGGACGAGGGTGGCGCGGCGGGCGAGGGGGGCGCGGCGGGCGAGGGCGACGCAGCGGCTGAGGGGGACACGGCGGGCGAGGGCGACGCGGCGGCTGAGGGGGGCAATACGGGCGAGAGGAACGGGGGGTGGGCGTCGGGGTGGGGGTGCGGGGCGCGGCGGGAGCGGAGGAGTAGGAGATGGGTGGCGCCCTGGGCTAGGGCGGTGCGGTAGGGGACGGACTCCGATACGCCTCCGTCGTAGAAGCGGCGGTCGGCGAACTCGACGGGCGGGCCGGCTAGCACGGGCAGGGCGGCGCTGGCCCGCAGGGCCAGGCGCAGCTCGGCGGGGTTGCCTATCAACGGGTGCAGGTCGGTGGACTGGCCGGTGGCGGCGTCGGTGGCCAGCGGGTGGAGCTCGACCGGGTTGGCCAGCACGGCGGCGAAGTCCAGGGGGTACGTGGTCTGGTAGAAATCCTCGATCAGGCCGCGGATGTCGACCACCGGGCGGCCGCGCAGTGGCGCGGTGCGACGAATCAGGGTCCGGACGTAGGCGGGCTCGGTCCAGCCGCGCAGGCCCTCCGGCCGACTCAGCAGCCAGGCACCGGTGATCGCGCCCGCTGAGGCGCCGTAGATCGCGTCGAAGGCCGGGACCAGGCCCAGCTCGGCCAGGGCCAGGGCCATGCCGCCGGACAGGATGCCGCGCATGCCGCCGCCCTCGATGACCAGCGCGATCCGCAGTCCGTCATCCCGGGCTCCGGGCTGGCTGCCCGAGCGAGCGCGGGCGGCCAGGGCTCGCAGCACCTCGTGCGACGCCGCGGGACCGGCGAGCGCCTGCTCCGACTCGGTCTCCACCATGGCAGCTTAAGCGGTCAGGAAGCGGCGGGCTCGATGCGGCTGGGTACGCGGTGGTGTGCGGGTTGGTGGCGGGCGAGATACTTCCGTTGGGGAATGAAAAACGAAGGGAGAGCAGCAATGCCTACCGTTACTGTTCCGCGGGCCGACCTGACCCCGGAGGAGGTGGTCTCGGCGCTGCGCGACGGGCTCGGGGACGGCTACAACGTGCTGCCCGGTAAGGCCATCGGCCGGACCATGTACCAGGCCGAGCATGACGGCCAGCCGAACATGATCGTGGTCGGCACCGGCCAGAATCGGCTGGTCAAGGCGCAGGTCACGATCACCCCGCGGGGCGGGCAGACCGAGCTGCGGATCGGCGCCGGCGGCCTGAGCTGGGACTGGCTCATGAACACCTTCGGCGTGGTCCGCAAGGTCCAGCAGGTGCTGGAAAGCGCGCCGACGCTGTCAGCGCGCTAGCCGGCNNACGACTCAGGGCGGCGGGCAGGTCGCCGTCGTAGACAACGGTGAGGCGGTGGGTGGCGCGGGTGAGCGCCACGTACAGGTCGTGCCCGCCCGCCGGGGACTCGTCCAGGATCCCGGCCGGATCGACCAGCACCACCCGGTCGAACTCCAGGCCCTTGGACTGGCCCACGGTGAGCAGGGCGACCGGCGAGTCGAGCACCTCGGGCCGGTCGCCGGGCACCGCCGCGGGGACGGCCCGGGCCAGCTCGCCGATCCGGGCCGTGGGCGCGATCACGGCCAGCCGGCCGCCCTGCCCACTCTCGGCGCCCATCTCCTCGTGCTCGGCGGCGACCACCGAGGCGACCCGGTCCAGGCCGCGGACCGCGCGCGGCAGGACGCCCTCCGCGCGGACCGACTCGGGGGGCTGCTCATCGGGGGCGACCGCGGCCAGCACATCGGCGGCCACGGCCATGATCTCGGACGGGGTCCGGTAGTTGACGGTGAGGTATTCCTGGTGCCAGCGGCCCTTGACGTACGGGTCGAGCATCTGCGCCCAGGACCGGGCGCCGGCCGCGCTCCCCCGCTGGGCCACGTCACCGACTACGGTCAGCGACCGGGTGGGGATGCGCCGCATCACCATTCGCCAGGCCATCGCGGACAGCTCCTGGGCCTCGTCCACGATCACGTGGCCGTAGGCCCACGAGGGGTCGGTCCAGGCCCGTTCGGCGGTGGTGAGCTGCTGGCCGGGGTCGCGGTTCCATTCCGCCAGGGTGGCGGCGTCCACCAGGCCGGTTTCGGCCACGCCGGTGACCTCCAGCACTTCCCGGGCGTAGCGCTCCTCGGCCCGGCGTTCCCGCTCGGCGGCCCGGCGCTGCCGCTTGGCCGCCGAGTCGTCGTTACCCAGCAGCTGGGCGGCTTCGTCCAGCAGCGGAACGTCCGCCACGGTCCACGCGTCGGGGGCACCGGGGCGGAGCACCACGCTTCGTTCGGCCGAAGAAAGGTCCGGGGCGGCGGAGCGGAGGACGCCTTCCTCGGCCAGCAGCCCGGCGACCAGCCGTTGCGGGGTCAGGAACGGCCACATGCCGTCGAGCGCGGCGCGGACCGGGGGCTCGTCCCACAGCCGGGCGCGAGTGTAGGGCAGGTCCTCGGGGTCGAGGGGGCGGCCCAGGGCGGCCGCCTCCGCCGCCGCAAGCGCGCCGAGCATCTCGGTGACGAACAGCCTGCGGGCCACGTTGTGCGGCTTGCGCAGCGCGCGGGCCCGGTCGCGGGCGCGCAGGACGGCCTCCCGGGGCACGGTCATCCGCACGCGGTCGGCGGTGACCTCCAGGTCGCCGGGCGGGACCCGCTGGCGGTCTCGCACCGCCCGGCGCACCACGGCCGCCATCTTCAGGTCGCCCTTGATCATGGCGGCGGCCGGGTCATCGTCGGGCGCGGCGGAGACGCCGGGGAACAGCTCGGCCATCGAGGTGAGCACCACGTCGGTCTCACCCAGGGACGGCAGGACCTGGCTGATGTAGCGCAGGAAGGTGGCGTTCGGCCCGATGACCAGGACCCCCCGGCGCTCGAGGGTGCGCCGGTGGGTGTACAGCAGGTACGCGGCGCGGTGCAGGGCCGCGACCGTCTTGCCGGTGCCGGGGCCGCCCTGCACAACCAGGACGCCCTGCAGGCCGGCGCGGATCACCCGGTCCTGCTCGGTCTGGATGGTGGCGACCACGTCGGCCATCCGGCCGGTGCGGCCCACGGTAATGCTGGCGATCAGCATGGCCTCGCCGGACAAGGACTGGCGGTCCGGCTCGGACAGCCGGTCCAGGTCGAAGACCTCGTCGTCGACCCCGGTGACGGTGCGGTCCCTGGTGTAGATGTGGCGGCGGCGGATCAGGCCGGCCGGGTCCTTGGGGGTTGCTGCGTAGAACGGGTGGGAGGCGGGCGCGCGCCAGTCGATCAGGAGCGGCTCGTGCTCGTCGTCGCGCAGGCCGATCCGGCCGATATACAGCCTGACCGGTTCGCTGTCTTCGGGGTTGCCGGGCTGGTGGCCGTCGGTGCGGCCGAAGACCAGGCCGCGTTCCACCGCGTTCAGCTGGGCCAGGCGCCTGCCCTGCTCGGCCGCGGTGACGTCGCGCTCGACCCGGGCCTGGAAGGTGCCGCCCGCGGTGCCGCTGCCCTGGGTCCGGGCCAGCGCCCGCTCGGTCCGCTCGCGCGCCTGATCCAGCAGGCGGTACAGCATATCGACGTAAGCTTGCTCGGCGCCGACGGCATCGGAAGGACCCGCAGGACCCGCGGCGACGGAATTGGCTTGGCGAGACGTCATATTTCGTGATAAACTTTCTTTGGTTGTGTGCTGACGGGGATAGGGCGATTGCCGGGTTAAGCAAGTTTAGCAGCTTTCGTGATCTGCGCTAGTGTTGAGCTGCGGTGCGAGGTCGCCAATGGCACACGG
>PLIQ01000625.1 GCA_003140115.1 Actinomycetota bacterium | reverse complement strand
GCGACGTTTTGCAGCCGCAACTCGCCGTGGGCGATGAGCCGCCCCGATTCGTCGGTGATGTCGACGCGCCACAACTGCTGGGTGCGTCCCTGACTGAGCGCGGTGGCCTCGAGGTTCACCCGTCCCTGGGTGGCCGAACGCAAGAAGTGGGTGGTGTTCGTCAGCCCGACCGCCACCTGACCCTGATCGCGTACCGCCGTGCTGGCGCCGACGCTGGCCGCGCTCTCGACGGCGGTCGTGTAGACGCCGCCGTGGACGATGCCCCACGGGGTGTGGTGGTCCTGGTTCAGGTCCAGGTGCCCGGTGACCCGGGTCGCGGTGATCTCGTCGAAGACGAGGCCCGCCGCCCGCAGGAAGGCGCTGCCGCCCTCGAGCGAGGCGACTTCGAGGCTCGGGGTGACCGCGGGACGGGTGGTCAGCGTGCCTTGCTCAGCGGCCATGGCCGTTCCCTCCTGACGGGGATTGGTGTGGTTCGATGACCAGGCACGTGGTGGTGCCATGCGCATACAGCGTGCCATCGGGCCCGGTGATCTCGCCCGACGCGGTGATAACCCGACGGCCGGAGCTGATCACCCGCCCGGTCGCCACCACGCTGGGGGTGTTCACGGTCAGCGGCTTGACCATGTTCACCTTCAGCTCAAGGGTGCTAAACACCCGGCCGCGGTCGAGGGTGGAATGCGCGGCGCAGCCCATGGCCGAGTCGAGCAGGACGCAGAACACGCCGCCGTGGACCGATCCGATCGGGTTGTACAGGTGCTCGCCGACCTCGAGCGAGAACGCCACCCGGCCTGGCTGGACATCGACGATGCCCATCCCGAGCAAGACGGCGATCGGCGGCGGCGGGATGCGCCCGTCTGCGATCGCCCGCAGGTAGTCCAGGCCGCTCAAGTCGAGCGCCAGCGCGGCGCCGACCATGGGGTCCTCCCAGGTGACCTCGCGGCGTCGCATAAGTTTCTTCACAGAACTCACTCTAGGGTTAGTGCGTTCTATAACGCAACCCTCTATGCTGGGCTCGTGCAAAGGACCAGCTTCGAGGACGTCACCTGCTCGGTCGCGCAGTGCCTCGACGTCGTGGGCGAGTGGTGGAGCCTGCTCGTCGTCCGGGACGCGTTCCTCGGCGTGACCCGCTTCGATGACTTCCAGGCGCGCCTGGGCATTTCCCGCAACATCCTCACCCAGCGGCTGAACCACCTGGTCGAGGCCGGGATCCTCAAGCGCGTTCCCTATCAGGACCGTCCGCCGCGCGCTGAGTACCGGCTCACCGACAAGGGGCGCGACCTGTGGCACGTGGTAACGGCGATGCGCCAGTGGGGCGACCGATGGGCGGCACCCAGCGGGCCGCCGGTGGAGACCAGGCATGCCGGCTGCGGGCACATCGTGACGGCCGTGCCGACCTGCTCGCACTGCGGCCAGCCGCTGGACGCGCGCGCGGTGACGGCCATACCGGGCCCCGGGGCCTCCGAGGGCGACTTCGACCGGACCGCGCTCAGTCGTCAGGGATGACCGGCTCGAGGTCCCGGAGCCGTTCGGGATTGGCGACCCGGTCGATGGCGGTGATCGCGCCGCCGGTGACGGTAAACACGTAGGCGACCCGGAGTCGTCCGCCCGGAGCCCAGACCGCCCCGGCGAGCCCGGCCAGCAGGGCCGGGCGCGCTCCGTGACCGTATTCGATGAAGACGCTGGCCACGGCGTGAGCGCCGAGGATCTCCTCGGGCGCGCCCAGCCGGACGCCGTCGGGGTCGGTGCGCAGGGCGACGTCGGGGTCAAGCAGAGCCACCAGGGCGGCGAAGTCACCGCCACGTGAGGCAGCCAGGAAGGCCGTGACCACCTCCCGCTGGCGGGCCGGGTCGCTGCCGGGGTTCGGGCCGGCCGCCCGGACCCGGCGCCGGGCGCGGCTGGCGAGCTGGCGGGCGGCGGCGGGGGAGCGTTCGATGACCGGCGCGATCTGGTCGAAGGGGACGTCGAACATGTCGTGCAGGACGAACGCCAGGCGTTCGGTCGGAGTGAGGGTGTCGAGCACCACCAGTAGCGCGAGTCCGACCGAGTCAGCCATGAGCGCCTGGTGTTCGGGGTCGGCGTCGCTCACCGGCTCGGGAAGGTGTTCGCCGATGGGCTCTTCACGCCGCGACCGACGCGAGCGCAGCAGGTCCAGGCACACCCGGGCCACGATCGTGGTGAGCCAGCCGCCCATGTTCTCGACGCCCTCGACGCCTTCGGCGCCGGACCGGCTGAGCCGCAGCCAGGCCTCTTGCATGGCGTCGTCCGCCTCGGCGGCCGAGCCGAGCATCCGGTGAGCCACCGCGTGCAGGCGCGGCCGGTGCGCCTCGAAGCGCTCCACCAGCCAGTCACCCTCGTCCACCGGGCACCCCCTCGTCGAGATCCGTCATAGCACTGTCGGATGGGATCCGGTCGATGTGACACGAGGGCCTGGTGCTCGGCTTCGACGAGATCCTGCTGGCCTGGCGCCACGCCACCGCCGCGGCTGCCCTGGGTTTCCTGGATGACATCGCCGCGAAAACCGAGGCTCGCCGCTCCTAGGAGAGGCCGCCTAATCCTGAGATCAAGCC
>PLIQ01000492.1 GCA_003140115.1 Actinomycetota bacterium | reverse complement strand
ACAGGTCACCCTCGCTGAGCACCTGCGGGCCCAGCTCGCGGACCAGGTCGCGGACCCGCAGCCAGCTCAGCTCGGGACGGTGCGGCACCGCGGCGATAAGGCGGAGCCCGCGCTCGGCCAGCGCGTCGCCCAGCTGCGCTGCCGCCGACGGATCACCCGCCGGCGTGCCGTTGACCACGCAGCCGACCACGCGTGTGTGCTCACCCGACCAGTACCCGCTGGCCGTGATAGCCAGCGACTCGGCCAGAAGCTTGACCGCGTCCCCGGCCGGATCTGGCCCAGGCTCCGCCGGGTCCTCGCCGCTCACCGCGCCTGCCGCCGGCCAGCTGGCGACCAGCAAGACGTCGGCGTCAACCGCTTTGGCTAGCGCCTGGTTGAGTCCGCCGGCGTACAGCTTGGCCGGGCCCGGGCTGAGCCCCTCGACGACGACGACATCGGAGCGGTCATGCACCGGCTGCCAGGCCGCGACGATCTTCTCGAGCACAGCGTCGAGTCCACCCGATCCGAGGTGCTGTTCCAGGTGTGCGGTGGACAGCGGATCCGGAGGACGTAGCGCAGTTGTGGCCGTGGCCAGTGCGATCGACCGGTCGGGGCCGCCGTCGGCCCGGGGCTGGGCCACCGGCTTGACAAAGGCGACGTTCACGCCCCGCCGGTCCAGGGCCCGAACCAGGCCGAGGCAGGTCCTGGCCAGGCTGGCGCCAGCCGCGGTGGGGACGACCAGCAAGGTCCGGCTCATGACATCACCGCACTCGCGTGCGCCAGAGGCCGTCGGTCGGCGGCAATGACACGGGCGGTGTCGCGGGCGATCAGTAGCTCCTCGTCCGTCGGCACGACGAGCGCCAGGACCGACCCGTTAACCACGCTGATGCGCCCCCCGGTCCGCCGGCCATGGTCGGCATTGGCCGCGGCGTCCTCGGCCAGGCCGAGGAAACCCAGCTGGCGGAGCACCAGGCTACGGACGACGGCGCTGTTTTCCCCGATCCCGCCGGTGAAGACCAGCGCGTCGAGCCGCTGCAAGCCGACCACCAGCCCGGCGATCGCCTTGGACAGCCGGTGCACGAAAACCTCAAGGGCGAGCCGGGCCCGCTCGTTTCCGCCCGCGGCCGCGGCTTCGACGGTGCGCATGTCATTGCCCACGCCGGACAACCCTTCAAGCCCGCTTTCGAGGTTCAGCGCCTGGGTGAGCTCGTCGACCCCCATGCCGGTCCGGCCGGCCAGGTAGCCGAGCAGGCCCGGATCGACATCACCGGAGCGGGTCCCCATCACCAGCCCGTCCAGTGGGGTGAGCCCCATGGTCGTATCCACCGACACGCCGTTGCGCACCGCGGTTGCACTGCACCCGTTGCCCAGGTGGGCGGTGACCAGCCGGAGCTCGCCGGGTGGCCGGCCCAGCACGACGGCGGTCTGCTCGCTGACGAAGCGGTGACTGATGCCGTGGAACCCGTAACGCCTCACCCCGTACCGCGTGTACCACTCCTCGGGTACCGCGTAGCGAAACGCATGCGGCGCCATCGTCTGGTGGAACGCGGTATCGAATACGGCGACTTGCGGCAAGTCGGGCAGGACGGCCTGCACCGCCTCGATGCCGGCCAGATTCGCCGGGTTGTGGAGCGGCGCCAGGTGACTAAACGAGCGGACCGCGGCTATGACTGCGTCGTCCACCCGGATCGAAGCGGTGAACCGCTCTCCGCCATGCACCACCCGGTGACCAGCACCGAGCAAATGAGCGCCGGAATGCCCGGCCTCGGCCAGGTGATCCAGCACCCGGGCCACGACAGCCCGGTGAGTCGCTCCGGGCAGCCGTTCCTGCACCGCTGCCGCCGGAAACCACTGGACCCGCAGCAACGCCTCTGGCGTACCGAGCCGCTCGCCGATGCCGCCCATGAGACGCTCGCCAGTTTCGGGGAGCAAAAGCGCGAACTTGACCGACGAACTGCCCGAGTTGAGCACTAGCACCAAGTCGTCAGAACCGATCATGCGGGGCCGCCCAGGTCCAGTTCACGATTTCCGGCATGTCCTGGCCATGCTCGGCGATGTACCGGCCGTGCTCGACGAGCTTGTCCTGCATCATCTGCTTGAGGTAGGCGCCCGTGGCGCCGAGCTGCGGCAGCCGGTCGACCACGTCCTGGACGAGGTTGAACCGGTCCAGGCGGTTCTGCACCCTCATGTCGAAAGCCGTGGTGATGGTGCCCTCTTCGTTGTACCCCCGGACGTGCAGGTTGCGGTTTGCGCGGCGGTAGGTCAGCCGGTGGATCAGCCACGGGTACCCATGGAAGCCGAAGATGATGTGTTTGTCCTTGGTGAACAGCGAGTCGTAATCGGTGTCGCTCAGGCCGTGCGGGTGCTCGCTGCTGGACTGAAGTTTCATCAGGTCAACCACGTTGACCACCCGGACCTTCAGGGCGGGCAGCTGCTCGCGGAGGATGGAGACGGCGGCCAGCACCTCCAGGGTGGGCGTGTCCCCGCAGCAGGCCATCACGACGTCCGGCTCGGCGCCCTGGTCGTTGCTGGCCCAAGGCCAGATGCCGACGCCCTCGGTGCAGTGCACGATGGCCTGGTCCATGGTGAGCCACTGAGGCATGGCGCGTTTGCCCGCGACGACGACGTTGACGTAGTGCTTGCTCCGCAGGCAGTGGTCGAAGACCGACAGCAGGGTGTTCGCGTCGGGCGGCAGGTACACCCGGACGATGTCGGCTTTCTTGTTGACCACGTGATCCAGGAAGCCGGGGTCCTGGTGGGTGAAGCCGTTGTGGTCCTGCTGCCAGACGTGGGAGGCGAGCAGATAGTTCAGTGAGGCGATCTTGCGCCGCCACGGCAGCTGCGCCGTGACCTTGAGCCACTTGGCGTGCTGGTTGAACATCGAGTCGACGATGTGGATGAATGCCTCGTAGCAGTTGAACAGGCCGTGCCGCCCGGTCAGCAGGTAGCCCTCCAGCCAGCCCTCGCACTGGTGCTCGCTGAGCATGGAATCCAGCACCCGGCCATCGGGCGCGAGGAATTCATCGTTCGGTTGAGTCCGGGCCTCCCACTGGCGGCTGGTTGCCTCGAAGACCGCGCCCAGCTGATTCGACAGCGTCTCGTCAGGACCGAACACCCGGAAATTCCGTTGCGCCTGGTTCAAGACGGTCACGTCGCGGAGGAACTTACCGAGCACCAGCGTGTCCTGGGCGTCGACGGCGCCGGGTGATGGCACCTCCACGGCGTGCACGCGGAAGTCCGGCATGCGCAGGTCACGGAGCAGGGCGCCGCCGTTGGTGTGCGGATTGGCACCCATCCGCCGGTCCCCCTCGGGGGCCAGCTCGGCCAGCTCGGGCATGAGGCGGCCGTCGGCGTCGAACAGCTCTTCCGGCTTGTAGCTCTGCATCCAGCTTTCCAGCTGGCCGACGTGCTCAAGATGATCGGAATCGACCAGCAGCGGCACCTGGTGGGAACGGAACGTGCCCTCAACTTGCAGGCCGTCGACGACTTTCGGGCCCGTCCAGCCCTTCGGGGACTTCAGCACGATCATCGGCCAGCGCCGCCGGGCCGCGTCGCCGGAGTTGCGCGCATCGCCCTGGATCCGGTGGATGCCCTCGATGGCATCGTCGAGGGCGCCGGCCATGAGCTGGTGCATCTCGTCCGGGTCGTCGCCGGTCACGAACTGTGGCTCCCAGCCGCAGCCGCGCAGGAACTGGCCCAGTTCCGCCTCCTCTATCCGCGCCAGCACGGTGGGGTTGCTGATCTTGTACCCGTTGAGGTGCAAGATCGGCAGCACGGCCCCGTCGTGGACAGAGCTGAGGAACTTGTTGGAGTGCCACGCGGTCGCCAGCGGACCGGTCTCGGCCTCGCCGTCCCCGATCACGCAGGCGACGATCAGGCCAGGATTGTCGAACGCGGCCCCGAAAGCATGGCTGAGCGAATAACCCAGCTCACCGCCTTCGTGGATCGATCCCGGCGTCGTCGGCGCGACATGGCTAGAGATCCCGCCTGGGAACGAGAACTGCTTGAACAGCCGTTTCATCCCGGCTTCGTCCTGGCTGATGTCCGGATAGATCTCGCTGTAGCTGCCCTCGAGGTAGGTGTGGCCCACCAGCGCCGGGCCGCCGTGACCGGGACCAGCGATATAAAACATATCCAGGTCATACTTCTTGATGACCCGGTTCAGGTGAACATAAATGAAATTCTGGCCCGGTGTCGTACCCCAGTGCCCGACCACCAGCGGTTTCACATGCGACAGTTCGAGTGGCTTTTTCAGCAGCGGATTGTCGTAGAGGTAGAGCTGGCCGACCGATAGGTAGTTGGCGGCCCGCCAGTACGCATCCATGCGGTACAGCAGTTCCGGAGAGAGGGGCCCCGTCAGCACGGGATTCATGGTCTTGATTTGTCAGTCCTCCATTGTGGAGCCGCGCGAGATCATGAAATGCCGGTGCGGCGAGCCGTCGGGCAGTCCCGCAAGCAGGGCGGGACTGCCTGGCGAGCGATTAGAAGTAGTGCCTGCGTCCGCGGACTGCGTGGCCGGTCATGCCGAGGAGCGCCAGGATCACGCCGACGATGACGAGGACGACACCGATCGTCCAGAGAATGGCGATCCCGGCGACGAAGCCGATAATGAGGAGAAGAATGCCGAAGATAATCATGAAGAGCTCCTAGCGGTTATTCGATACGGTGAGGGAGGGGATTCGGATATTAATCTCGGGGACGATGCCCACGGTGGCCTGCCTGCTGCTGGCTAGTCCGAGGCGACGGACGCGTCGGCGGGGACATCGGGGGCATCCTCGTTTACCGCGGGCACGGACGCGTCGGATGGGTCGGCCGGCTGCGCAGCGCCAGATCGGGGCTGGAACAGGTGCCATTTACTGTGCCGGCCGCCGTCGGCGGCTGCGGTGCGAGCGCGGCCGCTGGCGGCCGGATCGTCATCCAGCGTGCTGGCGGTGTAGGCGCGGGCGGTCTCCCGCTGGCCGATGAGGTCATCGCGGTCTTGGGTGACGGTGGCGGTCTCGCGGCGAGATTGCGTGAGCCCGTGGCGGGCCTCGCGGCCGCGGCGGGAGGTCCGCCGAGCGCCGGCCAGCAGCAGGCTCAGCCCGAGCATGCCGAGCGCCCCGACCACGATGCCACTCAGGAACAGCGTGCCGGTGGAGCCGGTCACGTGGTAGCCGAACACGGCGAAGTGGTGGGTAAGCGGATGCCCGCTGCCGCTATTAGCCAGGACGCCGGCCACGCCGGCGACCACCGCCGCGATCAGGATGACGAGCCCGATGATGATCATGACGTACTCCGATCTGAGTTATTGACTGACGCTGGTAGACCGTGGCGCCCGGCACGTCTGTGCCGTTTGCGGAGACACCGTGCTGGCGGTGCTCAGCGGGCGAACAGGCCGGAACGGCGGCGGGACCGGCTTGAACCAGTGGACCGCGCGCTGATCAGGTGGAAGATGAGCAGCAGGATGGCTGCGCCGACGATGGCGGTGAGCCAGGTGGACAGGTTGAAGAACCCGTTCAGGGTGTGAACGTGGAACAGCTTGGTGGCGGCCCAGCCGCCGCCGAGCGCCCCGAGGACCCCGATCACGCAGGTCAAGATGAGGCCCTGTGATCTCCTGCCGGGGATTAGCATATTGGCGAGCAGGCCTGCGCCCAGGCCGAGAACGATCCATGCGATGATGCCCATAACCGACTCCTTAGGTCAGTGACCAGGTGATGTACGCGGTGGTCGGTCATGCTGGGGAGATCGCGATGGGAGAAGAGGTTCTCCCGGGAGGGTTCTCACCGTCCTTTGGCTGTGGCGTCTGGCCTGCACCGTGCCGTGTACGAACAAAAAAAGCTCCGGTCCCGCGGCTGCTCCCGCAAAACTGACGCGGGTGCAGCTGCCGGGGTCCGGAGCAACACCTTCATGATACTCCTTTTTCCTTACGGATAAGGCATTCCGCCGCCAGCAGCAGGGGCCCCCCTTCGGACGGGCGGAGCCGAACGGTGGAGAGGGCCGGGCGGAGGCGGATACGGGCTCACCGCTCAGGGGCGGGCGGGGTCGGCTTCGCTCGGCCCGGCGACGGGGTGGCCTGACCAGACGTGCACGGGTTACCGTTATGGGACAGCCATCCGGGCTAGTGACGCGATTCACGACGCGGATCCCGCCCGGCCTCCGCCGCTCTGGACCCTGGCGGTACATCAACCAGCCCGACCGTGATGTGCCTTCCAGGAGTCCCGCCGTGCCATCCTCCGCATCAGCCCCGGTCCGCCCAGCGAAGGGCGGCCGCCCGTGATCACCAACGTCAAGGCCCGCCGGGTGTCCCGGCTGGCACGGCTGCTCACCGGGCGGAACGCGCTGCGCCGACCCGTCGACCGGATCGAGGGCGTGGTCCTGGTCGCGTTGTCCGTCGCCTTCCTGTCGGCCGTGGCCTTCGCGTGCATCGTCGGCACCCACACCTATCAGTCCCAGCGGGCGGCTACCGTCGGGCTGCGCCCGGCGGCGGCCGTGCTGCTTCAGGACGGCCCGGCGGTCGGCGACCTGGCCCGCGTCGGACAGGCCGAGGCGCAGTGGTTCGTCCCGGGGGGCGGTCAGCGATCCGGCGTGCTGACCACCGCGACGACGCCAGACATCGCCGGCGCGTCCGCGGGTGCCCGGATATCGGTATGGCTGAATCAGTCGGGTCAGCCCGCTGCGCCGCCCGCCGACCAGGCCGTCATGATCATTTACGCGCTGGTCGCGGGCGCCATCGTAGGGGGGCTCGCCGGGCTGGTGCTGCTGTCGGTCTATGTGCTGTGCCGCCTGGTGCTGGACCGACGGCGGCTAGCCGCGTGGGAGTCGGCCTGGGACCGAACCGGGCCGAGCTGGACTACCCATCGCTGAGAAAACAGGCATCCCGTTATCCGCGACGTAAATTTACCCGCACCGGATCCGCAAATTCGCGAATGCGGCAGTTAGACAGGCTGATGAACGCGGAGCCCGCCTGGGCCCGCCCCGCGGCCGACGCGCCGTCACCGAAGACGGTCTCCGACCGGAGCGACACGGCTACGAACAGCAGGCCGATCAGGACCCCGGCCGCGGCCGCCGCAGCCGTGAAGTACCCAGTGAACTCAGCAGGAACCACCGGGTGACTCCCGCCGTCTATCCCTGCGCGGGGGCCGGTCTGGCGGGCCGGCGACCGGGTCGGCCGTCAACGCGCAGGCGACGCGGAACTTCCGGTTGTTTGTGCCGCTGTCTGCTGCAAATGGCTACGGCTGGTGCTCGACCGGGTGGCTACGGCTGGTGCTCGACTGGGCGGAGCAGCTCGGTCAGCGCGGGGGAGTCCGTGATCCGGGCGGCCATGTCGTCGCCCAGGGCCCGCATCTCCGCCTCGGCGTGCCGCGAGTGTGCGGCGAAGGCTAGCTCGCCCATCGGCGAGCGCATGGTCCGGGCCCAGTACCGGACGGCAACCGCCCGCAGCGCAGGGCTGTGCAGGACGGCGAGGTTCCGCGGCAGCCCGGCGGTACCGTCAGCGCGTAGGCTGCCGAAAGCCCCGGTGATGGCCCGGCACATGAGCGTGAGGGTCGCACGGTCCGCGGCGAGGCGGATGGGATCGGTCCCGCAGCGGTACAGGGCCGCCGCGACGCACGCGACGAAGGCGGCGTGGTAGGCGAGCCATCCGCCCATGTCGGTGACATTCTGTACGCCGAACCCGCGGCCGGACAGGGTCGCTTCCAGCGCGGCCAGCCGGGGATCAGATGCCTTCGGAAACGCGGTGGGCTGCTGCCGGATGCGGACGTACTCGGCGGTCCCGCCGGCCATGACGCCGCCGACGCCGGGGAACCCGAGGTAGACATCGCCGGGCACGTCACCAGGGATGGCCGTCCGGCCCGACGGGTTGTTGCCGAAGAAGACCACGGCCGGCTTTCCGGCCAGCACCGCGAGCTCGGCGCAGGCCGAGGCCAGCTGATCACGCCGGACCGCGACCAGGACGACGTCGTAGTCCCCGCTGGCATCCGGTACCACTTCGGCTTCGACGTCGACCCGGCCGCCGCCGAGCACATCGTGGGCGCACAGGCCTCCCGCGGCCACGTCCTCAGTCCTGCGCCCGTGGCTCAGCACCGAGACCTGGTTTCCCGCGGCCGCGAGGTGGGCGCCGTACACGGTCCCGATCACACCCGCGCCCACGATGAGCATTTTCATGCCGAGCCCCCTGATCTGGCCTGCGATCGGCGCTGCGCTGGGTCAGCCGCGTACGTACTCGCCGAGGGCGGGGTGCCGTTTGCTGCGGCGGAAGGCCGAGGTCCGTGGCGGCCTCACATGTCCAGTCCGCCTTTGACGGCCCAGATCTGCCCGGTGATGTAGGAGGANNGTGTTTCCCGTCTCCGGCCTGCCTGCGGGTTCTGGCTCGTCCTGCGTGGTGGCCTGCTGTAGCGTGGCCAGCACGGATGGGTCGCGAAGGGTAGTGGCGTCGCCGGGATTACGGCCCTCCGCGATATCGCGCAGCAGCCTGCGCATGATCTTGCCGGACCTGGTCTTGGGCACGTCGTCGGCCCAGATGATCCGCTTGGGCCGGGCGAGCTTGCCGATGCGCTCGGCCACGTGCTGACGCAGCGCATCCTTGAGCGCGGGCTCGGCGGACACGCCGGTGCACAGCGTGACGTAGGCCACGACCGACTGGCCGGTGAGCTCGTCGCTGACCGCGACGACCGCGGCTTCGGCCACTGCCGGGTGCGCGACGAGTGCCGACTCGATCTCGGCGGTGGACAACCGGTGGCCGGAGACGTTGATGACGTCGTCGATCCGCCCGGTGATCCAGAAGTAGCCGTCCTCGTCCCGGCGGGCGCCGTCGCCCACGAAGTAGTTCCGGGGACCGAACCGCCTGAAGTAGGTCGATACGAACCGGTCGGGATCGGCGTAGAGGGTGCGGAGCATGCTAGGCCAGGGCTGGGTCAGCACGAGTACGCCGCTGCCCTGTTCGATCTCGCCGCCCGCGTTGTCGAACAGGGCAGCGGACACTCCAGGCAGCGCCCGGGTGACCGAGCCTGGCTTGGTATTGGTCAGGCCGGGCAGCGGGGAGATCATGATGCAGCCGGTCTCNNTCGGTCTGCCACCAGGTGTCGACAATCGGACAGCGCTCGGCGCCGATGACCGTGTGGTACCACAGCCAGGCCTTGGGGTTGATCGGCTCGCCCACGGAGCCGAGCAGCCGCAGCGAGGAAAGGTCATGCTTGGCGGGGTACCCGGCGCCCCATTTCATGCAGGCGCGGATGGCGGTCGGCGCGGTGTAGAAGACCGAGACGCGGTACCGCTCGATGATGTCCCACCAGATGTCCTTGTCCGGGTAGTCGGGCGCGCCTTCGAACATCACCGACGTGCAGCCATTGGCCATCGGGCCGTACACGACGTACGAGTGACCGGTGATCCAGCCGGCGTCGGCCGTGCACCAGAAGACGTCACGCTCCGGGTCCAGGTCGAACACCATGGCGGTGGTGGTGGCGACACCGGTCAGGTACCCGCCGGTGGTGTGTACGATGCCCTTCGGCTTGGCCGTGGACCCAGAGGAGTACAGCAGGAACAGCGGGTGCTCGGCCTCCATCGGCTCGGCCGGGCAGTGCGGGTCAGCGTCGGCGAGCAACTCGTGGTACCACACGTCACGGTCAGGCCGCATGGCGCACGGCGAGCCCGCGGAGCGGACGACGACGATGGTCTCCAGCGTAGCCAGGCCGTCGACGGCAGCGTCGACGGCCGTCTTGACCGGGGCTGTCTTGCCCTTGCGGCGGGCGCCGTCGGCGGTGATCAGCGCCTTCGCAGCCGACACCTCGAGCCGCTCCCGTACCGCGGACGGGGCGAAGCCGCCGAAGATCACGTTGTGCGGGGCGCCGATCCTGGCGCACGCCAGCATCGCCACCACGACCTCGGGGATCATCGGGAGGTAGATCCCGACCACGTCTCCCTTGCTGACGCCGCGGGCCTTCAGCCCGTTCGCCAGCCGCTGCACGTCGGCGAGCAACTCCGCGTAGGTCAGGTCACGCTGCTCACCCTCCTCACCGTGCCAGTGGAAGGCCACCCGGTCGCCGTGGCCGGCCTGAACGTGCCGGTCGAGGCAGTTGTAGGACACGTTGAGCGTGCCGTCGGCGAACCACCGGTAGAACGGCGGGTTGCTGTCGTCGAGCACCTCGGTGAACGGGGTGGCCCAGTCCAGCCGCTGCCGGGCCTGGTCGCCCCACCAGGCTTGCGGGTTGGCCGCTGCCTGCTCGTATACTGCGGGGTCCACGATCTCGCCCTGGGCCGCGAACTCGGCCGGCGGCGGGAAGTCCCTGGTCTGCAGCAGCAGCTCAAGACGCTCTTCTGCCTGGGTAGCTGGCGTGGGCACGGCGACCTCCTCGTCGCTAGGTTTCCGACGTTAGATCACGATTTGTGAACGAGCATGTGCTCTTGGTCCTCGGCATCAGGGCCTTAGGTCCCTTGCCAGGCAGGCCCGTCGGCCGATGCGGCCCGCGGCGACCCCGCCTAGAGTTGGCGTGACCGTGAAGAAAGCGGCACCTAGGGCCCGGCGGCTAGGGACCTTGTTCCCTGTTCTAACTGGTCAGCTCCCGGCATCCTCGTTGCTATGTACTCCGACGGCCCGGCGCGGCAGCAACTGTCCAGGGATGAATGTCGCCAGCTCATGGCATCCGTGTCCATAGGCCGGATCATCTACACCCGGCAGGCGCTGCCTGCGGTTGAGCTCGTCTATTTCGCGCTTGACCAAGGTGACATCGTCATTAAAACGGACGGTGACGGCAAGCTCGCCGCCGCGACCCGACACAACGTCGTCGCGTTCGAGACCGATTGCCTGGACGCCCAGCAGGCCGGCTGGAGTGTCACCGCGATCGGACCGTCGCGAGAAGTGACCGACCCCGATGACATAGGCCGCCTGCAGAAGATAGACCTCAGCTCATGGGCCCACGGGGTGCGGGAGCACTTTATCCGGGTTTCACCCGAGCTACTAAACGGCCGGCGGCTTCGCGCTCACGGCCAGGAGAACGGCGACGGCGCGGATCGTTTCTGAGGCGCTTCGGGCTATCAGCCGCGAGGCACGCGCCACTCCAGCCTGGTTCC
This sequence comes from Actinomycetota bacterium, assembly GCA_003140115.1. The sequence goes on along the minus strand of PLIQ01000492.1, from coordinate 463 downwards.
CGGAGTGGGCGCCGTCGGATCGGCCGGGCTGAGCCGCAGCGTGCCGCCGAGGTCCTCGGCCCGCTCGGCCAGGTTGCGGAGCCCGCTGCGGTGCGCCCCGGCCGGGATCCCGGCCCCGTCGTCGATGACCAGGAGGGTGAGCATCCCGTCCGGACCCACGTCCACCGTCACGTCGACCTGGCGGGCGTCAGCGTGCCTGGCCGCGTTNNCGACGATGTCGCCCCGCAGATGGACCTGGCCGGCGGCATCATGGGCCTGCAGCGCGAAGATGGTGGCCCGGATGTCCTTGATGGTCTCGTCCATCGCGTCCACGGCGTTGCTGATCCGGCTCGCGACCTCCGGCCTGGTGATCATCGGCATCGTTCCCTCCAGCGACATGCCGGTGGCGTAAAGCCGCTGGATGACCAGGTCGTGAAGGTCGCGGGCGATCCGGTCCCGGTCCTGGTAAAGCGAGAGCCGTTCG
>PLIQ01000375.1 GCA_003140115.1 Actinomycetota bacterium | reverse complement strand
GAGGACTACTTCGGTCTCTTCCACGAGATCGCCGACGAAGCAGCGTTCGCCGGCGTCGTCCTGGTCTGCGCCACCAACAACGTCCCGGCGCCGACCTACCCGGCCCAGTTCTCCTCGGTCATCTCCGTGGCCGCCCACGACGGGCAAGATCCGTTCGGCATCGACGCCAACCCGACTCCCCCGACCGACTTCGGAGCGCCCGGCATCGACGTCAGGGTGCCGTGGCTGTCCGGTTCCACGATCGTCTCGACCGGCAACTCCTTCGCCGCTCCGCACGTGACCGGGCTGGTGGCCCGGCTGCTCAGCAAGCATCCGCACCTGCGCCCGTACGAAGTCAAGACCGTCCTGCGGGCCGTAGCCAGCAACGCGGTAACCCCGGGGGCCGATGATGGGCGCTGACGTGGCCGCCATCCTGGGCGAGACCAGCCTGCTTCGTTCGGTGCCGCCCGAGGACCTGAAGGCCATTGCGGCCGCATCCCGGTTGCGCGGCTTCCGCCGCGGCCAGGTGGTGTTCACCAGAAGCGACCCGGGCGACACCGTGATCGTGGTCGTCTCCGGCCGCGTCAAGGTCACCGTCCGCTCGGCTGACGGCGGCGAACTGACGCTGGCCGTCATCCATCCTGGCGGCCTGCTCGGCGAACTCGGGGTTGTCGACGGCGGCCCGAGGTCCGCCGACGCCGAGACCCTCGAGGAGTGCCAGCTACTGCTGATCCCGCGCGACGCGATCCGGGAGATCTGCGCGCGGGTGCCTTCGGCCGCCCAGGCCCTGACGAATTCGATCGCGGCCAGCCTCCGCCGCCTGACCGAGGCCGCTGCCGACCTGGTCTTCCTCGACCTTCCGCGACGGGTCGCGAAGATCCTGCTGAGCCAGCCGAGGGGCGCCGACGGAGTCATCGGGTTCAAGATGAGCCAGGAGGAGCTAGCGCATCAGGCCGGGAGTACCCGCCAGACCGTCAACGCGGCGCTGCGCGGTTTCGAGCGGCGGGGCTGGATCGAGATGCATGACCGAGCCGTCACGGTTAAACAGCCGGACGCGCTGGGCCGGTTCGCCGGCGCGTAGGTGTCGGCAAGCTGACAGTTCAGGTGTCAGCCGCAGGACTGACGGTCACCCCTGCCTTCCGGGATGCTAATCCCAGACGCCGATCCGCAGACTCTGATCCGAGAGACCGGAACCGAAAGGGACACACCATGACCGAGCAGGACCACACCCCCGACATCGACCTCGACGACACCGAGGGCCACACGATGAAGAAGGACGACCTCGACGACACCGCAGGCCACACGATGAAGAAGGACGACGAGGACGACGCCGAGGGCCACACCATGAAGAAGGACGACGAGGACGACGACACCGAGGGCCACACGATGAAGCACTAGCGGTGCCCCGAGCGAGGGGGCGGTGCGGGGGCGGACGCTCAGGTGTCCGCCCCCGCACCGATGTCCGTGATCACATGGAGACCGAACGCCCTGGCTGAAGCCCAGACGTGCGCGTAGGATCCTGCCATGACGGCGCCTCAAGAGGTACTTGCTAAGGTCCCGCTATTCTCCATGCTGTCGAAGAAGGACTTGGCCAAGCTCGCGAATAATACGCACGACCGGACGTTTCCCGCCGGAACGGTGCTGACTGAGCAGGACGACACCGGGGCTACTTTCGGTGTCATCGTGGAGGGCCAGGCCGCGGTGAGCGTCCACGGACGACCCGCCCGAACGCTCGGTCCCGGCGACTACTTCGGCGAGATGGCATTGATCGACCATTCTTATCGCTCGGCGACGATCACGGCCGAGACGGACTTGCGCTGCCTGATGTTCAGCGCGTGGGTCTTCCGGCCCTTCGCCCTCGAACATCCCGAGACGGCTTGGGTGCTACTCGAAATGATGGTGCAACGCGTTCGCGACGCCGAGGCCCGCTAACCTGAGCGCGCCCGGATGCCCAGGGTCCGGGATTGACAGAGCGAACGCGCCTAGCGTATTCAGGCATGCGTGAGGTGTGGGCAGTGCGGTGCGCCTGTGGGAGAAGGCCACCGCTTCTGCGGGGACTGCGGCGCTCCGGTGGGAGTTTGCCCGTCGTGCGGTGAGCCCCTTACTCCTGGTAAGCGGTTTTGTCATGCCTGTGGCTTCGCGCTGGCCGATACCCCGCGCGCCGCGGCCGGCGCGCTTACCGGACCCGGCGGCACGCCGGTGGCCGAGCGCCGGGTCTGCTCGGTGCTGTTCTGCGATGTGGTCGGTTTTACCCCGCTGTCGGAGGCCCGGGATCCCGAAGCGGTCCGCGAGCTGCTGTCCCGCTATTTCGGCTTGGCCCGGACCATCGTCAGCCGATACGGGGGCGTGGTCGAGAAGTTCATCGGGGACGCGGTGATGGCGGTCTGGGGCACGCCGACCGCGACCGAGGAAGACGCGGAGCGAGCGGTGCGCGCCGCGCTGGACCTGGTGGCCACGGTGGGCGAGCTTGGTGCCGAGGCCGAAGTGCCAGGCCTGGCCGCGCGGGCCGGCGTGGTGACCGGCGAGGTAGCGGTCACGCTCGGCGCGGTGGGCGAGGGTATGGTCGCCGGGGACGCGGTGAACACCGCCGCCCGGGTGCAGACGACCGCCGAACCGGGGCAGGTCCTGACCGACGAGGCGACCCACCGGCTGGCGGCCAGCGCGATCGGCTTCGCCGAAGCCGGGTCACACCGGTTCAAGGGCAAAGCGGATCCGCAGCGGCTGTGGCGGGCCACCCGCGTGCTCTCAGCCGTGGGCGGCGCGCAGCGGGTGGACGGGCTGGAGGCGCCGCTGACCGGCCGGGACGCGGAGCTGCGCACCCTGAAGGAACTGTTCCACGCCACGGCCGAACGCCGGGTGCCACGCATGGTGCTGGTCTCCGGGCCAGCCGGGGTGGGCAAGTCCCGGCTGGGCTGGGAGTTCGAGAAGTACATTGACGGCCTGGCCGAGACCGTGTGGTGGCACCGGGGCCGTTGCCTGTCCTACGGCGAGGGGGTCGTGTTCTGGGCCCTGGCCGAGATCGTCCGGCAACGGCTGGGGATCGCGGAGGAGGACCCCGCCGATACCGCCGCGGCCAAGCTGGCCGCCGGGCTGGACCGGTTCATCACCGATCCGGGCGAGCGCGCCTTCACCGGCACCAGGCTGAGCAGGCTGCTCGGCGTCCCGGTGGCCGACGACACCGGTGCCGCGTTGTCCCGCGAGGAGCTGTTCGCGGGCTGGCGGCTGTTCTTCGAGCGGCTGGCCGCGACGGGACCCTTGGTCCTGCTGGTGGAAGATGCCCAGTACGCCGACGCGGGCCTGCTGGATTTTCTGGATCACCTCATCGACTGGTCCCGTGACCTGCCTATCTACGTGCTGGTATTCGCCCGGCCCGAGCTGGGCCAGGTCCGGTCCCGGTTCGGTACCGGACGCAACCGCAGCACGCTGACCCTCGACCCGCTCGATCCGGCGTCGATGGACCAGCTGGTGGACGCCCTGGTGCCGCAGATGCCGCCGCCGGCCCGGGCCAAGATCACCGGTCAAGCCCAGGGCGTGCCGCTGTTCGCGGTGGAGACGGTGCGGTCGCTGATCGACCGTGACGTCGTCCAGCCGGTNNTGGATCCCGGGGTCCGGCTGCTGGTCGCCGACGCCGCGGTGCTGGGCGCCACGTTCCCGGCCGAGGCCCTGATCGCGGTCTCCGGTACGGACGAACCATCCGTACGGACGGTGCTGGCCGACCTCGTGCGCCGCGAGGTCCTCGCCGTGTCGGCGGACCCGCTGTCCCCGGAGCGGGGTAGCTACCAGTTCGCGCAGCAGATGCTCCGCCAGGTCGCCTACGACACCCTGTCCCGCCGTGACCGCAAGACCCGGCACCTCAAGGTGGCCGCGCACCTGCGCTCCGCGTTCGCCGGCGACGGGGAGGAGGTCGCCGAGGTCATCGCCCGGCACTACCTGGACGCGCTGCACGCCCTCCCCGAGGACCCCGACGCCGCCCAGATCCGCGCCGACGCGATCACCGCTCTGATCCGCGCCGGCGAACGCGCCGAACGCACCGGGGCCCCCGCCCAAGCCACCGCCAGTTACGCCACCGCCGCCGAGCTCACCCCGCCGGACACGGGGGCGGCCGCCGTTTTGCGGGAACGCGCCGCGCGGGCCGCCCTCACGAACTCCAGCTGGGCCACGGCCCTCCAGCACGTCGGCCAGGCCCGTGACCTTTATCTCGAGCGCGGCGAGGACCGGGCCGCCGCCCGGGCCCAGGCGATCGCCGGCCGCGCGCTGCACCTGTCGGGCCGCCACGCCGAAGCCCGCGAGCAGCTCACCGCGGCGGTGGAGGTGCTGGCGGCCGACCCGGACGCCGATACGGTCCATGCCCTGGCCGAACTCGCGGCGCTGGAGGCGATCGCCGGCTCGCCGGACGCCGACCGGCTCACCGCCGAGGTGCTCATCCTCGGCCAGGACCTCGACGTCGGCGACGGCCAGCTCGGGGAGCTGCTGCTGATCCGGGGGCTCTACCTCGGTTTGGTCGAGCGGCGCCCCCAGGCCGTCGCCTACTTCCGGGAGAGCGCCCGACTCGCCGCCCGCGCCGACGACAACTTCACCCTCGGCCGTGCGCTGCTCAACCTGTCGGACGTGCTGGCGCCCACCGACCCGCCTGCCGCCGTGGAGGCGGCGCGGACCGCCGCCGGGCACCTGCGCCGGGTCGGCAACCGCGGAGTCCTGTCGGCGGCGATCATGAACCTGTCCGAGTCGCTCCTGCAGCTCGGTGACTGGGATGCCGCCGATGCCGAACTTATCCAGGCCGTGGAGTCCGACGCCATGGGCGATGCCGAGTATGTCACCCACGCGCGGGGCTGGCTGGCGGCGCTGCGCGGCGACGTCGGCTCAGCCGAGACCCTGCTGGCCGCGCTGCCGGAAATATGCGCCAGCGAAGACCCTCAAGACAAGGCGATGATCAGTGTTGCAGAGGCCTTCACCGCCACCGCCCGCGGCCAACTGGAGCCCGCCTTGCGCGGCGCCCGGGCCGCGCTCGCTCATGTCGATGCCTTGGGGGTCAGCGCCACATCCCTTCGCTGGGCCTGGCCGCTCGCCGCCCGCATGGCTCACGAACTGCGCGACACCGCCGCCGTCCGCGATCTGCTCGCCCTGCTCGACGCGCGCAAGCCCGGGCACCTCGCGCCCATGCTGCGGGCCGAACGCGACCTGGCCCGCGCTCGCCTGGCCGAAGACGACGGCGGCCAGCCCGGCGCAGCCGCCTTTGCCGCAGCGATCGTCAGCCTGCGCGAGAAGAGCACTTCCTACCACCTTGCGCACGGCCTGCTCGACCACGCCGAGTACCTCACCCGCCACGACGACTCGGACGCCGCGATGCTGGCCGTCGACGAAGCCCGTGCCATCGCCCGCCGCCTGCGCTGCCAGCCATTGCTCGACCGCGCCGACGCCATCGAGCTTGACAGGGCCGAACGCGCTAGCGTAAGCACGGAGACGTGACGTGCGGGCAGTGCGGTGCGCCCGTGGGAGAGGGCGACCGTTTCTGTGGGGATTGCGGCGCGGCCATCGGCGTGTGCCCGACGTGCGGTGAGCCGCTCGCTCCTGGCAAGCGCTTTTGCCGTGCCTGCGGTTCGCCGCTGGCGGGGACCGCACCCGCGCCGGCCGTTCCGGAGCCAGTGGCGGAGCGGCGGGTGTGCTCGGTGCTGTTCTGCGACGTGGTCGGATTCAC
>PLIQ01000616.1 GCA_003140115.1 Actinomycetota bacterium | reverse complement strand
TCAAGCGGCCTCGCCTGCGCGATGGCCAGCAGGGCGAGCGCCGCGTCGGGTGCGCCGGCCAGATGCTTGGCCAGCGCGGCGGCCAGCGCGCGCTGGGCCCGGCGCTCCGGGTCAGGCGTCAGCCGGGTGGCTTCTTCGAGGAAGGCAGCCGCCGCGGCCAGCCCGCCACACGTCTGGGCCCGAACGGCCGAGCGCTCGAGCTCGTCGGCCACCTCTTCGTCCGGACCGGATGTCGCATGGGCCCGGTGCCACGCCCGGCGATCGGGATCGACACCGGGATCGGTGGCGTCCGCCAGGGCCTGGTGGACGTTCCGGCGCTGCTCGGGAGACGCCGCTCGGTAGACGGCGGATCGCACCAGCGGATGGCGGAACCGCACCTGCCCGGTGAAGTCGACCAGCCCGGCCGTGACCGCGGGCAATGCCGCATCGGACTCGACGCCGAGCTGGTCGGCGGCCCGCCACATCAGCACCGGATCGCCGATGGGCTCGGCCGCCGCCACCGTGAGCAGCAGCCGGGTCGCTGGCGGGAGCGGTTCCAGCCGCCGCCGGAAGCTGTCCTCGATCCGGCCCGACAGCGCCGCGGCGTCGGGCAGCCCGAAGCCGCCCGCCAGCTCCCGGGGCGTCAGATCACGCGGCAGTTCCAGCAGGGCGAGCGGGTTTCCGCGGGTCTCGGCCACGATCCGGTCGCGGACTCGTTCGTCCATCGGGCCGGTGATCACGGACAGCAGCAAGGTGCGCGCCTCGTCCTCGACCAGCCCGGGTACGACCAGCTCGGGCAGCCCGGACAGGTGACGCTCGGCGGCAGGCTCGCGCACCGCGAAGACCAGGACGACAGACTCGGCCGCCAGGCGGCGCGCGACGAACGCGAGCGCTTGCGCCGAGGCCTGGTCGAGCCACTGCGCGTCGTCCACCACGCATACCAGCGGCTGCTCCTCGGCGACGTCGGACAGCAGGCTCAGCAGAGCCAGCCCGACCAGGAAGCGGTCGGGGGCGTCGCCGGCCTGCAGGCCGAACGCCGTGCGGAGCGCGTCGCGCTGTGGTCCGGGCAGGCGATCGAGCCGGTCGAGGAACGGCGCACACAGCTGGTGCAGCCCAGCGAACGCGAGTTCCATCTCGGCCTCGACGCCGACCGCCCGGGCGGTCCGGCATCCGGACGCGCGTCCCAGCAAGTAGCTCAGCAGCGCGGTCTTGCCAATGCCCGGCTCGCCGCGCAGCACCAGAGCCCGGCTGTCGCCGGCCCGCGCACTGGCTAGCAGCCGATCAAGCACCTCGCACTCGTTACGCCGGCCGCGCAGTCCCGGCGGCCGGCCACGTAGGCCAGGCCCTGGATCACTGCTGAGGCTAGACATCCCAACCGACACTAGCGATCACCTCTGCGCTTGGCCATCGGTGCCTCGCAACATCCGGTAGCCGTCCGGCGGTTGCTCGTTGTGCCCGGCGGGTCTATTTCGTACTCTACGCCTGCGTATGAGCCGGTGAAGCGGTTCGGTGCGGCCAGTCAGGCCTTGCGCGCTTCGCTACGCGCCAGCCGAGATTGGCTTGCCAGATTAGCCCGGCTAGCGCTGCGGTGATCACCGTTCCTCCGTAGACGACGACCGTGGCCATGATGCCAGCCATCGACACCAGCAGGCCAGCGACGACGACCGGCAAGCTGAAGGACAAGTAGCTCACCACGTAGATGCCAGCAAAAAGCTCCGCGCGCTGGTGAGCCTCGGCGAGTGGGGAGATGATGCGCAGGGCTCCAGAGAACGAGGCACCGAAACCAACGCCAGCGATGATGCTTCCGACGAAGAACAACGGCAGCAGGCCGGTAGTAATGGAGAACAAGGTGACGGCCGTTCCGGTGACCGTCAATGATCCGCCGAGGATCACGGCTGACCGCGCCGGAGTGGAGCTGAAGAGGAATCCAGTCAGCGCTCCGGTACCCGAAAGGGCCAGGATCGCCAGGCCCGTGACCAGACCACTGTCTACGTCAAAGACGCTGTGCATAATCGAGGGGACGAGTCCGAGATAGAGCCCTCCGAGCATCCAGGTGGCGATGTGCACCGGAATGCTGGCGAAGAACTCCGAGCGAGCCAGTCGCGGAACGCAAATGCGCGGGGTTAGCGACCGCAACGCGCCACCACGGCGCGCGACAGTTTCGCCAGATGCGATAACGACGATCATGCCGAGAAGAAAGAACACGGCCAGAAATGTGAAAATGATGGAACTCGGCGCTGCCGTAAATTGCACGACGATGCCGGCCATGAGAGCGCCGAGGCCGAGGCCCGCCGCGGGCGCCACGCTGCCCGCTAGCACTCCGAGCTTCTTGTGCCTTGCTGGCGCGTACTCGGCCGCTGCGGCGGTGAACGCACTGACTCCCGCACCGGTGGCGATGCCCTGTATCGTCCGGGCGGCGATCACCCAGCCGATATTCGGCGCGAAGAGGAATATCAGCATGGCGCCAGCCTCGACGCCGAGGGCCCCGATGAGCACCGGCCGGCGGCCGATGTAGTCGGACAATGACCCGGCGACGAGGAGGGTGGCCAGCAACGCGATGGCATAAATGGCGAAGGCGATCGTGAGCAGCCAGACCGGGAATCCCCACTCCTGCTGTTCCAGCCGGAAGAGCGGCGATGGTGCGCCCGCCGCGAGAAAAAGCCCCAGGAATGAGAGTGTCACTCCGGCGAACGCCAGAGCCGGGGAT
>PLIQ01000415.1:586-3785 GCA_003140115.1 Actinomycetota bacterium | reverse complement strand
TCGGGCTTGGGCCAGTCGTCGACGTAGTTCCGGGCCGGGTCGCCGGGGGGCAGGCCGCGCTCATTTTCGGCGCGGAAGCCGAGCTCGGCCTGGGCGCGGGAGGGGTGCACCTGGATGGACAGCGCCTGGTCGGCGGACAGCACCTTGAGCAGGAACGGCAGCCGGGGGCCGAACCGGGCCACGCACGGCGCGCCGAGCTCGCGGTCCGGGTCGGCGGCGATGACGGCGTCCAGGGTGGTCCCGTTCGCTCCGGAGGGAGCGGACGGGTGGGCGCCCATCCACAGCTCGGCCTCCGGACCGGGCGCCGGGAACGGGCGGCCCTGGAGTTCGGCGATCCCGCGCCTGGAGCCCCAGGCGTAGGGGCGGATTACCGGCCGGAGAAGCTCCATCACGGCATGTTAGCCGGGTTGGGGCCAGCGAGGGGACTTAGCCGGGCCGGGCCGGCTTGGGGACGGGGCCGGGCCGGCTAGGGCACGGGGCTAGGGGACGCGAGCGGCTAAGGCGCGGGGTCGGCGGGGTGCTCGACTAGGGCCACTACGCGGCTGGCCATGAAGCGGGCCGTCCGGACCGGGGTGCCGGTCCGGGTCACCTCGCTGACCTCGACGATCCCGCGGCGGTTGGCGATGTCGACCCGGCGGCCGGCCTTGGTCGCGGCGATCTCGTAGGTCTTGGTGCCCGCCCCGGAGTCGATCACGATCTCGACCCGGTCGCCCTTCATGGCCGCCTCCGGTAAGAGGGTCCGGGGTGGTGGTACCACGGGCCGTTCGGCATAAAAAACAGGATACGACGGGTCAGTAGGACGGGAGGGAGGGGTCCACCTGGCTGACCCAGGCCAGCACGCCCCCGCCGACGTGCACGGCGTCGGCGAAGCCGGCGTTCTTGACGATGGCCAGCGCCTCGGCGCTGCGGGCGCCGGACTTGCAGTGCAGCACGATGCGCTTGTCCTGGGGCAGTCGCTCCAGGGCGGCCCCGGAGACGAACTCGCCCTTGGGGATGAGGGTCGCGCCCGGGATGGACACGATCTCGTACTCGTTGGGCTCGCGCACGTCGACCAGGAAGATGTTGTCGCCCGCGTCCAGCATGGCGGCCAGGTCCTTGGCGCTGATCGTGGAGCCCGCGGCGGCCTCGGCGGCCTCCTCGGACACCGCGCCGCAGAACTCCTCGTAGTCGATCAGAGCCGTGACGGTCGGGTTCTTGCCGCAGACGGCGCACTCCGGGTCCTTCTGCACCCGGACCGTGTGGTAGCTCATCTCCAGCGCGTCGTAGATCATCAGCCGTCCGGCCAGCGGCTCGCCGATCCCGGTGATGAGCTTGATCGCCTCGTTGACCTGGATCGACCCGATCGATGCGCACAGCACGCCGAGCACCCCGCCCTCGGCGCAGGACGGCACCATNNCCGGGCGGCGGCGGCTCGGGGTACAGGCAGCGGTAGCACGGGCCGTACTCGGCCCAGAACACGCTGGCCTGCCCGTCGAACCGGTAGATCGAGCCCCACACGTACGGCTTGCCGAGCAGCACGCACGCGTCGTTGACCAGGTACCGGGTGGCGAAGTTGTCGGTGCCGTCGACGATCAGGTCGTAGTCGGCGAAGATCTCCAGGGCGTTGTCTGAGTCCAGCCGGACCTCGTGCAGCACGACGTTGACCAGCGGGTTGATCTCGCGGATGCTGTCCCGGGCCGATTCGGCCTTGGGTTTGCCGATGTCGGAGACGCCGTGAATGATCTGACGCTGCAGGTTGGACTCGTCGACCACGTCGAAGTCGACGATGCCGAGCGTGCCGACCCCGGCCGCGGCCAGGTACAGCAGGGCGGGCGAGCCGAGGCCGCCGGCTCCGACGACCAGGACCTTGGCGTTCTTCAGCCGCTTCTGCCCGGTCATGCCCACGTCGGGAATGATCAGGTGACGGGAGTAACGCCGGACCTCGTCGACGGTCAGCGCTTCGGCGGGCTCCACCAGGGGGGGCAGCGACACTGTTTCTCCAAAGCTTCTTTTTACCGAACGGGCGTGGCTGCTTGCTGTCCCGCCCGTGCCACGGTCAACCGGTCGGCGCGGGCGGGAATTCCCTCCAGCAGCACGCCGATCTCGGCCGCTACCCGGGCGGGATTTTCCATGTGCGCGACGTGACCGGTACGCGGCAGCACGACGATCCGGGCGCCGGAGAACGCTTGCGCGGCGCGGCCCGCCATCCGGGGCAGGACCAGGCGGTCGTGACTGCCGTAGATGACCAGGGTGGGGACGGTGATGCGGGCCGCGTCGCGCCAGGCCGCGTGCCGCCCGGCCCGGAACGCCTCGGCGGTGAGCGCCCGGATCGAGCCCACCATGGCGTCGGTGGCGTAGTCGAGAGTGTCACGCCGGGCGAGTTCGGTGACCTCGGCGTTGAACCGGGCCGGGGGGAACAGGGCCGGGTCGGCGTAGCAGGTGGTGATGACGTCGGCCACCCGGGCCTGCGGCGGCAGGGTCTGGTATTTGCGCAGCAGCCGGGCACCCAGGCGGGGCAGGCTCATGACCGGGAACCGGACCAGGTCCAGGCGGGGGCGGGAGTCGGGCAGCGCCGGGGAGATCAGGGTCAGGGTCTGGACCAGGTCGGGACGGGTGGCGGCGAGCCGCACGCNNGCGGCGACGGTCTGGGCGAGCGCCCCGATGCTGTAGCGGCCGTCGGGGCGGGGCGGGGAGTCACCGAAGCCGGGCAGGTCCAGCGCGGCGCAGGCCAGCCGCGGGCGGAGCAGGTCCATCAGGTCGGTCCAGTTCCGCGACGAGCCGGCCAGCCCGTGCACGCACAGCGCGGGCTCGGCTCCGTGGTCTTCGTCGTGGTCTTCGGCGGGGACGCTGCGCACGAAGACCTGATGGTCGCCTAGGTCGATGAGCTCGCCTGGCCAGTGCGGGATGGGCTCCCGGGTCACGCGCTGGCCTTGCGGCGGGTACGGGGCTTGGCGGGCTTGGCTTCTTCCTGTTCTGGTTCGCCGTCGGCCTGGGCGCGGCCGCTCTTCACGGCGGCCACGCTGGCCCGCAGGATCTCGGTCAGGTCGGCGGGCTGGGTCTTGGGGGCGGGCTCGTCCTGGCCGGCCGGGCGGACGATGTCGTTGCCCTCGACCTTGGCCCGGACGACGGCCTCGAGCGCCTCGCGGTAGCTGTCGTGGTACTGGTCGGGGTCGAAGTCCTCGGTCATGGTGTCGATGAGCGAGGCGGCCATCTTCAGCTC
>PLIQ01000415.1:0-577 GCA_003140115.1 Actinomycetota bacterium | reverse complement strand
CGGAACAGCACGTAGGCCCGGACCCCGGCCGGCTCGGGTTCGGTGTAGTAGCTCTTGGCCGCGTAGATGGGCTCGACCTGGGCGCTCGGCGCGAAGTGCAGGACCTCGATCCGGTGCGCGGTCACCAGCGGGAGGTCGGCCAGGTCCTCGTCGGTGAGCACCACCATGTCGCCGGTGGGCAGTTCGTAGCCCTTGGCCACGTCGGAGTAGGGGATCTCCTCCCCGTCCAGGGTGCAGAACCGGCGGAACTGGATCCGGGCCCCGTCCTTGCGGTGGACCTGCCGGAAGGTGATGTCCCGCTGCTCGGTCGCCGCGTAGAGCTTCACCGGGATCACGACCAGGCCGAATGAGATGGCCCCCGCCCATATGCTGCGCATGATCTTCACCTACCCCGGTTGGAGCGGGCCGATTCCCCTAAAGTGGTGTAGCGATTCTCCTGTTTAGCCCAACTCTTCCAGCGAGCTTACGGCCTGGCTGCGATGATGAACATGCTAGGGCGAGGGGGAACGGAGAGGTATGGGCGCTTTCGACGTAGTCGTTCTCGGCGGTGGTACCGCGGGCGTGCACGTCGCCACCG
>PLIQ01000505.1:469-4921 GCA_003140115.1 Actinomycetota bacterium | reverse complement strand
CGGGCCTCGGCCGGGCTGAGCGCGTAGAACTCGCCGGTGTTGCCGTTCGGGGTGACAACCGAGATCCCCGCGTCGATCAGGCGGGCGGTCAGCGCGGCGTAGGTGTCCCAGTCGGGACTCCCGTCGGCCTGGAACGGCGTGACGGGGACGACGACGGCGGTGGCGAGGGCGTGGCGCAGGGTTTCGGCCGTGGCCGGGGTGAGACTCATCAGTAGTTCTCCATTTCCTCTCCCAAACCCACCCGAAGGTGTGGTGTCGCGGGCGTCGCGGGGAAGTTGCGCTGGACGAAGGAGGCGATGTGTTCGTGGAGCAAGCGCGCGGCATGATCGGCGTCGCCGCTCTCGGCTGCGTGCAGGACGCTGCGGTGTTCGGCGGCCTCGTGCTGCCAGCCCGGGACCGAGAGCGGGAAGGTGACCTCGTGCCGCCAGGCGGCCGCGCTGACCAGGGCGGTCTGGTCGCGCAGGTCGTCGAGCATGCGGACCAGCAGCGGGTTGCCGCATCCGGCGTACAGCTCGTGGTGGAAGTCGCGGTTGGCCAGGCTGCGCTCGGCCTGGTCGGCAGAGGCGTCGGCCCGGTCCAGGGCGTCGTGCGCTGGTCGCCAGTCACACCGCGCGGCCACCGCCCGGCCGAGCGCCTCAGGCTCGAGCAGCAGGCGCAGATCGTAGATATGCCGGACCTGCTCGTCGTCGACCACCCGGACCACCGCGCCCTTGTACGGGTGCATGATGACCAGGCCCGCGCCGGCCAGGGTCTTGAGTGCCTCGCGCACCGGGGTCTTGGAGACGCCCAGCACCGCGGCTAGGTCGGTCTCGACCAGGGACCGTCCGGGCTTGAGCTCACCGACCAGGATCGCGTGCTTGATCGCCTCGAGCACAGCCACCGTCCGGGACGGCAGCGCGCCCGCGGCCCCGGTCAGGAACGCCGACTTCGCCGAAGAGGTTGGAATCATGTATCGCATCTCATATATGATCGGCCCCGACGCTACGCCTAGGCGGCGCGGATGTCAACCGCGCGGTGTATGGCCAGCGAAAATGTCAGTGGTCGATGTTTTGATGGACCGCATGGAGACGTTCACCTTGGTCCCGCGGGGACCGTTCACGCTCGCATCGAGCCTCCGGTTCCTCGAGGGATTCACGCCCGCGGCATACTCCGGGCCACGCGATGCCGCCTTGGAGCTGGCCTTCCCGGTGGAGGGCAGCTGGGAGACGGCCGGCGTCCGGGTCCGGCAGGAGGGAGGGCTGGTGACAGCCGTCGTGGTCAGCCCGCAGGCGCCTGGCCCCGAGCTGATGACTGCCGTGCGGACGCAGGTTGAGCGGATCCTCTCGCTCGACGTGGACGGGTCGGGCTTTCCCGCCGTCGGCGAGCGCGACCCGGTGGTGGGCCGCCTGCAGCAGCGCTACCCCGGGCTGCGACCGATCGGGTTCTGGTCCCCGTACGAGGCGGCGGCCTGGACCATCATCGGCCACCGGATCCGGATCCGGCAGGCCGCCGCGATCAAGGCCCGGATGGCCGCCCAGCTCGGCGAGCCGGTCGCCTTCGGCGACCGGGTAGTGCACGCCTTTCCCTCCCCGGCCCGGCTGGCTGGGCTCGATTCGTTTCCCGGGCTNNTGCCCGGCATCGGGGATTTCTCCGCCGGGCTGATCCTGCTCCGCGGCGCGGGCGATCCGGACGCGGTGACCTACCACGAGCCGCGGCTGGCTCTGGCGGTCCGGGACGCGTACGGACTGCCCGGTCCGGCCACGCCCGAGCAGCTAACCGAGATCAGCGAGAACTGGCGGCCGTACCGGACCTGGGTCATCCTGCTGCTCCGGACCCAGCAGGAGCTCCCGGCAGCCGGGGCGTAAACTCGGGGGTAGCACGTGGTTGTGCCTAGGGTTCCGTCGGCCGTCCGTTCCTGCTGCGACCACAATCAGGGCGGCCGGGGCTGGACCAAGCGGCGCCGCGACCCGGGACCCGCGGGCCTGGGGAACACCTGACGGGATAGAAGCCCTGAGGGCTCCTGTTCAGCCTGCCTGAGGAGCCCCGTTGGACCCGTCGACCACCCTCTCCCTTACCGTCACCCTCGCGGTGCTGGCCGCCGCCGTCACGCACGCCACCTGGAACGCGATCGCGCACGGCATCAAGGACCAGACCCTGGCCTTCGCGCTGATCGGCATCGGCGGCATCACGGTGTCGATCCCGCTGGTCATCGTGGCCGCCCTGCCCCGGTCCTCGAGCTGGCCGTACCTGCTGGCGTCGATAGCGATTCACGTGTTCTACAACCTGCTGCTCATGCAGTGCTACCGGCTGGGCGAGTTCAGCCAGGTCTACCCGCTGGCCCGCGGCATCTCCCCGCTGGTGGTGACGATCCTGGCCGCGATGTTCGTGCACGAGCACCTGGGGCTTTTGCAGGTTGCCGGGGTGGTCGTCGTCTCGGCCGGGCTGGCCTTCCTGGTCTTCGGCGGCCGCCGACCAGGCCGCGGGGCCTTCCTGGCCGCCGTCGGCACCGGGCTGACCATCGCGGCCTACACCACGGTGGACGGCGTCGGGGTGCGGCTGTCCGCGAGCCCGGTCGGCTACATCGGCTGGCTGATGGTGCTCCAGAGCCTGTGCGTGCCGCTGTTCGCCGCGGTCCGGCGCCGCGACGTGCTGCTGAAGCAGCCGAGGCGGATCCTGCTGGCCGCCCTGGCCGCCGGGGCGCTGAGCGTGCTCGCCTACGGCCTGGTCCTGTGGGCGCAGACCCGCGGGGCGCTGGCGCCGATTGCGGCGCTGCGCGAGACCAGCGTGATCTTCGGTGCGATCATCGGGACGCTAGTGTTCCGCGAGCCGTTCGGCCGGACCCGGATCATCGCGACCGTTCTCGTCGTGGCGGGCATCGTCCTGCTCAACGTGGCGTGACGCGAGATCCGGGAGAGCTCAGCCGAGGAGCTCATCTACGGCGGCGGCGAACACGGCGGTGTGGGCGTCGGCGTCGGCGTCGGTGGTGGCCGGGCACATCAGGGCCATGTTGTGGAACGGCGTAATCAGGATGCCGCGGTTGATCAAGTACAGGTGCAGGTACTCGTCGAGCCCGGTGTCAGCGGCGGCTTGCGACTGGCCTCCGGTGCGTAGCGGTTCGGGGCAGAACCGGTACTCGGCGCGCGCGCCGAGTTGCGCGACGGTCCATGGCAGGCGGCGGCTGTCCAGGACGGACTGCACGCCGGCGGTGAACCGGGTGGCAACCGCGATCATGCCGTCGAAGGCCTGGTCGGTCAGTACCTCGCCGAGGGTGGCCCGCATGGCGGCGACGGACAGGGCGTTACCCGCGAGCGTGCCGCCGACGCCGCCGGTGTCCTCGATGTCCGCCGCCGGGTCGGCCAGGATCCGCNNCCCAGGCGGCGGTGCAGCCCCCGGGCCCGGCGCTGAACGTGTGCGTCTCGTCGTTGATCAGCAGGGTGCCGTGCTTGCGGGTCAGCTCGCGGACGGCGTCCAGATACCCGGCCTCGGGCAGGACGATGCCGATATTGGTCAGCGCTGGCTCCATCAGGACGGCGGCCACGTCACCGTGGGCCAGCTCCCGTTCCAGTGCGGCCGGGTCGTTGAACTCCGGCACCCTGGTGGTCTCGCGCGGATCGACCGGTGCTCCGACGTTGCCCGCTCGCGGCTGCGGGCCGTCCTGCGTCGCGACGATGAACGTCTCGTCGACGCTGCCGTGGTAGCAGTAGCTGAATACGGCGATCTTCGGCCGCCGGGTGAGCTGCCGGGCCAGCCGGATCGCCCAGCGGTTGGCGTCGGTGGCCGTCAGCGTGAAGCTCCAGTGGGTCACGCCGAAGCGCCGGGTGAGCTCGGCCCCAACCCAGGCCGCGTCCGGCGTGGGCAGCATGGTGGTGGCGCCGCCGAGCTCGCCGTACCGACGCGACAAGGCGGCCTGTACCGCGGCGGGCGAGTGCCCGGCCATGGCACCGGTGTCGCCGAGGCAGAAGTCGATGAACTCGTGGCCGTCGATATCGGTGAGGCGGGCACCGGAAGCGGTGGCGTAGTACAGCGGGAACCCGCCGGACCACATCCGCATCCAGGTCATCGGGACCCCGCCGAGCAGGTGAGTCCCGGCGGCCGCGAACGCCTCCCGCGAAGCCGGGAAGCTGGCCCGGTACGCCGCGCGCTCGCGGTCGGTCAGCGCGGACAGACGGTCTCGGTCGATGGTGGCCAGGCTGGCGGGCATGCAGGGAGCCTACGCGGGGATCTACCGCTCCGCGTGCGCACAAAAAGGTGCCCGGCGGCGCAGGGTTCCGCCGGGCACCGGGGCCGATATCCGATCGACCTGTTCCTACCCAGAGGAACGGGGCGTATACGGATATGGATCGAAAACTACTGCCTCACGTAAGCATTTCGTCACAATCGGGAACCGCGGTGGCCGGGGCTCAGCGTTACGCCTTGCTGAAGTCCACGGCCGACCAGTGCTCGGGCGTCATCCGGAACACGACCTGGCCGCCG
>PLIQ01000505.1:0-427 GCA_003140115.1 Actinomycetota bacterium | reverse complement strand
GAGGAACTGCTCGCGTTCTTCACGAGTCATGGTCACAGACATCGCGGTCTCCCGTTTCGCTCGGCCACTGGGCAGTCAGTCGCAGTCTCGCATCTGCCAGACTTCAGCAATATGCCGGCCGAAGGGAAGACGTTATGGTCGATCCTTACCAAGCGCTGGGCTTGGTGCCCACCATGCGCGGCATCCGCTACCGCGACGAGATACAGGTCAACATCGAGCACCTGTCGCACCTGATCAAGGCCGCGTCGTGGCTCTCCAGCCTGGACCTGCCGGTGCGCCTCATCGCCATCCCGGAGGGCGCCCTGCAGGGGTTCAACGACGAGGTCCTCGACCTGGACCACGAGACGTTCGCCCGCGAGTGCGCGGTCGACATCCCCGGACCCGAGACCGACGCGCTCGGCGCGCTGGCCCGCCAGTGGAACGCCTT
>PLIQ01000150.1 GCA_003140115.1 Actinomycetota bacterium | reverse complement strand
CTCCCCCGCCACCCCCGGCGGGACCAGACCCAGCCCCCCGTCCACCACAAACACCTGCGTATTACCGGTCGGCTGGCCAATGGTCGGAACCTGGTCAGCCTCATCGGCAGAACTCCACGACGTGACGTAGACGGTCGTCTCGGTCGGGCCGTAGATGTTGACGACCCGCGCGCCGGGCCAGGCCGCCCGGACGTCCTGCAGAGCGCGCGGCGTGAACACCTCCCCGCCCACGACCACGGTCCGGGCCCGGACTCTCACCTGTGACGTGTTCACGACATGGGAGATCGCCGACGGCACGCCGCTGATCATCCGCCCGGACGCCGGGTCGTCGAACTCATCCGCCAGCGCGAGCACGTTACGCACGATCTCCACCGCCCCGCCTGATGCCAGCGGGGCCAGAATCTCGAACACCGAGAAATCGAAGCTGAGTGAGGTGGAGGCCAGGACATGGGCGAGTTCGTCGGCGGAGAACTGGACCGTGACCCAGGAGGCCAGGTCGGTCAGGCTGTGGTGCTCGATCACGACGCCTTTGGGGCGGCCGGTCGAGCCGGAGGTGTAGATCACATAGGCGGCGTTGCGCGGGCCCGCGGCGGCCGGCCCGTTACCGGTGTCCAGCCCGGCCAGGGCCGCCGCGGTCGCCGGGTCATCGAGGACCAGCAGCGGCAATCCTGCTGGCAGGGCGCCGGCCACCGCGGCCGTGGTGAGCACGGTGACGGGGCTGGTTTCGGTGAGCATGTAGGCGATGCGGTCCGGCGGGTAGGCGGGGTCGACCGGGACGTAGGCGGCTCCTGCCTTGAGCACGGCCAGGACCGCGACGATCATCTCCGGGAACCGGGGCATCGCGATGGCGACGAACCGCTCCGGGCCCGCGCCGAGGGCGATCAGGTGCCGGGCCAGGCGGTTGGCGCGCCGGTTGAGCTCGGCGTAGGAAACCTGGGCGCCCTCGAAGACCACCGCGGGGGCGTCCGGGGTCCGGGCCACCTGCGCCTCGAACAACTCCGGCAGCGTCACCTCCGGTATCACCCGCGCGGTGTCGTTCCATTCCGCCAGCACCCGTCGCCACTGCGCCGGGGTCAGCCCCGCCACCCCCCGGCCAGATGAGCCTCGTCGATGGCGGTTGGCCATGTGCTCCTCATTCTGGGTCAGCCGTCCTGGGCCTCGATCAGGCTCTTGGGGCGCATGTCGGTCCAGTTCTCCTCGATGTACTCCAGGCAGCTGGCACGAGAGTCCGTGTCGTGCGCAACGGTCCAGCCATCCGGCACCGGCTGGGCCGCCGGCCACAGGCTGTGCTGACCCTCGTGGTTCACCAGCACCCGGTAGGAAGCGTCCGGGTCTTCGAAGGGATTGGCCATGGTGATCCTCATTCCGATCGGCAATGCCCCAGATGAGCCTCCCGCCCCGGCAGCCTCGCAGGCCCGGCCGTACACCCGCACCTTTGACATTGCGCACGGACCTGCTCGGGCGCCGGCGAAGCCTACTGTCCGGGCGACTCGGGGTACGCGAAACGCCACCGGGCCGGGGGCCGGAAGGGCGCCCACTGGCCGGGCGCCTGGCTCAATCGGTCGGCAATGACCCACAGTGCGGCGGGATGGTGGCCAATGCCGAAGTGGCTCGCGTAAACCTCAACGTTCTCTGCGAGACGGGAGGGCTGGTCCAGGCAGGCCCGCCAGGCGACGATGCCGTCCAGACGCGTGTAGACGGAGGTGGCTGGGACGGGCAGTGGCCCGAGGCCGGCCTCCAAAGGCAGCCGGAGCGTTTCGGCGTGCTGGTTCTCGAGCAATTCGTACGCACGCCGGGCGTTGCTGTGCGCGTGATCGGTGAGCCGGATCGGGCTCGCTAGCGTGATCACCTGGCGGACGGCGTCCGGATGACGCCGCCCGAGTTGACGGGCGAAGATGCCGCCCAGACTCCAGCCGATCACGCTCACCGGTCCGTCGTAGCGCGCGCGGAGCTCGTGCAGGCGTTCGGGCAGGCCGCTGACGACTCGCGCGGTGGGTCCGATGTTGCGCCCGAGTTCCCAGCCGTAGGTCGCGTATCCGAGCGCGGCGAGGAAGCGGCGGAGGATCAGGGTGGACCTGTCGCTGGCCCCCAGGCCGGGAATGACCAGCACGGCGTGGCCATCTCCGCGGGGGGCCCGGGCCAGCGCCGGCAGCGTGGCCGACAGCGCCCCGATGTCCCAGGCGGAGCGGGCGTAGTCGGTGAGGTACAGCGCCTTGTTCGGCGCGCGAGCCGGCTGGGATGCCGTCGCCATCAGGTGAGCAACGCTCCGCCGTCGACCGGCAGGACGATGCCGGTGACATAGCTGCTGGCGGGGCTGGCGAGGAAGATCAGCGCCCCGTTGAGTTCTCCCGGCTCGCCCAGTCGGCCTGCCGGAGCGCGCGCGACCACCGCGGCGTGTACGCGCTCGTTGAACTGGCCGCTCATCTCGGATTCGAAGTGTCCTGGTGCGATCGCGTTGACCCTGATGCCTTTGCGGCCGGTCCATTGCTGCGCCAGGTCTCGGGTCAAGCCAATCACGCCGGCCTTGCTGGCGGTGTAGGCGGCCTGCGGCAAGCCCATGCTCGTGAGCGCGAGAACGCTGCTGATGTTGATGATCGAACTGCCGGGCTGCATCACCCGCGCGCAGGCCTGCGCCATCCAGTAACTGGCGTTGAGGTTGAGGTCGACCACGGAACGGAACTGTTCGGGGGTTTCCTTCAGCGCGGGGACAGCGGTGCCGATGCCAGCGTTGTTGACCAGCACGTCGACCCGGCCAAACGCGCTCATGGCCGCGCTCGCGAGGGCGGTGCAGTCCTCCGGATTGGTGACGTCGGCCCGGACGGCCAGACCGCGCCGGCCTTCGGCTTCCACCAGCTTGCGCGTTTGCACGAGGCGGTCTTCACGGCGGGCGCCGAGCACGACGTCCGCGCCCGCCTGGGCGAGGGCCTGCGCGAACTGGACTCCGAGCCCGCTCGACGCGCCGGTCACGATCGCCACGCGCCCGTCGAGACGGAAGCTATCGAGTACGGGGGTCATCCGGAGTCCTTTCCACGGTCATAATCGCTGTCGATCACGTGAGCATCCGTTTTACGTACTCACCCGGCGCATCGCCAAGAGGTGGATAGGCGTCGTTGCCGAGGCGCGCCGGGGCCGGCTTCTGGTCGGGGGTGCGCTTCTCGATCCAGTCGTTCCAGTGCTCCCACCAGCTGCCAGTGACCTCGACCGAGCTCGCGAGCCACTCGTCGGGATCGGAGCCCGGGATCGCTCCGGTGCGATAACTGGCCCGCCGGCTGCCCGGTCCCTTGGCGATCACAATCGCGTGGCCGCCCCTCGCGAGGACGAACGTCGCGTCGCCGCCGACCATGGCGACGGTCCGATAGCAGTCCCGCCACGGTGAGATGTGGTCAGTGGAGGCGCCCAGTACGTAGGTATCGACGGCGATCTGGGACGGGTCGATCGGGACCCCGCCGACGATCACCCCGCCGGGGCGGGTCAGGCTGTTCTCCAGCGCGGCCTGCATCATCTGACCGCCGAACTTCGTGGCCATGTTGGTCTGGTCGGCGGCCCAGTAGAGCAACCCCATCGCCGGTGGCTGCTTGCCGAGCAGGTAGTTGTGCACGGCGATGTTCCAGATGCCTTCGATCGGCCGGATCAGCGCGAAGGCCCGGGCTGCGTCTCGGGCGTCGAAGAAGCCGTGTTCGGCCGCTCGGCGCATCGCCTTCTCGGCCCCCTTGCGGTCGAGGAAGGCCATCGCCGACGGGCCGCGGTTATAGTCGAGAACCGCGATCGCGACGGTCAGCGAGGCGAGCGATCGCTCCCGCCCGATCGCGGCGAGATACGCCGCGGCAAGGAACGCCAGCACTCCTCCGCCGCACAGGCCGAGCAGGTGGCTCGCGTCGGATCCGCTGATGGCGGCGACGGTGTCGAGCATCTCCACGATGCCGGTCACGTACTCATCGAACCCGACGTCAGCGTGGCTGGCGTCGGGATTGACCCAGGACGCGACGAAGACCTGGCGGCCGGCGTCGAGTTCGGCGCGGGCCACCGACTGCTCGGGTTCGAGGTCGAGCAGGTAGTACTTGTTGACCGGCGACGAGATGACGAGGAGCGGGACCGCGTCGACCTTATCGGTGCGGGGCTGGTACTGGATGAGCTCGTAGATCCGGGTCTTACGCACGACCTGTCCTGCGGTAGCGGCGAGGTTGCGCCCGAGTTCGAAGGCCGACTTGTCTACGCTGGTCGGCAGCTTGGCCGGAGAGTGCAGGTCGGTGAGCAGATTGCCGAGGCCGGCCCGCAGGCTCTGGCCCCCGGTGTCGATGACCTCCTTCCAGCTCTGCGGGTTCGTGACCAGGTCGTTCGTGGGCGCGAGCGCAGCTGTGACGTTGTCGAAGGTCAGCCGGAGCCGCTCCCGGGTGCGCCAGTCCACGTCAGCGTCCTCGAGGATCCCCGATGCGGCGTCGCAGGTGGCCAGGTACCCGAGGGCGAGCCGCTGCAGGACGGGATTGCCCTCCCACGCACGGTCGGCGAAGCGGCGGTCGCGCGCGCCGGGTTGATCCGGCACGCCGATGCCAACCTGCCCCAGCCGCGCGGCCAGGTCGAAGACGCGCCTGGCGACCGGCTTCGGGCGGCGCACCATGGCCTTGGCGAGGCGGCCGAGCTCGGCCGACGGGAACAGCCCGCCGAATCCGTCAAACGCCGCGTTCGCCAGTACGGCCTCAAAGCCGGCGCCGGCCCGGCTGTTCGCGAGGAACTCCTCGCTCGCCGGTTCCGTTTCGCTTGTCGTCACAGCGTCTCGACCCGCATCGCTAGCTCCAGCCTACTGAAACAGTAGGATGTAGTGTGCCACTATAGGACACATGATGGCAATGTCCCATGCGTGATACTGAGATAATGAGCACCGGAACCCCTCCGCACGCGGCCGAAGGGGCGCGGCTGGGAACGGTGCTGACCCGCCGTGCTGCCATCAACGCTGCCACCCAGGCCTACCTGCGCGGCGAGGCGGTGGACATGTCCGCGCTGGCCGCCCAACTCGGCATCGGGCGCTCGACGCTCTACCGGCTAGTCGGCAATCGCGACGATCTGCTGGAGGTCGTGCTGGCCGAGGCCACCGAGCGCACGTTCCGCCGCGCGGCCGCTGGCGCCACCGCCCAAGGCGGCGTTGACCTCGTCCTCGACGTCATCGACCGGTTCATGCGCGCCGTCATCGACGCCGAACCGCTCCAGGCTCTGTGCAAGCGCGAGCCCCTGGTGTTCATCCGGCTCGCGCTACTGCCCGGCGCCGTCGAGCAGATCGCGGCGAAACTGATTGCTGAGATGCTGCAAACCGAGGTCAACGCCGGCCGGCTCGAAGCATCGCTACCCGCCGCCACGCTCAGCCAAGCCATCGTCCGAATGTGCGACGCCCACCTCTACGCCCCCCTGCTCGGTGGGACCGAGCCCGAGATAGACACCGCCCTAGACCTCGTGGCCGCGCTCCTCAGTCACCTCAACCGGCCGCCCGCGCGCGCCTGAGACCGGACCCGTTGCCTCCGCTCAGTGTGCGGCGGCGAGTCCTTCGAGGAATGAGCTGAGCGGCGTGGCAGGACGCCCGAGCAGGTCACCTAGGGTTGCGCTGGTGGCGGAGAACTCGCCGCGCCGCGCAGCGCGGAACATGCCTAGCAGCATCGTGGCCAGCGCCTCGGGCGCGCCGTGCGCGGCAAGTCCGGCGGCCCATTCGTCGTCGTCGGCGACGGTGCGGCGGATGGTTCGCCCGGTGAGCTTGGTCAGCATGCCGGCGACGTCATCGAGGTCGAACGCGTCAGGCGCGGTCAGGGGCGGGGTCGGGCCGTCGAACCGGCCCGGATCCGCGAGGATGATCGCCGCCGCCTCGGCGAGGTCGGGGTGCGTGGTCCACGAGACGGGCCCGTCTGCAGGCGCGACGATCTCGCCGGTCGTGAGCGCCTGCCCGAGGATGAACGGGACGGTGGTGGCGTAGAACCCGTTCCGCAGCGAGGTGAACGGCGTTCCGGTCTCCGCGAGGTACCCCTCGGCGGCAGCGTGGTCGCGCATCGGCGCGAAGAGCGAATCGGCGCCGGCACCCTGGTGGCTGGTGTAGAGGATGCGCTCCGCACCGGCGGCGTGCGCGGCGTCGATCGCGGCCGCGTGCGCGTCGACCGCATTCCCGCCGGACTCGTTCGCCGAGACGATGAGTACCTGCGTGGCGCCCTCGAACGCGTCGGCCAGGGAGTCCGGCTCGCTGAAATCGCCGCGCCGCACCCGGACGCCGCGCTCGGCGAGGTCGGCGGCGCGTCCGGGGTCGCGGACACTAACGCCCACCTCCTCCGCGGGGACGCGCTCGAGCAGCGACGCGACGATCAGGGAACCAAGCTGGCCGGTGGCGCCGGTGATAACGATCATTGTCCGCCTCCTGTTATCGATGGAATCAAACGAACGTTACCATCGGTACCAGATTGATAACAATGCTGTGTTATCGTTGATACGTGCCGGATACAAGGACGGGCGCCGACAGGCGCGAGACGCGGGAGAACCTCGTGGAGGTCGCGGCGCGACTCCTGCGCGAGCAGGGCGCGGCGGCCGTCACCACCCGTGCCGTCGCCCTGGCGGCCGGCGTTCAGGCGCCGACCATCTACCGGCTGTTCGGGGACAAGGACGGGCTGCTCGACGCCGTTGCCGAGCACGTACTTGCCGTCTACGTCGCCGACAAAGCGCTCGCGGCGGACAGCGGCGACCCGATCGCGGACCTGCGAGCGGCATGGCACACGCATGTCGGCTTCGGTCTCGCCAACGCCGCGCTGTTCTCCCTTATCGCGGACCCTGGCCGGGGCAGTCGCTCGCCGGCCGCGGCCGCGGGCATGGAGGTACTGCGGAATCGAGTGCGCCGCCTCGCGGCGACCGGCCGGCTCCGGGTGACGGAGCGCCGTGCCGTGGACCTCTTCCACGCCGCCGGCACCGGCGCCGTGTTCACCCTGCTCTCCATGGCGCCGCAGGACCGGGACCCCGGCCTGGCGGACGCCATGTACGACGTGGTGATGCAGGCGATCCTGACCGACGCCCCCGCGCTCCCCGAGGAGAGCACGACCGCAGCCGCCGTCACGTTCCGCACCCTCGTGCCCGACCTCGCGACCCTCAGCGACGCCGAACGCGCGCTCCTATCCGAGTGGCTGGACCGAGTCAGCGGCAACTGACAGTCCAGGCGGCCCGGAAACACGATGTCGCCTGGCCACAATCACTTGAAAAATCAAGCTGGGCACCGGACGCCGCCCAGCCCCTCCGCCCCCGCCCAGCCCCCTCCCCGCCTCAGGCCTCCCTCCGGCCTCCCCCCAGTCCCCCACCTCCCCGCCCAGCCCCCTCAGGCCCCGCCCCCGTCCCCCCTGCGCCTAGTCCCCGCCGTCTGCAACGGCACCGATGTTCCATTGGTGCCGCTACGACGACACCGATGTTCCATCGGTGCGGTCCCGAGGCGATGGGCGCCCGCTCCGGATGGTGACGGTGGTACGCCTGCTTACTCCCGGGGACGTCAGGGAGATCGCCGGGCGGCTGGGGGTGCGGCCGTCCAAGCGGCTGGGCCAGAACTGTGCGGTGGAACAGGGCACGGTGCGCCAGATCGCCGCGCTGGCGGCGCTGGGTCCCGGCGACGTCGTCCTCGAGGTGGGCCCGGGCCTCGGCTCGCCCGGCTCGCCCGGCTCGCCGGGACGGTGCCGCGCAGCGTGTTCTGGCCGGTGCCCAACGTCGACTCGCGGCTGGTCGCGTTCACCCGGCACGACCCGCCGGCCGGGCCGGTATCCCGCGAGGAGGTATTCGCGCTGGTCGACGCCGCGTTCGCGCAGCGGCGCAAGACGCTGCGTGCCGCGCTGGCCGGCTGGGCCGGGTCCGCGCCGGAGGCCGAGCGGCTGCTCCGCGCGGCCGGCCTGGATCCCGGCGCGCGGGGGGAATCGCTCAGCGTGGCCGAGTTTGTCCGCCTGGCCGCGGCCCGCGCGGCGGCCCGCGACTTTGCCTGACGCACCGCGTACCATCTGATCATCGTGACCGGTGTGACCGCGCGGGTACCCGCCAAACTCAACCTCCAGCTCGCGGTGGGTCCGCCGCGGGCTGACGGCTACCACGACCTGGTGACCGTCTTCCACGCCGTCTCNNGTGCGGGACCGCGACACCGGCGCGGGCGCCGTGCACGTGACCATCGCCAAGCGGATCCCGGTGGCTGCCGGGCTGGCCGGCGGCAGCGCCGACGCGGCGGCTGCCCTGGTCGCCTGCAACGAGCTGTGGGCCGCCGGCCTCACCCAACAGCAGTTGCGGGGGATCGGTGCCACGGTAGGCAGTGACGTGGCCTTCGCGCTGCTGGGCGGGACCGCGGTCGGCCGCGGCCGCGGCGAGCAGCTGACCCCCGCCCTGGCCCCGGCCACGCAGTACCACTGGGTGCTGGCCTTCGCCGACGGCCAGCTCTCCACGCCCGCGGTCTACGCGGCCCTGGATCGGCTGCGGGCCTCCCAAGGGGGGTCCGGGAGCCAAAGGGAAAGCCAAAGGGAAAGCCAAGGGGGAGCCAGAGGAAGAAGCAGCGGGGGAACCCGGCGGGTCGCCTCCCCGGGCCAGGGCCAGCCGGACCTGGACGCCGCGCTGATGTCCGCGCTGCGCTCCGGCGAAGCGGCCCGGGTCGGCCAGCGGCTGAGCAATGACCTGCAGGCGGCCGCGGTGTCCCTGTTCCCGGCGCTGCGCAAGACGCTGACCGCGGGCCTTGAGTTGGGCGCGCTCGGCGCGCTGGTCGCCGGCTCCGGGCCGACCTGTGTGTTCCTCGCGGCGAACGCGGAACGGGCCCTGGAGCTGGCCGTGTCCCTGTCCGGGGCCGGCGTCTGCCGGTCGGTGGCCCGGGTCAGCGGACCGGTGCCGGGCGCGGCCGTGGTGTCCGCCGGATAAATGAACCTGATCAGCCTGGAGAAGGCGGCCAAGGCCTACGCGCACCGTCGGCTGCTCGACGGCGTCTCGCTCGGCGTCTCGGCCGGCGACCGGATCGGCGTGGTCGGTCGCAACGGCGCGGGCAAGTCCACGCTGCTCGCGCTGCTGGCCGGGACGGTCACGCCGGACGAGGGACGGGTGGCCCGGGCGGCGGGCCTGCGGCTCGGCTTCTTGCCGCAGCAGGATCAGCTGACCGGAACCGTCGGTCAGATCGTGTTCGGCGCCGGGTGGCGGACCACCGAGTCGGCCCCGTGGGAGGCCGATCCCCAGGCCCGGTCGATCGTGGCCGAACTGCTCCCCGGCATCGGCCTGGAGCTCCCGGCCGCGCCGCTGTCCGGCGGCGAGCGGCGCCGGGTGGCGCTGGCCGCCCTGCTGGTCGCCGAGCCCGACGTGCTGCTCCTCGACGAGCCCACCAACCACCTGGACATCGAGGCCATCGACTGGCTCGGCCGGCATCTGCGTGACCGCACCGAGAATGGGCGCGGCGCGGTCATCGTGGTCAGCCACGACCGCTGGCTGCTGGACACCGTCTGCGAGCGCACCTGGGAGGTGGACCGCGGCCAGGTGCACTCCGCCGAGGGCGGCTACTCCGCCTACGTACTCGCGCAGGCCGAACGGGAGCGCGGCGAGGAAGCCGCCGAACGCCGCCGGCGCAACCTGGCCCGCAAGGAACTCGCCTGGCTGCAGCGCGGGGCCCGGGCCCGCTCCACCAAGGCCAAGTTCCGGGTCGAGGCGGCCAACGCGCTCATCGCGGCCGAGCCGCCCGCCCGGGACAGCGTGGAGCTGACCCGGCTGGCCACCGTCCGGCTGGGCAAGACCGTCATCGAGCTGGAGGACGTCTCGGTGGCGGTACCGGCGGACGGCGGCCTCCGCCGGCTCCTGGAGCACGTGACCTGGCAGCTCGGCCCGGGCGAGCGGGTGGGAATCACCGGGGTCAACGGCAGCGGCAAGACGTCCCTGCTCAATCTGCTGGCCGAGACGTCCGGGCCCGGGCTCGTGGCCGAGGGGACCGTCGTGCGGGGCAAAACCGTACGGCTGGCTTACCTGTCCCAGGAACTGGCCGAGCTCGACCCCGACCAGCGGGTCCGCGAAGCGGTGGAGGAGGTCCGGCTGCGGATCCGGATCGGCGACCGCGAAGTGTCCGCCGGACAGCTGCTCGAGCGGCTGGGGTTCAGCACCGAACGGCAGTGGACCCGGATCGGCGACCTGTCCGGCGGCGAGCGGCGCCGGGTACAGCTGCTCCGGCTGCTCATGGACGAGCCCAACGTGCTGCTGCTCGACGAGCCGACCAACGACCTGGACATCGAGACGCTCACCGAGTTCGAGGACCTGCTCGACGGCTGGCCGGGCACGCTGGTCGTGGTCAGCCACGACCGGTACTTCCTGGAGCGGGTCACCGAGCACGTTATGGCGCTGCTCGGCGACGGGCGGCTGTCCTTCCTCGGCGGCGGCGTCGATGAGTACCTGGACCGCATCCGGGCCGCCCGCGCCGGATCCACCGGCGGACCGACTCCGCCTCCGGCGGCGCCCAGCGTGCCGAAGTCATCGGCGGCCGAAGAGCGGACCGCGCGCAAGGAGCTCCAGCGGCTCGAACGCCAGCTGGACCGGCTCAAGGTCCGCGAGACCGAGCTGACCGCCCTCCTAGCCGCCAACGCCACCGACTACGAGAAGCTGACCGCCCTCGGCGCCGAACTCCGCGCCGTCCAGACCGAGAAATCCGACCTAGAGGACCGCTGGCTCACCATCGCCGCCGAGTTCGAATAAGCCAGGGGCGCCGTTCCCCCGGCGAGCGGGATAACAGAGCGTCGAAGGGGACCAGCAGGGTGCGCATCAGGTCGGCCAGATGCTGGCGCTCGCTGCGGTCCAGGACTGCTAGCAGCGCGCGTTCGCGGCGCAGCAGGTCGGCCAGGGCCGCGTCGGCCCGCGCCACGCCCTGCTCGGTGAGCGTGACCAGGACGCCCCGCTTGTCCCTCGGGTCAGGTTCCCGGCGGACCAGGCCGGCCGCGGCCAGCCGGTCGATCCGGTTGGTCATGGTGCCCGAGGTCACCAGGGTGGCGCGGAGCAGCGCGCCGGGCGTCAGCTGGAACGGCGGCCCCTGCCGGCGCAGCGCGGAGAGCACGTCGAACTCCCATGTTTCGAGGCCGTGGTCGGTGAACGCGCCGCGCCGCGCGATGTCCAGGTGCCGGGCCAGCCGGGAGATCCGGCTGAGCACCTGCATCGGCTCGACGTCCAGGTCGGGACGCTGCGCCCGCCACGCCGCCACCAGATCGTCCACCTCGTCCAGCAGCACGGGCACCTGGCGGGTCTCGGCGCCGGAGTTGTCCTCGGTGCCGGGAACGGCGCGCTGGGCCATTACTAGAGCGTATCTCTTGACGTCAAGAGGCCGGTCGCTGTACAAGAGAGTCAACGGAGTACAAGGGATCGGCGGGAATCTGTCTCTCAGTATCAGACAGGGATAAGTACCAATATGTGGGACGCGACCCAGTATCTGCGGTTTGGAGGCGAGCGCGCCAGGCCGTTTATCGACCTGCTCGCCAGGGTCGGAGCCGAGCTGCCCTCCCACGTGGTCGACATGGGCTGTGGCCCGGGGAACCTGACCGTCCTGCTCGCGGAGCGCTGGCCGTCCGCCGCGGTATGCGGCGTAGACAGCTCGCCCCAGATGATCGAGGCGGCGCGGAAGCTGGTCTTGCGGGACGCGCCCGGGCTGTCGTTCGTGGTCGATGACGTGCGGCACTGGGAGCCGCAGAGCCTGCCCGACGTGATTGTCTCCAACGCGGTGCTGCAGTGGGTGCCCGGCCATCGCGAGCTGCTNNCAGGTGCCGGGAAACTTCGATCAGCCGTCGTACGCGATCTTGCGCGAGCTGACGGCCTCGGCCCGGTGGCGCCCGCTGCTGCGGGACGTGGAGCAGAACCGGCAAACGGCCGATCCGGCCGCCTACGCCGAGCTGCTGGCCAAGGCCGGCTGTGAGGTCGACGCGTGGGAGACGACGTACGTTCACATCCTGGAGGGGAACGACCCGGTGCTCGAGTGGTACAAGGGCACCGGCTTGCGTCCCGTTCTGGCCGTGCTCGACGCCGATCAAGCCGCGGACTTCCTGGCCGAGTACGGCGAACGGCTTCGCGAGGCGTATCCGCCAAGGTCGTTCGGTACCGTCTTTCCGTTCCGCCGGGTGTTCACCGTCGCCCGCCGAGCCAAGAAACCTGGCTTTTCCTATTGATTTAATAGGGAACTCTGGTAGGATCGCGGCATGCGCCGTGACCTGCCTCTACCCTCAGTGCCTTGCCGTCACCGCGTTTCCGGTCCGCTGGTGCCTCACGTCCAGCGGTGTCTGGCCGACTCGACCTGACCGGCCGGGTTCGATCTGCCCTGCGGCTCGTCTGGTTCATCCCAGCCGTCTGGTCTGCGGGCACCCGTGGTGCCCGGCGCGGCTGGCCGCTTAGTTCACCCCGTTCTCACTGGCTTTCCCGCAGCCAGTCTCTTAGGCGTTAGGAGAGAAGCGACATGTCCACGATGATCCGGTCGGCGTCCGCCGCCCCCGTTCCTGGCCAGCTACTCGGCGCGCGGCAACTGGCCGACGTGGTGCGACGTCTGGCGGCGAGCCCCGCGGAGTGGCTCGCGCGGGTCAGGCTGAATCCGGCCGGGCGCTGGTACGAGCGGATCCACCTCGATGACAGCCACGAGGTCTGGGTCATCAGCTGGCTGCCGGGCCAGTCCACCGGCTTCCACGACCACGGCGGGGCGTCCGGGGCGTTCGCGGTGGTCTGGGGCACCCTGCTGGAGCGCCGGACGGCCGGCGGCCAGGCGACCGGGCGCGTGCAGATGAAGCCGGTCGGGGCGGGCGAGTCACGGGCGTTCGGACCCCGCTATATCCACGACGTAGGCAACACCGCCGCGTCCACGGTCGCGGTGAGCGTGCACGCGTACTCGCCGCCCATTCCGCAGATGACGCGCTATGAGCTCACCTCGGGCGGGCTGGTCAAGCTGGCCACCGAAGGTCCCGCGGCGTGGTAACGACCCGCCCGGCGGGCGCCCGTAGCATCGAGGAGATCCTGGCGGACGCCCGCGGGCGGCTGCGGCGGGTGACGCCGGACGAGGCGTTTCAGGAACGAGCCGAGGGTGCGGTGCTCATCGACATCCGGCCCGCGTCCCAGCGCGCGGACGAGGGGGAGATCCCCGGCTCGGCCATCGTGGAGCGCAACCACCTGGAGTGGCGCCTGGATCCCGGCTGTGACGCCCGGCTGCCCTGGGTCACCGGGTACGACCACCGGATCATCGTGGTCTGCCAGGAGGGCTTTACGTCGAGCCTGGCCGCGGCGGCCCTGCACGACCTGGGCCTGGGCCGCGCGACCGACCTGATCGGCGGGTTCCGCGCCTGGTCGGCCGCGGGCCTGCCGACCGCGACGGCCGNNGACAGGCCGTTCCAGGCCAGGTCGATCAGGTTGGCCGCGACCTCTTCCAGCTTGGGCTTGCGGGCGTCGAGCCACCACTGCCCGGCGAACGCGACCATCCCGACCAGCATCTGCGCGTACAACGGCGCGAGCTTGGCGTCGTGGCCGCGGGAGACCAGGAAGTCGGCCAGGATGTACTCCACCTGCCCGGCGATGTCGCTCAGCAGCGTGCCGTAGGTGCCGGTGCTCGATCCGGGGTTGGAGTCCCGGACCAGGATGCGAAATCCGTCGGCGTTGTCGTCGATGTACTGGAACAGGCTCACCGCCGCGACCTCGAACTTGTCCCGGGTGCGGGCACCGTCCAGGAGCGTGGTGGCCATGGCCAGCAGCCGCTCGACCTCGCGGTCGACCACGACCGCGTAGAGCCCCTCCTTGCCGCCGAAGTGCTCGTACACCACCGGTTTGGACACGTCGGCCTGAGCCGCGATCTCCTCGATCGAGGTTCCCTCGAACCCGCGCTCGGCGAACAGCCGCCGCCCGATGTCGAGCAGTTGCTCCCGCCGTTCCTTCCCGGTCATCCGCTTGCGGCCTGATCTTGGGGGCTGGGCGTTCACTGGGTCATCATCGCGGCTCCGCGGACACCGCGCCACTGAATTGCTCCGGGGAGACGACCCCCCCCGGAGCGAGGCGGCGGCGGGTCATCGAGCCCAGTTTCCGGGTGGCGGTGGCGGGACGCTTGGCGGCGAGCCGGTCCTCGTCCGGCCAGCGGACGTCGTAGGCCCAGCCCAGCTTCTCCGCCGCCCAGATGACGCGCGCGCTCGGGTCGAGCTGGCCCTTCAGCGCGCCGTGCCGGGCGCACGTCGGGTCGGCATGGTGCAGGTTGTGCCAGGACTCGCCGAACGACGCGATGGCCAGCCACGCCACGTTGCGCGACCTGTCCCGGACCTCGAACTCCTCGCTGCCGAAGGTGTGGCAGATGGAGTTGATCGACCAGGTGACGTGGTGCAGCAGCGCGATCCGGACCAGGCTGGCCCAGAAGAAGGCGGTCAGCGCGCCCTGCCAGGACAGTCCCCACAGCCCGCCGATCAGCGCGGGAAGCAGCAGCGAGATCCCCACCAGCGCGGGGAACTGGTGATCCACCCGCCGGATCCGCTGGTCCGCGAGCAGGTCGGGCGAGAACTTCTCCTGCGAGGTCTTGTTGGGGTCGAAGAGCCAGCCGATGTGCGCGTACGCCAGGCCCTTGGTCAGCGCCTTCCAGTCCTCGCCGTAGCGCCACGGCGAGTGCGGGTCGCCCTCCCGGTCGCTGAACTTGTGGTGCCGGCGGTGGTCGGACACCCAGGTGATGACCGGCCCCTCGATGGCCAGGCTGCCCGCGATGGCCATCGCGACCCGCAGCCCGGTCTTGGCCTTGAACGATCCGTGGGTGAAGTACCGGTGGTAGCCGACCGTCACGCCGAGCCCGGACACCCAGTAGAAGACCAGCGCGATGACGACGGCATGCCAGTCCAGGCCCCAGCCCCACATCAGCGGGATCGCGGCGATCAAGGCCACCAGCGGAACGGCCACGAACAGCCCGACCAGGAAGCGCTGGAACGTCGAGGTCGGCTCGTCCGCGAAGTCCGGCCGGGGCGTACGGGACTGGGTTCTGGTGGCTTCCCCGAGCGTGGCGCCGGGCGCCGGCGTCTGGTCGGTGA
>PLIQ01000031.1 GCA_003140115.1 Actinomycetota bacterium | reverse complement strand
CGCATGATCGCGCGCTCCCAGATCTGCATCCACTTCTCGACCAGCTGGTAGCCGCCATTCAGCGTGAGCTTCGTTGGCGTGGTTGCGTGGTTGCTGGTGAGCGTGGTTTTCGTGGTGGTTCTGGTTGCGGCGGGGTGGCGTGCGACGACACCGTGAGCGTGTCGGAAAGGGACGGCCCTCCCCGTTACCTTTTTGCCGAAGTGCGGGGAGGGCCGTGAGGGTGCTTGGAGGCACCATTGCTCACGGTAGGCAACAGCACGGCCGGCGTCGAGTCGCTTCTGGGTGACGGCCTGCTTTCGTGTCCTGGCTGCGGCGGCCGGCTGGGCGGGCACGGTCACGCGGTCCGGCGCCGGGTGTTCACGGCGGGCCGGCTTGCGGTATCGGTGTGTCCGCGGCGGGCGCGGTGTTCCTCGTGCGGGACGACGCACGTGCTTCTTCCGGCGTGGCTGCTGGCGCGGCGGTGCGACGGGACGGCGGTGATCGGGGACATGCTGGCGCGGGCGGCCCGCGGCCAGGGGTTCCGGTCGATCGCGGCCGCGAGCGGGGTCCCGGAGGGCACGGTCCGGGACAGGCTGCGCCGGTTCCGTTCCTCGGCGGGGCGGGTGCGGGGGTTCTTCACCTGGCTGGCCGGGGTCCTGGCGGTGGATCCGGTGCCGCTGGACCCGGCGGGCAGCGGCCTGGGCGACGCGGTGGTGGCGGTCGCGGCGGCCGGGGCCGCGGCGGCGGGCCGGTGGCCGGCGCTCGCGGTGTCGGGCTGGGAGCTCGCGGCGGTGGTCACGGCGGGGTCGCTCCTGTCCCCGTCCGTCGCGTTCCGCCGGGTTGGCGGTGACATGCCGCTGCTTGCCCTGGCGTGACGGTTCAACGCGACTTCCCCTCTGACCTGGGGCGGTTACGTCCTGTCAGTCTCGACGGGCCTGCGACGGGCAGGCCTTGGAGAAAGGACAAGATGTGGCGACTGCGGATGAGGCGGATCACAAGGCGCGGGTGGAGCGGGCCCGGGAGACGGGCCTGTTCCGGTACTCGCTGGTGCAGGAGCTCGCCGAGCCGGGGCTGAGCCTGGCGGAGCGAGGCTGGCGGGCCAGGGAGATGGCGGCGCGCGTCCACCAGGGGCCGGGCGGGCGGCGGGTCACGGTGTCGTACTCGACGCTGACCCGCTGGCGGCGCGCTTACCAGGAGGGCGGGTTCGACGCTCTGGTGCCGTCCCCGCGCCAGCCCGCGCCGCGGACCCCGGAGGAGGTCCTCGCGCTGGCGGAGGCCCTGAAAAGGGAGAAGCCCGGGCGGACGGCGGCGCAGGTCCGGCGGGTCCTGCAGGTCACGTCGGGGTGGGCGCCGTCGGACCGGACCCTGCAGCGGCTGTTCGAGCGGCTGGAGCTGAACCGGCCGGCCCCGGGGCCGGCCGAAGAACAGCGGGCCTTCGGGCGGTTCGAGTGCACCAGGCCGAACGAGATGTGGACGGGCGACACTCTCCACGGCCCCGTGATCGGCGGGGCGAAATCGTACCTTTTCGCGTTCCTGGACGACCACTCCCGCGCCGTGATGGGCGCCCGCTGGGCGCACCACGACGACGTGGTCCGGATGGCCGCGGCGTTCCGCCCGGCCCTGCAGGCCCGCGGCGTCCCCCGGGCCTGCTACCTGGACAACGGCAGCCCGTTCGTCGACGCGTGGCTGCTGCGCGGCTGCGCCGTCCTCGGCATCAAGCTCATCCACTCCCGGCCCGGCAAACCAGAAGGCAGAGGTAAAATCGAACGTTTTTTCAGGACTGTGCGGGAGCAGTTCCTGGTCGAGGCCGGCGACGGGGCCGGCGTTGCGGACCTGGCGGAGATGAACCGCCTGTTCCAGGCCTGGACGGAAACCTCCTACCACCGGGCGGTCCACTCCGAGACCGGCCAGGCCCCGGCCGCCCGGTGGGAGAAGGCCACGCCGCAAGAGCGGGCCGTCCCCGAGCCCGCCCTGCTGCGGGAGGCGTTCTTGTGGTCCGAGCGGCGCAAGGCCGACAAGACCGCCCTGGTCCGCCTGCACGGCAACGTCTACCAGGTCGACGCGTGGCTGGCCGGGCGGATGCTCGAGCTGCTGTTCTCCCCGTTCGACCTGGACCGGATCGAGGTCCGCCTCGCCGGGAAGCCCGCCGGGACCGCCGTCCCGTTCGTCATGGGCCGGCACCGCCACCCCAAGACCCGCACCCCGGACGGGCAGGCCCGCACCGAGCCGGCCCCGACCGGGATCGACTACCTGGCCGCCCTCGGCGACAGCCACGACCAGGCCCTGCGCGAGCAGGTCTCCTACCAGTTCCTCGTCAGCGGCCCGGAGGAACCGCAGACGAAGGAAGAACCAGAACACAAGCAGGAAGAGCGGGAGGAAGGCCGTGACTGACTCCCGCGACCAGACCCTGGCCCTGGCCCGCACCGCGGCCGGGGCGGTCCGCTCCCTGAACCACGCCACCCTCGGCGGCCAGGGCCTGGACTGGCCCGCCGACGCCTACGAGCTCATCGGCGAGCTGGCGCTCGCCGCGGCCGGCCTGCCCCAGCTGCTGGCCCAGGTCGGCCGGTGGCTCGCATCCGCCCTCGCCGCCGGCCGGCTCGGCTGCGACGACGGCACCGACCCGGCCGGCGCGGTCAGCGGCGCCTGGCTGTTCATCTCCGGCGCCCGGAACACCGCCGCGGCCCTGGCCCGCGACCTCGGCTGCGCCCAGCAGCAGCTCGCCGCCGTCCACGGCGGACCGTCCGCGGAAGAAGGAGAATCCTGATGATCGACGCCGTCCTCACCCGGTTCGGGCTCGCCCGGATGCCGTTCGGCCGCGACCTGCCCCCCTCCAGGCTGCACCGCCACCACGACTGCGGCGAGGCCGCCGCCCGCATCGCCTGGGCCGTCGCCGACAAGACGATCGCCATGGTCACGGGCGAGGTCGGGACCGGGAAGACAGTCGCCATCCGCGCCGCCGTCGCCGACCTCGACCCCGCCAGCCACACCGTCATCTACGTCGGCAACCCCGCCACCGGCGTGAGGGGCATCCTCGCGCATGTGGTCACGGCCCTCGGCGGCAAGCCCGTCCGCGGCACCGCCGCCCTCGCCGTCCAGGCCTGGAACGCCCTGGCCGGCGAGGCAGCCGAAAGAGGCCGGACCCCGGTGCTGGCCATCGACGAGGCGCACCTGCTCGACCATGATCAACTAGAGTCGATAAGGATGATGACCAATCATGACATGGACTCTTCCACCCCGTTCGCGACCATCCTGGTCGGCCAGCCGACGCTCCGGCATGCCGTCAAGCTCGGAGTGCTAGCAGCCCTGGAGCAGCGGATCACCGTCCGCTACCAGATGAAAGGCATGACCCCCGACGAGACCGCCAGCTACATCCGCCACCACCTCGAGCAGGCCGGCCGCACCGCCGAGCTGTTCACCGACGAGGCGATCGCCCAGATCCACCAGGCCGCCCGC
>PLIQ01000090.1 GCA_003140115.1 Actinomycetota bacterium | reverse complement strand
GCAGGGTCGGCATGTCCTGCTCTTGCGGGGGCTGTGTGCCTCCGGCCCCAAACGTCCGCGTTTCACCGGGTGTGCGTGCCGCCGACCTCAGCGGCTGGGGCTGACTTGACTGCTGATGCGGCCTGCTCGGAAGCTCTGGTGATCGTGGACATCTAGC
Source organism: Actinomycetota bacterium (assembly GCA_003140115.1). Next base: position 13,227 of record PLIQ01000090.1, on the reverse strand, counting down.
TCGCTCACAACGAGCTAGCTGTCCACGCTAATCCAGATGCCGGCCCGGGCGCCCCGATTGCGCCTTTTGCCGGGTCGCGTCCTGTGCTCGGCTAGGACCGGTTAACGGCATGCCTCCGCATCGGGCTACGCTCGCGCCTGGCGGGAGCCACCCATTCAGCCTCACCCGCCCCAGGGCGACTCAGCTGTGGCGGCCGGTGAAAGCCACGGTCACGCCCACGCCGATCATGGCCAGCCCGCCGGCCCCGCCGACCAGCTCGATGCGGCGCGGTGAGCGGGCGAACCAGGCTCGCACCGCGCTGGCCGCGAACGCCCAGGAGCAGTCCGAGATCGCCCCGATGGCGACCGACACCAGCGCCAGGATCAGCATCTGCTCCGGCACGTGCCCGGCCGCGCGGTTCACGAACTGCGGCAGGATCGCGCCGAACAGGATGTACGCCTTAGGGTTGGTGAGGCCGACCACTGCCCCGTCCCGCGCGGCCCGCCACCCCTCCCGCGGCGGCGTCGCCACCGCCATCGCGTCGGCCAGCGACTTGCGGTGCCGGATCGCATGGACGCCCAGCCAGATCAGGTACAGCGCGCCCACGATCTTCACGATCACGAACACCTGCACTGAGCGTTGCAGCAGCGAGCCCAGCCCGACGGCCACGCACGCCGCCACCACGTAGTTGCCCGCGGCGTGCCCGAGCGCAGTGGCCAGCGCGGTCCGGCGCCCGTGCGCCAGCGCCCGGCCGACCACGAACAGCACCCCCGGCCCGGGGATGACGATCAGCACCAGCGACGCCAGCGCGAAGCCCAGGAGCTGCCCGGTCGAGACCATCGTTACTCCCTGCTCGCCAGCAGCGAGGGCCCGAGCTCACGCAGCTCAGCCACCGAACGCACGCCGAGCAGCTGCATGGTCCGCTTGAACTGGGCGGCCAGGATGTCCAGCGCCTTGTTCACCCCCGCCTCGCCGCCCGCCATCAGCCCGTATAGATAGGCACGCCCGATGGCACAGGCGTCGGCGCCGAGGGCCAGCGCCACCGCGATGTCCGAGCCGTGCCGGACCCCGGAGTCGACCAGCACGGCCATGTCCGGCCCCACGATGTCGCGGACGGCGGCGATCGTGTGCACCGGCGGCACCGCCCGGTCGAGCTGGCGCCCGCCGTGGTTGGAAAGCTGCACACCATCGGCTCCCACCGCGACGGCTTGCGTCGCGTCGGCGGGTCCGAGCGGCCCCTTGATCACCAGCCGGCCCGGCCAGCGAGCCCGCAGGTCGGCGATGTCGTCCCAGGTGATGGCCGGGTTGAACAGCTGCCCGGTGTCCTTGATGGTCACCGCGTCGTGCCCGGCGAAGTTGGCGAAGTCGATGGCCGGGTTGCGCAGCATCCGGATCCAGTAGCCCGGCTTGCCCGCGATGCTGGCCAGCGTCCGCGCGGTGAGCTCGGGCGGGATGACCAGCCCGTTGCGCTCGTCCCGGGCGCGGTGGCCGGTCACGAAGCAGTCCACCGTCACCACCAGGACCCGGTACTTGGCCGCGGCGGCCCGGTCGACTAGTTCCTTGTTCAGCCCGCTGTCCCGCAGGATGTACAGCTGGAACCACAGGTCGGGCTGAGCTGCGTCGGCGACCGCCTCGATGGGAGTGGTGGCCATGGTAGACAGCGTGTACGGCAGTCCGTGCCGCTGCGCCGCGCGCGCCGCGGCGATCTCGCCGGCCGGGTGCATCATCCGGGTGTACCCGGTCGGGGCCAGGACCAGCGGCAGCGGCGTGACCGAGCCGAGGAACGCGGCAGTGGTGTCGGCTTCCGACACGTTCACCAGCGTGCGCGGCTGGAACCGGTACTGCCGGAACGCCCTGGTGTTAGCCCGCAGCGACACTTCCTCGTCGGCCCCGCCGTCGACGTAGTCGAAGACCGGACGCGGGATCAGCCGACGTCCAGTGGCGCGCAGGTCAGCGATGTCATGGCAGGCAGAAAGCCGCCGGCACGTCGCGTCGAGCTCGACCGGCTTGACCCGGATCAGCTCGCGTATCTCCGAAGCCCTCATGTCTGCGACGATACGCGTCCGCCTTGGACCGGGCCTACTCTCAAAACCAATCGGAATTGTTGCCATAGGGAGCGATAGGGTCATCTTCATGTCTTTGCGCTTCCACTGGTTCCTTCCGACCAACGGCGACGGCCGCGACATCGTCGGCGGCGGGCACGGCATCGCGACCGGCGCGGCGGGCGCGATCCGTCCCGCCACGCTCGGCTATCTGGGGCAGGTCGCGCGCAGCGCCGAGCAACTCGGGTTCGAGGCCGCGCTCACCCCGACCGGCATGTGGTGTGAGGACGCCTGGCTGGTGACCGCGATGCTGACCGAGGTCACCGAGCGGCTGAAGTTCCTGGTGGCGTTCCGGCCGGGCCTCATCTCGCCCACGATGGCCGCTCAGATGGCCGCGACGTTCCAGCGCCACTCGCAGGGCCGCCTGCTGCTGAACGTGGTCACCGGCGGCGAGACCACCGAGCAGCAGGCCTACGGCGACTTCCTGGACAAGGCGCAGCGCTACGCGCGGTGCGCGGAGTTCCTGGACATCGTCACGCAGCTGTGGCGCGGCGAGACCGTCAGCTACGACGGCGCCCACCTGCGGGTAGAAGGCGCCCGCCTGGCCCGGCTGCCGGAGCCCCGGCCCGAGCTGTACTTCGGCGGCTCCTCGGCCGAGGCCGGCCCGGTCGCCGCCCGGCACACCGACGTCTACCTGACCTGGGGCGAGCCGCCCGCCGCGGTCGACGCCAAGCTGCGCTGGATGGACGGCCTGGCCAGCGAGGCCGGCCGGACCCTGCGTTACGGCATCCGGCTGCACGTCATCACCAGGGATACCGCGCACGAGGCCTGGCTGCAGGCCAACCGGCTGATCGAAGGCATCGACGAGACGGTGATCCGCAAGGTGCAGGAGGGACTGGCACACAGCGAGTCCGAGGGCCTGCGCCGGATGCGCGAACTGCACGGCGGCTCCCGGGACAACCTGGAGGTCTCGCCGAACCTGTGGGCCGGCGTCGGCCTGGTCCGGGGCGGCGCCGGGACCGCGCTGGTCGGCAGCCACACCGAAGTGGCGGACCGGATCGAGGAGTACGCCCGGCTCGGCCTGTCGGAATTCATCTTGTCCGGCTACCCGCACCTGGAGGAGGCCTACTGGTTCGGCGAGGGCGTGCTGCCCATCCTGCGCGCCCGCGGCCTGTGGCAGCACCCCGCCGAGGACACCCTGGACGGAACGCTGAATGCGGTTCCCTTCGCCCCGACCTCCGGACCACCTGCGCCGGCCCGTATCCCCGGCTGACCCGCCTTGACGGCGCGCTAACCCGAGCACCAGAATCAGCCTTCTCACAGAAAGGCACAGGTTCTACCATGCCCACTAAGCGCGCCTCTCGCCTTTTGCTCGCCGCCGCCATCGCGGTCGCGGCCGGGACCGCCGTCACGGTCACCAGCGTGGCCGGAGCCACCGCCAGCACATCGACGTTGCCCCGGCTCGAGGCCCCCGGCCTGCACGCGCAGGCGGTAGCCGATGCCACCCCCACTTCCGCCCCATCGGCGTGCAACTACCACGCGGTGATTCCGGCCGACCGGTTCAAGGGGATTCCGGTGTTCAACGCGGTGCAGGCCGCGCAGCCCTTCATCGTGGTGTTCTACACCAGCCAGGGCGTGATCACGGTGCGGATGCTGACCGACAAGGCCCCGTGCACTACCTTCTCGTTCCGGTTCCTGGCCAGCCAGGGCTACTACAACCAGACGCACTGTCACCGGCTGACCGTGCAGGGCATCTTCGTGCTGCAGTGCGGCGACCCGACGGGCACCGGCTCGGGCGGCCCGGGGTACGCGTTCAATGACGAGAACCTGGCCGGTGCCACGTATCCGGCGGGGACGGTGGCCATGGCCAACGCCGGGCCGAACACGAACGGCAGCCAGTTCTTCTTTACCTGGAAGAACACCACCCTCGCGCCGGACTACACGCCGTTCGGCACCGTCATCGGCGGCATGAACGTGCTGCAGAAGATCGCCGCGGCCGGCGATGACCAGCAGAACGGCCCCGGTGACGGCTACCCGAACCTCTACACCCAGTTCCAATTCGTGCAGGTCATCCCGCAGCCCTGACCGTCATGGCCTCTTGATGACGCCCGAGGACAGGATGCGGGCCGCGCTGGACCCGAAGTCCTCCGTGCCCAGCCGGGCGGTGAAGGCGACCCCTGCGCCGCCCGGCACGGGCCGGCCTGTTCCGCTGAACTGGATGGGGTAGATGCGCGCGCTTTCGAACCGGCCGGTGGCTGACAGCGTCACGTGCAGGATCACGCTCGTATCAAGGTCGCCGTTGGTGGCGAAGTCGTCGTAGCCGGCGAAGTTCCCCAGGCTGTAGGCGATCAGGTGGCCCCGGTAGAACTGCATGCCGCGCAGCACATGCGGGCCGCTCGCGATCACCAGGCTGGCACCCGCGTCGATGGCCATGTGCGCGAACGCCTCAGGGTTGCCGCGATCCTCGCCGAGGTAATGCTCTTCCCGGCCGGTGACGTGATCGGCACCGGGGCCCTCCGCGCCCGCGTGCATGTAGACGACGACCACCCCAGCCTCCCGCCGGGCTCGCTCGATGAGGGAGCGCGCGGCAGGCAGGTCGAGGAGATCGGCGTCGTAGGTGTAGGGCGCGAACGCCAGGAACGCGACCTTGATGCCGCGGGCCCGGACGATGGTGATCTCGCCGGGCAGCCCGGTCTGGGCCAGGCCCGCGGCATGGATGGTCTGAACCGTCTGGGCCTGGCCGGCGGCGCCGAAGTCGAAGGAATGGTTGTTGGCGTCGTTCAGGATGGTGAACCCGGCCTGCTTGAAGTAGCGCACGTAGCCCGGCGGATCCCGGAACGCGAAGCAGTGCGGATCCGGGCCGCTCACCGGGCCGCACTTGCTGGCCTTCGAGGTCGTGAGCGTGCCTTCCAGGTTGCCGAACACGATCTGGGCGCCCCGGTCGAGGGTCGATTCGACCGCCTTGAAGTACGACGCCGGGTCAGGCGGAAGATTCGGCGTGTCCCCGAGCATGGTGTCGCCCACCGCGGCGATGGTCAGCGACCCCGCCGTCGCGGCGGCCCGTGAGCCGGCACTTGGCTCAGGTGCCCCGGTGGTGACCGCCGCGGTGCGGGCCGAGAGGCTCGGTGCGCTGCCAGAAGCCGCGCCGCCATCAATGGCCGAACAGGCCGGAAGGGCCAGAATGGCGCTGACCGCGGCGATCGCGCAGAATGCTCTCACGGTATCCCGCATGTGGCTCAACCTAGCCTGGCACTGCTATGACCAGAGGTTACGACGCGCTGCAGCAGCACGTGGAGGTACCGAAGGCTAGCTGGGATAACAGTTCTACAGTACTGTGGATGTTATGACCGCGGCCTATGACGATGTGCCCTTCAGCGAGTTGCTGCACCATCCCGCGGCGACCGCCGAACGGCTGGACACCGTCCGGGCGCTGCGGCTGCGACGGCGAGACGCCGGCGACCTCGCCTTGATGCGGATCGAACAGCTCGAGCGCGACACGAGCGTGGTGGACTTCACCACGCGCCTCCTCGCAGGCCTGATCAGGTCCGAGAAGAGCGAGGTCATCCGCGGGCTGCTCCGCGACGCCCTGCCGTGGGTGACCTTCCTGCCCGAGGTGGACGTCGACACGTTCGTGACCGAGCTCGTGACCGTCACCCGAGGGGCAGTAGAGCTGGGGAACCTGGCTCCGGTCGCCGTGCTTCTCACCCAATGGCGGCACTCGGCAGAGGTGTACGCAGACCCCGTCCTCCTGGAGATCCTGACCGCCGAACCCGAGGGGGACATGGGTCCCGTTCCGGCTCCGCCAGACGACGAATGAGCCCCCGTCGCGGCGAACGCGCGGCCCCGCCGCCGGTCGAGGGAGAGTACGACCTGCGGCGCGCGTTTGACGCCATCCGGGCTAATCCGCGATCCCGGTCTGCTCCAGAGCGCCATCACCGGCTCAAAGGCCGTCTGGGCACCGCGGCCTGGAAAGGCGAGTCGCTGGAGCAATGGCAGTACGAGGTGACCGCCGGCGGGCGAATCTGGTACGTCATCGATGACGCGCGACGTACGGCCTGGATCATCCATGCGGGGACCGGGCATCCCAAGGCCACGGACTGAAAACGCGTGCCGCGGGGCCGCGACTTTGCGGCTGGGCCACCAGGTGAAACGATCGGTGCCGTGATTCCACCGCAGCCAGGAGCGATCCAGGTCACGGACCGGCTGGAGCGCCGGATCCGCAAGCCGGTCGACTTGCTGCGCTGCGCCACCTCGGGCCTGGAGATCATCGTGCTGGTGGTGGCCGGCGTCGCGGCCAGCGCCACCACGAACGGCGTGGAGACCGACATCGTCGGCGCGAGCGCGCGGCTTCACACCCTGCTGGCGGTGGCCCGGCCCCTAGTGCTGTTCGCCATCCTCATTGTTCCCGTCGCGCTGGCCGTCCGCCAGCTCATCCGGCGCCAGGTACGGCGGCTCACCGAGGCCGTGGCCACCGGGATCCTGGCCGCGGTGGTGGCAGCCGTGCTCAACGTCGCGCTGGAGCGCGCGGTCGCGGCCAGGGTCTACGACGCGATCGTCATGTCCCGCCCGGCCGTCGGCCATACCGCGGTGCTGGACCCGTACGTGGCCGGCGTGGTGGCCTACGCGACGATCATCGGCCTGTCGGGTCGGCCGGGCTGGCGGAACGCCCTGTGGCTGGCCGTCGGCGTCTACTCGCTCGTCCACCTGGTCGACCTGGATACCACCGTCCTGTCGTTCCTGCTCACGCTGCTCGTCGGCCGGACGATCGGTCTCGGCGTCCGGTACGCGGCGGGCAGTCCCTCGCTGCGGCCCAGCGCGGTGGACATCGCGACGGCGCTGAACAGCGCGGACCGGCAAGTGACCGAAATGACCCGGCTCCGCTGGGCGCCGCGGACCGCTGACCGGGCCGGATCGCGTCACTACGCCGCGGCCACGAGCACCGGCACCTGCCTGGACGTCACCGTCTACGACAAGGACCAGCAGGCGGCGGGCGCCGTCTACCGGCTGTACCGGTACGTCCTGCTGCGCGGGCAGGTCTCTCGCGGCGCGCCGCTGTCGGCGGACCGGACCATCGAGCGCAGGGCACTGCTGTCCTATGCGGCCGAAGACGCGGGCGCGCCCACGCCGGGACTGCGCGCCGTGGTCCGGGTCGGGCCCGAAGCCACCGTGCTCGCCTTCGATCACCACGAGGGGACCACGCTCGCGGAGCGGAATCCCGGGGTTACCGACGCCGAGCTGCGGAACATCTGGGACGCCGTGCAGGCGCTGCACGAGCACCGGGTCACGCACCGGTCGCTGACCGCCGACCGCATCCTGCTGACCGGCAAGGACCAGGTCATGCTGCTCGACCCGGGCGACGGTGACGTGGCCGCAAGTGACCTGCAGGTGCGCCTGGACGTGGCCCAGCTCCTGGCCGAGCTGGCGCTCTACGTCGGGCCCGAGCGCTCCGCTGACCTGGCCCTGGAGAAGGCAGGGGCCGGCGAACTGGTCGGCGTGGTGCCGCTGCTTCAGCGCGTGGCCCTGGCCCGCTCCACCCGGGCCGAACTGCGCCGTCGGCGCAAAGTGCTGCCCGAGCTGCGCCAGCGGCTGCTCGCCGCCGTCCCGGGCGGCGAGGTGACCCCCGTCCAGCTCGAGCGGATCCGGTTCCGCAGCGTCATCACGATGGTCGCGACCGTCGCCGCCGGGTACCTGCTCGCGGGCGAGCTCGCCCGGGTCAGCCTCGGACACGTCCTGCACCAAGCGGACTGGCGCTGGGGCCTGGTAGCGCTGGCCCTGTCGGCCGTGACCTACGTCGGCGCCGCGCTGGAGCTGTCCGGGTTCGTGGCCGTCCCGCTGAGCTTCACCCGCACGATCATCGCCCAGCTGGCCGGGTCGTTCGTCACGCTGGTCACGCCCGCCGCGTTCGGCGGCGCCGCGGTCAACATCCGCTACCTGCAGCGCAGGAAGATCCCGGCGCCGGTCGCGGCGGCCAGCGTCGGCGTAAGCCAGGTAGTGGCCTTTGTCCTGCACATCTTGTTGCTGGTGGTGTTCATCGCCATCGCCGGGGCCGCCGACAAGCACCCGTTCCGCCCGCCCACCTGGATCTACTTCGTACTGGCCGGGCTGGTCGTGGTGGCCTTGGCCGTGCTTGCGGTGCCCGCTGGACGGCGGCTGCTGCGCGCCCGGGTCGCGCCGACGCTGGGCCAGGTGCTGCCGCGGCTGCTCGAGGTCGCGCAGCAGCCGATCAAGCTCATCCAGGGCATCGGCGGCGGGCTGCTGCTCAGCGTGGCGTACATCTTGTGCCTGTCCGCCTGCGTGCAGGCCTTCGGCGGGTCGGTGGCCATCGCTGGCATCGCCGTGGTCTACCTGACCGGTAGCGCGCTCGGCTCGATCGTCCCCACGCCCGGCGGGGTTGGCGCCGTGGAGGCGGCCCTGACCGCCGGGCTCGTCGCCGCCGGGCTGCACGGCACCGAGGCGGCCAGCGCGGTGCTGCTGTTCCGACTGCTCACCTTCTGGCTCCCGGTACCGATCGGCTGGGTTGCGCTGAACTACCTGGAACGCAAGGACGCCATCTGAACGGGTTGGCACCGGCTCGCCTCGGGTAGCGTGATGAGCGCAGGCTCTGTCGTACCGGGAGCGTGAGATTCCTTCATACCTGCGGTGGACCAGGAAGGCTGTCCTCTACCTCGTCACTTTCCTGATCATCACGGCCGGCTCGATCTGGCTGGCGCTGCAGGTCGCGCCCATGCAGACGGTCTCCGCGGCCGGCCAGACCGCCCAGGTCGGGGCGGTGATCTCGTCCTTGAGCTGGTCAGGCCCGGGCGAGCTCGACCTGTTCGGCCAGAACATCCCGACCAAGCCGCAGTTCGAGGGACCTATCCGCCCGTTGCTGCAGCTCACCCACATCACCATCGACCGCCAGGTCGCCCAGCTGCTCCGCTCGGACAACCCGCGCAAGCTCAAGCTGAGCCTCAGCCAGCAGCTGGCCCAGGGCTGGACCCGGTACTTCGTGTGGGAGACGCTCATCGCGGCCGGCTTCGCTGTCGTCGCTCTGCTCGCGGTGGCCGGGGTGCGCAGGCAGTCCCATCTGACCATGCTGAAGACGGTGACCGCGGGGCTCGCCGTCGTCTGCGCGGTGAACATCGGGGGCGTGCTGCTGACCGCCTCCAGCACGCCACGCGTGCTGCGCAGCGTCAAGACGCTCGACGACCTGGTCGGCACCGATCCGCTCCAAGCCGTCCCCAGCCCGGCCGACCGACGGCTGCCTGGGGTGCAGGCGGTGGTGATCGGCGACTCGACCGCCGCCGCCGTGGGCAACCCGGCCCCCGCCAACGCCACCCCCTTGGACCTGGCCTGCGGCCGCAGTGGCGAGTCCTACGCCGCCGACTTGGCCGCGGTGAACGACTGGAACGTGCTGAACCTGGCTTGCAGCGGCGCGACGATCCAGAACGGCCTGCTCGGCGTGCAGGTGCTCGGCGACGGGCAGGTGGCGCCGGCGCAGTTCTCCGAGGCCGAGGGGGCCACCCACGCGAAGGTGGTCATCGTCAGCGTCGGCGCCGACGACGTCGAATGGTCCATCATGACGCGCCTGTGCGCGGCCAGCGCAGTGTGCAACGACGCGGTGTCCTCCGCGTACTTCAGCGAGCTGCTCAGCGCCTTCACTACCAGCTACTACCAGCTCCTCGGCGACCTGTCCGACCTGCCCGGCAGTCCTGCCGTGCTGGTCAACGAGTACTACTCGCCATTCGGCCAGAACATCGGCTGCCTGGCCCGGTACGGCCTCACCGCGGCCAAGGAGAAGGTGCTGCTGGCCCGCCTCGGCCAGCTGAACACGGTGCTGGCCTCCGGCGCGCAGACCTTCGGGTTCGGCGTGGCCGATCCGCCCTTCGCCGGCCACGAGCTGTGCACCGCTGACCCCTACGTCCAGGGCCCGGACGACCCGGCGCCACTGCACCCGACCGCGACCGGCGAACTGGCCATCGCCCTGGCCGACCAGCAGGCGCTGGCCAAGCTGCTGCAAAGCCCGGCCCCCGCCGCATCGGCCTCGGCCGGGGCGGGCACCGACTAGCCGACCAAGCATTGACACGCAGAGTGACCTTCTGTCACTATACGTAATTAACCCTGGTAGATCGGGGGAGGCTGGCCGGGCTGGCGCGTGCGATAACCGCCCGGACCGGGGAATTCCGCCTGGCGCTCCGGCACCCTAGCCCGCGCATCGACCAGCACCCATGAATCCTGGATATCTCGAAACGGGGGGGCAATGGCCCTGAACTCGCTTGACATCGGCACCGTAGGCCCATTCATCGGTGCAGCCTGGAAAAAGCAGCTGAACACTGGCGAAGACCCCGCCAACGGCCGGTGGTACGTCAACGGCGCCAACGGGGACGCCATAGGCCTCTACGGCGGCCTCTCGGACGCCGTGCCCACCGGCCTGGTCTTCAACGACAGCGCCATGACCTACATTCCTGGTCAGATCATGGCCGCGTCGGCCATCGTGGACAACAGGAACGGTCTCACGCCACAGTCCACCGTCCAGCTCACCTATTCCTACACGAACTCATCCACGACCAGCAGCACGATCGCGCACTCGGTGAAGATCGGCGTGGGCCTGGACATCAAGGCGAAGGCAGACTTCATCATCGCCAGCGCCGAGGCGACGGTGAAGATGAGCGTCGATTACACGTTCAGCTACAGCAGCACGACATCGAACACGAAAAGTGAGACGGTCACCGTTTCCCAGAGCGTTCCGGTCACGGTCCCCACCGGGAAGGTCTACAAGGCTCTCCTGGCCGCGACATCACGGTCGCTGCGCGTGCCCTATACGGCCACCATCGTGGTCACCGGCACGTCCGAGACCTGGTTCGAAGACCGTATCAACGGCCACTACAACTGGAGCTCGGACGCTGGCACCGTGTGGGGATGGATCAACCAGTATCGGACCGCCGGTGACGACTCCACCCTCTTCCAGAACCTGGGTGGCGGTCGCGGCGGCGTGGTCGTTTCCGGTGTACTCGACGCCTCGCAGGTAGCGGACTTCCAGGTCCAGGTGTACGACGTCACGAGCGCCTCCGGGGAGCAGCTCAAGCGGGCCATGGCCGCCACCGCGGTCGGCAAGTCGCTCGTGCCGGAAGGCACTTTGGTCAACACCATCGACATCTAGCCAGGTCAATGCCGGCCGCGGCGCAATCGTCACGCGCTGCGGCCGGCCCCGCCCAGCCGGGGAACTCCTCGCGATAACGCTTTCAGGGCCGGAATGATCTCGCCGCCGTAGGCGGCCAGGGTGTCCTCCTCCTGGTCGTGCATCAGGTACAGGGCGAACTGATCGGCGCCGGCCTCGGCCAGCTCGCGCAGCCGGTCCACGTGCGCGGACGCCGGACCGAGCAGGCAGAACCGGTCCACGATCTCATCCGGCACGAAGTCCACGTCCGGGTTGTCGGACTTGCCGTGATGCGCGTAGTCGTAGCCCTCGCGGCCCGCGATGTAGTCGGTCAGCACGCGGGGCACCGGCCCGTCCGTGCCGTACCTGCCCACCAGGTCCGCGACGTGATTGCCCACCATGCCGCCGAACCACCTCAGTTGTTCCCGCTGGTGCGGCAGGTCGGTCCCCACGTAGGCGGGCGCCGCCACGCACATCGTGATCGACGACGGGTCACGCCCCGCCTCCTTGGCCGCCTCCCGCACCGACCCGATCGTCCAGCGGGCGATGTCCGGGTCGGCGGTCTGCAGGATGAACCCGTCGGCCTGCTCGCCGACCAGCCGCAGCGCCTTCGGCCCGTACGCGGCCATCCAGATCTCCAGTTTGCCGTCGCGCACCCACGGGATGCGCAGCGGCTGACCGTGCAGGCTGACCTCGCGCCCCTCGGCCAGCCCCTTGATCACGGTCATGGCCGAGGCCAGCGTGGCCAGCGACATGGGCGGCTGGCCGATCACCCGCCGGGCCGAGTCCCCCCGGCCGATCCCGCACACGGTGCGGTTGCCGTACATGTCGTTCAGCGTGGCGAACAGCGACGCGATGACCGACCAGTCCCGGGTCCCCGGGTTGGTCACCATCGTCCCCACGGTCAGGCGGGAGGTCGCGGCCAGCACCGCCGAGTAGATCACGAACGGCTCCTGCCACAGCACGTGCGAGTCCCACGTCCACCCGTAGGAGAAGCCCGCGTCCTCGGCTCGCCGCATCATCTCGACCACCCGGCTGGCGGGCGGGTTCGTCTGCAGGACCACACCGAATTCCATGAAACCCCCTTTTTATGCCGAACGAACGTGGTTCCTGCTACAGCAGATACTGATTCAGCCCGCGAGCCAGGAACGTCCCGTGGCCGGTGCTCCCCAGGTACTGGCCGTCATCGATCACCACGCGCCCGCGGGACAGCGTGGTCACCACCCGGCCGGTGATCTCCAGGCCCTCGTACGCGGAGTAGTCCACGTTCATGTGGTGGGTGGCCACCGACAGCGTCTGGGTGGCCCGCGGGTCATAGATCACGATGTCGGCGTCCGAGCCGGCCGCGATGACGCCCTTGCGCGGGTACAGGCCGAACATCCTGGCCGGCGTGGTCGCGGCCACCTCCACCCAGCGCGGCAGGGACAGCTGGCCCGCCACCACGCCCTGGTGCAGCAGGTCCATCCGGTGCTCGACGCCGGGCATCCCGTTCGGGATCTTGGAGAAGTCCCCCCGGCCCAGTTCCTTGCCGTCCTTGAAGCAGAACGGGCAGTGGTCGGTCGAGACCACCGACAGGTCGTTGGTCCGCAGGCCCCGCCACAGCGAGTCCTGGTGCTCCTTGGGCCGCAGCGGCGGGGAGCAGACGAACTTGGCGCCCTCGAAGTCCGGCCGGGCCAGGTCGTCCAGGGACAGGTACAGGTACTGCGGGCAGGTCTCGGCGAACACGTTCTGCCCGGCGTCCCTGGCCTCGGCCACCGCCGCGAGCGCCTGGCTGGCCGACAGGTGCACGATGTACACCGGGCAGTTCGCCACCTTGGCCAGCGTGATGGCCCGGGACGTCGCCTCGCCCTCGAGCTCGGGCGGCCGGGTCAGGCCGTGGTACACCGGGTCGGTGTGGCCCGCCGCCAGCGCCTGCGCGACCAGCTGGTCGATGGCGATGCCGTTCTCCGCGTGCATCATCACCGTCGCGACCGAACGGGCCGCCTGCTGCAAGGCCAGCAGGATCACCCCGTCGGTGGCGAAGAACACGCCGGGATAGGCCATGAACATCTTGAAGATCTTCACCCCGGC
>PLIQ01000018.1 GCA_003140115.1 Actinomycetota bacterium | reverse complement strand
CCGCACCGGGCGACCCGGATCCCGAAGCAAATACGCCCGATCGTTACCGGACCGTGGCATGACACTGGTTGATCCCAGGATCGGCATCGATCCGTTCGCCCAGCTCAGAGTACTGACAAGGCTACACGCGTCCCGTTCGGCAGGATTTTGGTCCGCGTCGGCAGAATCGCGAGCGTGGTGCACATCGGATCGTCCTGGAACGCCTTTCATCTGGCTACGCAATCAGTGCTGCAAGCAAACCTGGTGACGGCCTGCCGGCCTGATAGAGTAGGATTATCGGAAAATCGGAATTTGGAGGGTGGCTGCCATGAGCGTGCCTGCCGCCAAGATCGAACCGGAGCCCCTCGTCAGCGCCCGGGTGAAGGTGCGACCCAAAGCGCAACTGACCCTGCCCGAGGAGATCAGGCGCGCACTGCACATCAGTGAGGGCGACGAGGTGGAGTTCGCCGTCCATGACGACGGGACGATCACGGTACGCGGCTACGTGTCCATCCCGACCGATCAAGCCTGGTTCTTCACCCCCCAGTGGCTGGCCGGGGAACGCGAGGCGGACGAGGAGATCGCGGCAGGCCGGGGAACGGCACACGAGTCGGCCGACGACATGTTCACGCACCTTGACGCGCTGGCTGCGGACGCCTGATGCCGACGTTCGAGACGCTGCCGCGTTTCGAGAAGGACTGGAAGGACCTGACACCCCAGCAGCGAGATGCGTTCCGCAAGGTAGTCAAGGAAGCCTTCGTGCCGGACCTGATGGCCCCGGACCGGCCGTTCCGCCCGGGTTTGCGGGTCAAAGGCGTGAAAGCCCACGCGAACGTATTTGAGATGACCTGGGACAACGATGGCCGCGCCACCTTCAGCTACGGAGCTGAACGCGTGCCCGGCCAACCGCATGTCATCTGGCGGCGCATCGGAACTCACGACATCTTCACCCCGCCACCGGGCCCGTAACGCGCGAGCGATGCCATTAGTTGGGGCAATATCTATAGGATGCACGGCCTCCAAACGCCGCCTTTACGGAGCTTTCAGCGCTTCGGCGATTGACTCCAGGGTCTCCTGGAGTCCCGTCCAGGACACGAGCGTGTCCGCCGTCAGCTGGTGCGGACCGCGGATCCCGGACAGGAATTCCGCTACGTCGTCCAGGCCCCAGCGCAGCCGGTACAGCGCCAGCGCGTCCTGGTTGACCGGCCACCCAGTCCGCCGCGAGTATCGTGCGGCGTCCTGGTCGCCTGAGATCACCCACCACAGGTCTCGCTCAGGCCGCGCCAGTGCGGTCATGTCCCAGTCGACCAGGCACAATCCGGCCCGCGTGTGCAGCAGATTGCCGGGGTGGGGCTCGCCGTGCGTGATGACATAGGGCCCGCCAGCCTCGCGGACTGGGTCGAGGAGGCCGTCGAATCGCGCGAAGGCCCGACGCAGCGGCCGTTCGTACCGGGCCAGCAGATCACGGCCCGGCTCGGCGTACGGCCCGCCAGTCCAGGGAACGTCCAGGCTGGCCAGGGCCTGGTCGATGGCCTGGCGGGCGGCAAGCTCCAGCGGCCGGCGGGGGACCTGGATGCCCTTCGGGGTTACGGTATGCAGCCTGGCCAGCATGTCGATGATCGCGGCCCGGTCGCCGTCGCCGACCGGGTCATCGAAGCGGCCAGGCGTGACGTCGGCGTACGGAAACAGCGCCAGAGCATGCTGGCTGTCCAAAGAGCCGACGACCTGACCAGTCCTGGCCGGCACCGGAGCGACGACGAACCCGAGCCCGGCCTCCGTCGCGAGCCAGGCCGCTGTCTGCATGGCCGCCGGCAAGTCGGGCAGCCACGGCGCGGCAAGATCGCTGACGGTCACGAACCATCGCGAGCCCGCTTGGTCGACCGCGAGCCAGTGGTACCCGCCGAACCCGACGGGCAGGTAAGACAGATCCCGCACCCTGAGCGCCCACTGGCTAGCCAGGGCGGCGGCGACATCGCCGTCGCGTATACCCGCCGGGCGCTCGCGCACACGCCGAGGCTAGGCCACCAGGCGTGCCCGCAGCAACCAGATATCACAGTACATGGCGGTGCATCCTCTATCGCCGCAAAGGACAAGCTCACCCTGGCGCCGTCGACGCAGCGGCAGCCGAAGGATTGCCGTCCTGGCTGAGTGCCCGAAAGCGGCCGCTACGTTCCTGCTGGCCTCCGTCCTAGCCCGCTCAGAAGGAAGCCTTGCGGGCCGCCTTTCATAGCATGCGCTTATGCGGGCTGCCGACACGCATGATGGAACACCCGCTGCCATGCGGAAACCGGAAGCCTATTAATGACGTCCGAGGACGAAAGAGGCGCCAGATACTCAAATTGCCGACGGCATTTAAGTGTTAGCGCTTAGCCGTCAACCTTCGGTCGCTCGCTCATCCGCAGATCCGGACGTCGCCAGCGCGGCAAAATTGGAGGGATTGGACCCGTCGACCCCAATCCCGGAGCAAATACATCGGATCGTTACCCGAACCGGAGCGTTAGTCTGGACCAGGACGATCCGCCGCGTGGCGTGGTGACAGAGCCATTGTCATGCTGCCTGTGCCGACTAGGTGCCAGGCGTTGGCAAGGCGTTGGCCCGGCTGGATACCAGTGCCGGGAGGGGGCATCCAGGACGGGGAGCAGGACGCACGCCGGACCAGTGTAGCGGTCGCGGCCATGCAGCCAGCATGAGTTGCTGACCAGCAGGCCTTGCCCGGAGCGGAGCTGGATGGCGTGCAGGTGCTGGGTGATCACGACACGGAGGGGCGAGAAGACGGGTGGCGTCGGCGGAGGCGCGTTTCCCGCGGCTTGTGAAATCGTTCACGATGCGCTTCCGCGGAAACGTTGCTGGCGCGTGGCCGATTATGACGATGCGTGTCAGCGGCCTGTCTGCGGCCATGAGAGCGCCTGATCGGGCAGGTCCGATGATCGCGCTATCATGGGATATC
>PLIQ01000676.1 GCA_003140115.1 Actinomycetota bacterium | reverse complement strand
CGGCCAGCTGACGGTTGACCTTGGCCAGGTTGAACGGCTCGGGTTCTTCAGGGTCGTCCTCAGACCAGTACTCGACTGGGGAGTCGCCGCGCCACTCCACGCAGACGGGGTAGTCCTGGCCGGGGTCGCGCGGGATCGTCTGCTCCAGAGTGATCTCGTGTTCCCAGTCGGCTCCGAAGTGGTAGGTGTAACCGACCTTCGCGCCTGGTGTCAGGACGTCGCGGATCCGCACTGCCTGCTCGTCCCCGGATCGGGCAGGTCGGTGACGGTGAGCACCTCAGGGCCGCCGGAGGAGCTGATGATGATGGCTTTCATCTTCTAGCTGACCCGCGGGCACGAGCGCATGGTCAGCTTGCAAGTGCCCGTTCTACCAGAGCTTGGTAGTCCTCGACCAGGCCGGGCAGGAGCCTTAGGTGGACGATGGTGCCGTCGCCCGCGGGAGCGAGGTCGATCACCTCGCACACCGCCGCGGTGTCTTCGTCTCCGGCGACGATGAGGGCGCCGGGCTTGATCTGCTGCGGGTCGCGGGCCTCATCAAGGAAGGTCCAGACATAGCCGGTCTCGTCTTCATCATTGAGGTCTGCGGTGATGTCGACGTGGTACATCTCAGCCCTCCTCTCGCCAGATCATGCCTCTAGCGTACTGGGGATTGGGTTGGGTAACACCGAGTGCCGTCAGCAGCCGGTCCAGCTCGGAGTCATCGGCACGCTGGAGCCGGACCGTGAAGTGCGGCCGCTGGCCGGTGGGGAACAATTCGAATCGGCATTCCGCCAATCGCCCTACTGTGGGCAAGTAGATGGTGCGGAAGCTGGTGAACCGGCGCCGTAGGAGGTCATTCAGCGGCATGTCGAGGACCGCGAAGACCGATATTCCGTAGAGTGGTCGGCCATCTAGCGCCCAAGCCCGCGCCGTCCGCTCTGCGTGGCGCCGAAGCTTTTCGACAGTATCTGGACCGCCTCGGACAAGGAGCGTTGCGGCGGGCGGCGCCTCCGCCTTCCGCAATCGCGTACGTTGCTCGATTCGCTTCGCCGACACTCGAATCAGGTTCGCCCTTCCGGCCGGGCCTGGATTTCGGGCACGCCAGCTGGATGACAACGCCTTGCCCTGCGCCCGGAGCCACAAGGACAAGGGTCGTTCTTCGCGACGGTCCGGCCGGGACCTTCGAATTCGGGCGGAGGAGGGGCCATGCCCTTGGACCTCGCCAGCCTTAGTCCAGCCTGCCGCCACGTGGCGAGAACCTCCGGAAGGTCGTCATGGCGCTCCAGGAGCCATGTAGCCATGAGCCTGGAAGCAGGGTCGTCAGTTCCTTCACAAAATTCTGCGAGTTTCTTGAGGTCGAGCAGATGCATTGCGAGCCATTGGTAGTATCCGCTCTTAGCAAAGCTATCCATTCCTTGGACTTGCCTGATATGTTTCGCGAAGCTTGCTCCAGCCATCAGGGCGGCTCCGGTGACCGTGTCTCCCATATCGCTGTGCTCGTTGAACAGGCTTACCAGGCCGGATTCTGCCGCCGTGAGCTCAGGGACTTCTTCCCTCGCTAGCAGAGCGGCGTAACGATCAGCGAGTTCATCCGGGCGTGAGTATGAGAATTCATCTATAAAATCGGCCTGCTCGAAATGCAGGACATAGATCTCCTGCTGAAGACCGGACCTGAATGCCCGGACGTCAACGGTCCTGGCAAAGCCAGCCATGCGGATCGCGCCGTCCCTTCGCTGTCCTGCCCGGTATTCATCGCCCATCCGATGACCTGGAGACGAAAGATGAGGACAAACATTCGCAGCGTAGACCATGCAGATCTCATGTACTGGAGCCTCATTGAAGAGGGCTCCCTTCTCCAGCTGATCGCCCGTCAAGGCGGGCGCACCGCCCGCAATCACTTGCCATCGCATTGCTCCGCCGAAGGGCAGGCCGCACACAGCACACCAATCGAATGCGGCTAGGACGAGTTTCCGGAATTCGTTAATAGAGCCGAAGCTGGCGCGATCCTTATTTCGTCCGACCGTGGATATGACGGGATATCCTCGCCGGTCGTCCAGCAGATGATCAAGATGCCTTGGACGCGGGACCTGCCGTTGTGTCATCAGCGCATTCTATAGAGCGGTGGTTACATGCACTGGAACGAGCGGGATCAACCAGTGGTTCAATTTCATGCCGCAAGCCAGGGAGCACAGCTAACCAGCAACAGCATTCGCCTTACGGGAGGCTCGTGCCTCGGTCCGTTCGGCCAAAATCGCGCGCTGGGCCGGGACCTTGAAGTCTTCTTCGGCCCGTCAGCCGCGGCGTCAGCGTAAGCCGAGTTCCTCTGATGGCGGCCAGTCGCCTGACGGCTCGGCCAGCCGCCGTCTCCGCGGAAACGTAAGGTGCTTGCAGCGGTGGCCGCAGCAGGCCAACAGACCAGGGTCCCGGAGCGCCCCCGCTGACCGCGGGGCGTGAGTGGCAGCCGGGACCACGAGCGATACCCAGACCTTCGCACGAGTGTTCACGACCTGCGCCGCCCGGCATCCGGCGCCCGTTTTCAGCCGTGGCCGCGCTGACGCCGGCTCTCATCCGTGCCGTCTACCGTCGTGCTTAGAGATTTTCAAGGGCGGGGTTACAAGCTCTAGCGATGGGGCGCGGGCTGCGCCATGGAGATCCGCTCGCCCAGCACCGCTAGCCGACCTGAACAGGAAGAAAGCCGCGTATGAGAGGTTCGGCGTCCCCACGTACTGGATCGTGAAACCTGTCCCAGCCGAGCCGGAGCTGACCGTCTTCGAGCTGCGGGACGGCCGTTACACTCTCGCGGCGAAAGCATCAGGGCCCTTCGCCGTCGACCGTCCCTTCCACGTGAGCATCGACCCGGCTGACCTGAGCCGCGGACTGCGCCGCTGACTGGTGCCGCGTCAGGTCTCGTTTACCCCGTCGGTCCCGCCCGCGCCAGGAGCGAGCTCACCTCAGCACTCTCAGTTGTCCCAGCCGTGTGCCGCGTGCAGGACCGTGTGTCGTTACCTCTTGGAGAAGGAGGTAGCGACACACGATGATGATTCAGGGCTGGCTGGCGCGTCCCGGCGCTGGTCCCGGGAGCCGCACGGTCATCCCGGGTCCCGTTCGCCTCACCGGCCTGCCCGGCAGCCTGCAGGCGGGCGCCTGTCGCGGCCCGAACCTCCGGGCAAATTCAGGCTGCCGCGGCACTACGCGGGTCCTGTCGGTTTACGTCAGGGTTTGGCGGGAAAGTTGCAGCTTTCCGGTCGATGTCGGCCTGAGCGAAGAGGTGCACGACGATGAGGCGAACCCGGTGCAGGCCACGCTGGCGTCGG
>PLIQ01000249.1 GCA_003140115.1 Actinomycetota bacterium | reverse complement strand
TCGACCACGTATGGCCCCCTGGTGGTGAGCCAGGAGGCACTCGGGCCGAGGCTAACGATGCTGAGCGGGTCTTGGGTAGCTCAGCCCGACATGGCGGCGTTCCGCGAGGGGGACCTCAGCCCGATGTCGGCGAGCGTCGCCGCCCTCACCGGGTCGCTGCCGAACTTGAGCCTCCTCAATGGCGCTCAGCTGGTTACCACCCTGCCGTCCGTGCTCGCCGAAGCGGCGAGCAACCTGACCGTCGCCCGGTCGATACTGGTGATCAGCGCCCTCGAACTTCTCGCCCTCGCCATCGTGGCGCTGCTCGCGGTGGCGCGGCTCCTGGCGACCCAGCGAGAGGGAGAAACCGCGCTGCTGGTCGCGCGCGGCGCGACCAGGTCCCAGCTCACCTGGCGGACGGCGGCCGAGGTGATCCCGTTGTCGGCGCTGGTGTCCGTCGTCGGCGCACTCGCGGGGGTCAGGCTCGCCGGCGTGCTGGTGGTCGAGGGGCCGCTGGGCCGGGCTGGCATCCGGCTCGCGGGCCAGGGGGGAATCTGGCCCAACGCGCTCGGGGCGGCGATCGCGGTCGCGGCCATGGCCGCGGTCTTGCTGCTCGCTCCTGGGGTCAATCTCAGCCCAGGTGCCGCGCGGACCGGGCGTGGCCGGCAGGCCATGGTNNCGCGGCGAGCGATGGCGGGACGGCGGGGATCGATCCGGTGCTCGCGCTGGCACCCGCCCTCGCGCTGGCCGCCGGCAGCGTCGCCACGCTGCGCTTGCTTCCCCTGGCCGCCCGGTTGGCGGACTGGCTGGCCGTCCGGGGCAGGCGGCTCACGACCTCGCTGGCCTCCTGGCAGCTCAGCAGGATGCCGGTCCGCCAGGGTGGCACGGCGCTGCTGCTTACCATGGCGGTCGCCACCGGCACGCTCACGCTCGCGCAGCACGCGAGCTGGCTCAAGTCGGCTTCCGACCAGGCTGCCTTCGCCACCGGGGGCGACGTCCAAGTCAACCTGCCCGCGCCCCTCGCGCCGGGCAATACGGGCGCCCTCACCGGCGCGAGCGGCGTGACGCACGCGATGGCGGTCGCGGCCGATGACCAGGCCAGTCCCGGCGAGGTGATCGCGGTCGACGCGGCCCAGGCACCCCAGGTCGTCCGGCTGCGCGGCGATGAGTCGCCGCTGCCATCAAGCAGCCTGTTCCGCGCCATCACCCCAGCCGGCGAACTTCCGGGGGCCACGCCCCAGTCAGCCGCGCGGGCCGGCCCGATCCAGCTCACCGCCACGCTCGGCCCGGCGGCGCCGGTGCCCACCCTATCGACCACCCAACTCGGGCCGGTCGCCGTGACCCTGACCATCCTCGACCAGACGGGCGCCGCGTACCAGATCCCCGCCGGGACCCTGATCGCAGACGGCCGCCCCCACCTGCTCGTCGCCCCCCTGGGCGGCGAACATCCACGCTACCCGCTGCGGGTAGCCGCGATCACGGTCACGTTCCTCCTGCCGCTCCGCGCTGGGCCGGCCCTCGCCCTCACCCTGAGCGGCCTGTCGCTGGCCGGCTGGACTCAGCAGGCCAGCTCTCCGGAGCTAAGCTCGCTCAACCTGCCGCCAGGTTCTTTCACGCAGCCACGTGACGGATCAACGGACATTACCCAACAGGCCGGGACCTTCACCTTCGCCCCAGGCCACGCGCCCGCCAGCCAGGTGGATTTCGCGGGGCCGGCCGAGCAGGTCCCCGGGCAGCTGCTGCTGCTTCCCTCGACGACCCAGGTAGCGGCGATCCCGGCCATCGCGACCAGAGCATTCATGGACACGAACGCCGCGGCGATCGGTTCCGTCGTGCCCGCGTTCGTCAGCGGGGCGCAGGTCCCGCTGCGAATCGTGGCCGAGGTGACCTCGTTCCCGACCGTCACGGCGCCGGGCGGCGCGCTCATCACCGATCTCGGCAGCGTTCAGGAGGACCTGGCCCGGCAGTCCCTTCCCCCGCTGCCGGTCACTCAGTGGTGGCTGGCCACGGCCGGCGGAGGCGTCCCGCCGTCCTTGACCGCCGCGGTTCCCGCTGGAACCGACATCACCAGCGCCGCGGCGCTGGCCACGGCCGCCGGGAGTGACACGCTGTCCGCCGCGCCGCAACAGGCTCTGCTCGCGCTGGCCGCGGCCGCGGCGCTCCTGGCCATCACGGGATTCTGGGTATCGATCGCGGCCGACGTGCGCCACCGCCGCGGCGAGACCGCGCTGCTCGCCGCGCT
This sequence comes from Actinomycetota bacterium, assembly GCA_003140115.1. Next base: position 22,967 of record PLIQ01000249.1, on the reverse strand, counting down.
CGGCGTGACGCGACGCGGGGCCGCCTTGCAGCTATGCCTGGAGAAACTGCTGCTCAGCCTGCCAGCCGCCGCTCTCGGCGTGCTGCTCGGCACGCTCGTCGCCTGGCTGCTCGTGCCCGCCGTGACGCTCACCTCGGCGGCGCAACTGCCGACGCCGCCCGCCGTCACGGTGGCTGACCTGCCGCAGGCCATCGCGTTCGCGCTCGCCGTGGCCGTGCTGCCCGCGGTGACCGCCGCGCTCGTCGCCACCCGTCGGCCCGACCCCGCCGCCGAACTTCGCGCCGCGGAAGAGGCGTGAGGAACAGATGAGCAAGCATGACACGGAAGGCGGAAAGGCCATGAGCGTCCTGCGCCGGGTGACCGGCATGGGCAGCGCGGGAAGTCTCGCGCTCGCGCTCCTGGCCGGTGGCGGCGTGCTGGCCGCCACCGCGGGACCTCGACAGGCGCAGGCCACGGCGGCGCGGGCGCTGCAGCAGACGATGGACGGGGTGGCGCCGCTCGAGCGAACCTTCGTGGTCGGGAGCAGCTGGGGCGTGGTCAACGGCGCCCTCGGGTCGGCCAAGGGGAACGAGAATCTGTTTAACCAGTATCTGACCCAGGGCGAGGTCGACCAGGTCACCACCCAGTTGCGCGGTGACTTCAGCACCGGCCCGCTGCGCCTGACCCCGCCGTCGACGGACTGGTTCGGCATGAACCCCGGCCTGTACAGCGTGGTCACCGCGCCGCCGAGCCTGCAGGGGATCCCCGCGAGGCTGGAGGTCACCTACCGGTACCCGGTGGCCGGCCACCTGCGGCTGGTGGCCGGCAGCATGCCAGATACGGCCCCGCAACCGACGTCGAACGGCTCCCAGGAGGTTTACGACCTCCAGGTCGTGGTCACCCCGCAAACGGCCAGCAGATTCGCGCTGCAGCTCGGTTCCCAGCTGTTCATCAGCCCCCCCGAGGACATGACCATCCAGGGAAACGAGACGCCGGGATCCTCGGCCGCGGTCCGCCTCGACGTCACCGGGATCGTCGAGCCCGCCGATCCCGGTTCTTCGTTCTGGGACGCCGACCCGCTGCTGCCGGCCCCCGCCCTGGATCGCGTAGGCGGGGGCGCCACCTGGGAGGGCGCGGTCATCGCGGACCCCGGCGAGATCGACATGGTCCAGCAGATCTTCGGCCAGGCGGGCCTGCTCTTCCAGTGGGAGCTTCCGGCCGACACGACCGGCCTGCACGGCCCGGCCCAGGCGGTCTACGACCAGGTCAACCAGATCACCAACCGGACTCCCGTGCTGACCGGGCGGGTGGCGCCGATCGCGACCGCGCTGCATGTGACGTCTGGCCTGCTCCCGCCGCTGGCCGCGTTTGTCCAGGCCGCGGGCGATGTGAACGACCTGCTGTGGATGGTCTACGCGGGCCTGGCGGTGGCCGGCGTCGTGACGCTGCTCCTCGCGGCCGCGATGATCGCGGCCCGCCGGTCCGCGGAGCTGACCCTGAGCCGGGCCCGCGGGGCGGCACTGTGGCAGCTATTCTGGCGCGGGACGCGCAGCGCCGCGGTGGCCTGCGTGCCGGCCGCCGCGCTGGCCTGGGCGGTCGCCGTGCTCCTGGTCCCGGGCGCCGCCCCGGCCGGGCCGGCCGCGTGGTGGCCGGGCATCGCGACGCTCGTCTTCGCCGTGACCGGCCCAGGGGTGGCGGCGGCCTGGCAGCACCGCCGCCCGCGCCGCAGGCACCCACGGGGGCGCTGGCGGTGGCTGCCCAGAGTGGTCGTCGAGGTGACCGCATGCGCCGCGGCCATCGGCGGCATCACGGTCTTCCGGACCCAGCCGGGCGCGACCAGCCTGTACGCGAGCGCGGCCCCGGTGCTCCTCGCGGTTCCAGCGGTGATCGTGACCTTGCGGCTGTACCAGTTGCTCCTTCGCGGGCTGGCGCGGGCCTCGGCTCAGCAACGAGGCGTCATCGGGTTCCTGGGCTTCACCCGTGCGGCGCAGGCCCCCGTCACGCTCGCGCTCCCAGCCATGACGCTCGTCATCGCGCTTACCGTGGCGTCGTTCACCGGCGTGGTCCGGGCCGCCGTGATTCGTGGTGAGACTGCCGCGTCGTGGCAGGCGACCGGCGCCGACGCGGTCGTTACCTCCGGCTCGGCCGGCCTCAGCCCCTCGGCCGTGCGTGCGATCGCCGCGGTGCCAGGGGTCCAGCATGCCGCCTCGGCCCTGGTGGTCCCGTTGACGATGGCCGATGGCGGGCCGGTGCTGACCGCCATCGTCGTNNATCCCGGTGCTGGCTTCCCCCCCAGCGGCCGGCTACCTCGGCGGACGAGCAGGCATCACCATCTCCGCGCAGGAGGGTCTTCCGGCGCTGCGGGTCCAGGTCTCCGGCGAACTGCCCTCCACCCCGGCGCTGCCGGCCGGCGGGGCGTTCATCATGCTGTCAATGTCGGCGATCCGCGGCGTCAGCGAGCCGCCGGTGAACCTGATGCTTCTCACCGGGCCATCCATCGACCTGACGGCGCTCCATGCCGCGGTGCAGGCGACCGCGCCAGGTGCCGTCATCACCACCAGGTCCCTCGCGTTGGCGGGGCTGACCGAGGCACCGCTCCAGCAGGGCACATTTCTGCTGTTCACCCTGGCTATCGCGTACGCCGCCGTGCTGGCGCTCGCCGTGATGTTGCTGGGGCTGGCGCTCGGCACGGCGGACCGGGAACTGGCGACGGCGCGGCTGGCCACGATGGGGCTGACGGAAGGGCAGCGCGTCCGCCTCGTGGCGCTCGAGGTGATCCCCTCGATCGTCGCCGCGGCCGTAGCGGCGGCCGTGTGCGCGATCGCCCTGCCGCGGCTCGTGGCCCCGGCGATTGACCTATCGGTGTTCACGCACTCTGCGACTCCGGTGCCGCTGCGACCAGACTTCGCGTCGTTCGTCCTCCCGCTGGCCGTACTTCTCGCGATCACCATCGTCGTGCTGGCGTACGAGATCAGGTCTGGGCGCGGGCGCGGCATCACAGTGATGCGGACATGAGGAGGAAGAGTTGAGCGATCCGATGGCGGCGGCCTCGCTTGAGGAACTGCGCGCCACGTCCCCGCGGGGAGGGGACGCCGCGTACGGCGCGGACGCGCTGGTCGCCTGCGACCGGCTGGTCCGCATTTACCAGGCCGAAGGCATCGAAGTCCAGGCGCTGCAAGGCCTGGACCTCCTCGTCGAGCGCGGCGAGCTGACCGCCCTGGTCGGGGCGTCAGGCAGCGGCAAGTCCACGCTGGTGAACATCCTGGCCGGACAGGACGCGCCGACGGCCGGCTCGGTCCGGGTCGACGGGCATGACCTCGCCGCCATGTCCGCCCGGCAGCGGCTCGTCTACCGGCGGCACACCGTGGGGTTCATCTGGCAGCAGACGGCACGGAACCTGTTTCCCTACCTGACGGCGGCCCAGAACGTGGACGAGCCGATGAAGCTGGCGGGCAGCGGAAGGAAGGCTCGTCGGACGCGAACGACCGAGCTGCTTGAGGCCCTGGGCGTGGGGCACTGCGCGCGGCGCCGCCCGGACCAGATGTCGGGCGGCGAGCAGCAGCGGGTCGCGATCGCCACCGCGATCGCCAACCGGCCGAGCCTTCTCCTCGCGGACGAGCCGACCGGGGAACTGGACAGCGTGACTGCCGAGTCCGTCTTCGCCGCGCTCCGGACGGCCAACACCGACCTGGGGGTGACGGTCCTGATCGTGACCCACAACCCCGAAGTCTCCTCGAACGTCCGGCGGGTCATCGCGATCAGGGACGGCCGGACCAGCACCGAGACCTTGCGGCGCGACGGCGGCGACGGTGCGCCCCTGGGCCACGCCGTCGAGTACGCCGTGCTCGACCGGGCCGGACGGCTCCAGCTCCCGCGNNGACCCGTGAACGGCAGTCCGGCGCGACTTTCCCGCCGCGCCGGACTCTGTTCTTAATTTCTTCGGAACGGCCGTGGCTCGCGCTCTAGTGGCCGATAAACGGTGTGCACAGCGGCCTGCTCATCCCGTGCGGCCCGCGCACCTCGATGCACGCCTGCGCCTTGGTCTTGGCCACGCCGACCATCCTGCTCGTCTGCCATTGCTTGGTGAACGTCGCGCGCTCGGTCGTCGCGACCTCGAGCGCATGGGTACCCCGGTCATAGATCCAGAAGATGGCGCCGTCGGGGCGACCGGTGTCGGTCACCGTGGCCCACTCCGACTGGCAGCCAGCGCTGTACCGCAGCCGCAGCGTGACGCGTGTCTTGCGCCAGCCGTCGTAGACCGAGATCGCGTATACGGTGGATGCGTCGCTGCTGCACCCCTGGACCTGGGGATACTTGCCGATGCAGCCATACCCGTAGCACCCGTACCCGGACCCGGACCCGGTGGCGGCCGACGCTGGTGCGGCCGCGACGGCCAGTGCCCCCCCGGTGAGCGCCGTGGCGCTCAAGATCGCGACGAGCGCGTTCCGAACCCTCGTTGATGTTCGCATGTAGTGCTCCTTTTCGGCATTGCCGGCGCCGCTATGCTCGCGGCTTGTGAGCCTCAATCTGCGCGCATCTACTGGTGGGTTTCTGTGCCCTTCTTCCGAGGGAGCTGCAGGTTTTCTGTGGTTATGCACGTATACCTGTGGTTACGCCCGCATACCTGTGATATCGCTGGCACCGGCCGCCCGGGGCGGCGGTCAGTCCCGGCGGGCCGCGTCCGGCGTGTCCTGCCACATCTGCGTGCTGTCGAAGCCGATCCGTCCTTCCGGCACCACCTCCAGCACGACCCGGCGAGGCGAGTCGAGGTGCCGCACGAAGGCCGCCGCCGCTTCGGGGTCGCCGGGCCGGACCGCCGCGGCCAGCGCCGGGTAGAACCAGGCCTTGGTGGCCTCGTCCTCGTGCACGACGCACTGTCCCTTGTAGGTCAGCGACTTCGACGTCTCGATGCCCGAACCGCGGGACGTCACCACGACGCTGACCCGCGGATCGCGGCGGACCGCCGGCACCCGGGCGCGCTGGCTGCTGGCGGTGAGCCAGATCCGTCCGTCGCGGAACACGTAGTTCATGATCACGCCGAGTGGATGGCCCTGGGAGTTGCTCCAGATGAACGTGCACTCGATCTGCTTGGCCAGCAGCTCTGCCTCGTTGGTCTGATTGAGGCCGTACTTCGTGACGTCCTCGTAGTCGCCGTCCGACATCGCGATTTCCTCCTGGTTAGAGCTGCGGAGCGGGTAGCTGCAGCGAGGTGAGCTCGAAGTACTCGGTCAGCCCGTGCTCGCCCAGTTCACGGCCGACGCCGGACGCCCGGTAGCCGCCGAACGGCGCGCGGACGTTGAACCGGCCCCCGTTCACCGCTACCTGGCCGGTGCGCAGGCGGCGGGCCACCGCGATCGCCCGGTCCTGGTCGGCGGACCAGACGCCTCCGGCCAGCCCGTAGTCGGAGTCGTTGGCGATCCGCACCGCCTCGTCCTCGCTGTCGGCCGGCAGCACGGTCAGGACCGGACCGAAGATTTCCTCGCGGGCGATCACCATGTCCGGGGTGACGGCCGAGAACACGGTGGGCCGGACGTAGAACCCGCGGTCCAGGCCGTCCGGCGGGTTCGGGCCGCCGGCCACCAGCGTCGCGCCCTCCGCGCTGCCCTGCTCGATATAACCCCGGATGCTCTGCCGCTGGCCCGCGCTCACCACCGGGCCGAGGTCCTTGTCGGGGTCGAGCGGGTCGCCGACGCGCATGGCGCCGATCAAGTCGGCCAGGCCGTCCTCGACGGCGCTCAGCTGCTCGCGCGGCACGATCAGCCGGGTCAGCGCGGAACAGGTCTGGCCGTTGTTGACGAAGCAGCTGCGCACCGCGGCCGGCAGCGCGGCGCTCAGATCGGAGTCGTCGAGCAGGATGAACGGGGACTTGCCGCCCAGTTCCAGCGTGACCCGCTTGACCGTCTGGGCGGCGGCTTGCGCGACCCGGACCCCGGCCCCCGTCGAGCCGGTGATGCTCACCATGTCNNGATGTTCACCGTGCCCGGCGGCAGTCCCAGCTCGTCGATGACCTCGGCCAGCACGAAGGCCGCGAGCGGCGCGGCGCCGGCCGGCTTGAGGACAATGGTGCAGCCGGCCGCCAGCGCGGGCGCGAGCTTGGCCGCGAGCTGATACAGCGGATAGTTCCACGGCGTGATTGCGGCGACCACGCCGGCCGGCTGCCGGATGAGCAGGGAAGTGCCGATCCGGGTCTCCAGCGGGAAGTCCGCCGCGATGTCGGCCATCGACCGGAACACGTCCACCGCCAGGCCGACCTGCACCCGGCGCGAGATGGCGATCGGCGTTCCTACCTCGCGGCTCATCAACTCGGCGAGTTGCTCGCCGCGCGCTTCCAGCCCGTCGGCCAGGGCCCGGATCGCGGCCGTGCGGTCCGCCACCGGCGTCCCCGACCACGCCGGGAACGCCGAGCGGGCCGCCGCCACCGCCCGCTCGACGTCGGCGCCGCCGCCCCGCGGTACGCGGCCCATGACGTCCTCGGTCCGGCTGTCGATCACCTCGATGTCGCCGTCGGCGTTCGGCTGGACCCACTGGCCGCCGATGTAGAGCTCCTTGCGAACGTCCACCGCGAAACCTCCAGAGCGAGCGCGGCGCGATGGTCCCGGCCTGACCGGGGCCCTGTCTATATGACAGTATCTACAGTATGAGTTCATAAAGTCAGCAGGAGCACCTATGCAGATCGGCCTGTGCTTGCCGCAACTTGGCGGCCACGTCAACCGCGATGGCCTGCGCGCCTTCTGCGAGCAGGCGGAGGAGCTCGGTTACGGCAGCCTGTGGGTCCAGGAGCACATCTTCTATCCACTGCACCCGGTCTCTGGTTACTCGGCTCGTCCCGGGCTGAAGGTCCCGGACGCCTACCGCAGCACGCTGGCCGCGCTGGAGACGCTGACCGCGGCGGCGGCCTGGACCACCCGGCCGGTGGTCGGAACCAGCATCCTGGTCGCCGGGCTGCACCGGCCGGTCGCGCTGGCCCAGCAGCTGTCCACCATCGACACGCTGTCCGAAGGCCGGCTGGTGGCCGGCTTCAGCGTCGGCTGGTCCGACGAGGAGCACCAGGTCATGGACGTTGATCCGCGGACCCGCGGCGCCCGCTGCGACGAGCTCATCGACGCCCTGGTCGCCTGCTGGGGACCGGACCCGGTGACGTTCAGCGGCCGGTTCTTCACCATCCCCGAGGCCGAGATCCGGCCCAAGCCGGTACAGCAGCCACGGCCGCGGCTGCTGTCCGGCATGCGCTCGCCCGCCGGGCTGCGGCGTACCGCGGAGAAGTTCGACATCTGGAACCCGGCCTCCGGACCGCTCGATCAGCACCTGGAGATGTTCGGCCAGCTCAGCCAGCTGCGCCCGGCCGGCCGCCCGCCGCTCGAGCTGTACCGCCGCCTGTTCACCACGCCGCCGGTGCAGGTCGCGAACCTGCGCCCGCTCGGCGTGGACGACCTCTGCGAGGAGGTCGCCCGCTCACGGGCCGCGGGCGTCGACGCGGTGATCATCGACACCAACTTCGATCCGGCGCTGGACACCCCGCAGCGCTGGGCCGAGGTGCCACGGACACTCGCCCCGCTGCTCGACGCCGCTGCTTTACCGGTACTGNNTGGCGGAAGAACGCAGCCAGGTCGCCGACGAACGGCCCGGGTTCCTCCAGCGAGGGGAAGTGACCTCCGGCGGGCATCTCGGTCCAGCGCGTGATCGTGTACAGCTGCTCCGCCCACGACCGGGGCACCCGGCGCACGTCGCGCGGGTAGACGGCGCATCCGGTGGGAATCTGCACCCGGGGCGGACGGGGGAAGGTCCGCTTCTGCTCGGCCCATTCCACGTACAGCCGGGCCGCCGACGCGATCGTCCCGGTCAGCCAGTACGTGGTCACGTTCGCGAGCAACTCGTCCTTGGTGAAGCGGCGCTCCACGTCGCCGCCGCAGTCGCTGAACGAGCGGAACATGTCGACCAGCCACGCGGCCAGCCCGGCGGGGGAGTCGTTCATGGCGAAGGCCATGGTGTGCGGCCGGGTGGTGTTCAGCGGCAGGTGAATGGCCGTCCCGGCGGCCTGATGGGCGGCCCAGTCGCGGAGCCCCTGGCGCTCGCCGTCGCTGAGTCCGGCTTCGGGATCGCCGGTCCCCTCCGGCCGCTCGCCGAGCGGCATCGTGAGGTACAGCGCGCACACGCCCGCGCCCGCCTCGGACTGGACGAGATCGGTGCTGATGATCGCCCCCCAGTCCCCGCCCGCGGCCCCGTACCGCTGGTAGCCCAGCCGGCGCATCAGCAGCGCGAACGCGGCGGAGATCCGCCGCACGTTCCAGCCCGGGCCGACGGTGGGCCCGGAGAATCCGTACCCGGGAATCGACGGGCAGATGACGTGGAAGGCGTCTGAGGCGCGGCCCCCGTGCCGTACTGGGTCGCGCAGCGGCTCGATGACCTTCTCGAACTCGAAGACCGAGCCCGGCCAGCCGTGCACGAGCAGCAACGGCAGCGCTCCCGGCTCTGGCGACCGGGCGTGGATGGCATGGATCCGCTGGCCGTCGACGTCGATCGCCACCTGGCCGAACGTGTTCAGCCGCGCCTCGCACGCCCGCCAGTCAAAGCCGTCGCGCCAGTACCGGCACAGTTCTTCCAGGTAGCTCCGGCTGGCCCCGTAGGCCCAGCCGGAGCCGGGGAATTCGTCCAGCCACCGGGTGCGGGCCAGCCGCTCACGCAGGTCGTCGAGGTCCTGCTGAGGAAAATGCAGCTCGAACGGCGCGACCCCGGCTGGCACGCGTCCCTCCCGCCCGGCGCTCAACGGCGCCGGTAGCCGGTTACCTGGCCGGCCTGGTCGAAACCGAACAGCGCCACGCCGTCCGCGTCGGTCACCAGCCGGTCGGCGCCGTCGGTGCCCAGCGCCACCTTGATCTTCTGGGTGCTCCACTTGGTGATGTTCAGGCCGAGTGAGGCCAGCTCGGCCGGCCCGAACCACTCCCGGGCCTGCTCGGCCACGGCGTCGGACAGCAGGCCCGGCTGGGTGATGAACGCGTCGGTGACGCGCAGCGCCACCTTGGCCCGCTCCGGCAGGTCGCTGCGCTCGTAGAAGTCGACCTTGGCCGTCATGGCCTCGTCCACCCCGGCCGCGCGCGCGTCGGCCAGCCGCAGCGTCTGGCAGATCCGGCAATGGTGGGTCCGCGCGCACCGCAGCCGGACCAGTTCGGTAGTCACCGGGTCCAGCGCGCTGCCGCGCATCACCGCCGCCTGGTACGCATTCAGCAACCCCTCCGGCGAGACCTCCGCGCCGTCCGCCAGCACCCCAGCGCCGTCCGCCGGCACCTCGGCGTCGTCCAGCAGCCGCCCGGCGATCAGCTGGAGCCGCTGGGTGAACTCCACCACGTAAATCGCGGTCACCAGCGCCCGGGCGCCGTCCGCCCCGAACCGCCCAGCCAGCCCCGCGCGCATGTCCTCGGTCGTCCCGCCGACGTCGATGACGAACTGCTCGCTGAACGCCACCACGTCCCGCTCCGCCGCCGAGAACAGCGGCGAACCCGGGTAGTCCGGCAGCGCGCCAAGCTTCGCCTCGAGCCGCCCCCCGCCCGGGCCGCCCGCCCCGCCTGCGCCGTCCGCCACGGCCGCGTAGGAGCACCGCACCCGCGCGGCGGCCGGGTTCCCGATGAGCTGCGACACGCGCACCCGGACCAGCTCCAGCAGCACCGGATCGCTGACCTGCCAGACCCGCTCGTTCAGCGCGACCAGCAGCCCGCAGGCCTCGGGCTGGAGCCGCGACAGCGCCCCCGGCAGCGCCCAGACGTGCTCCGTCACCGTCGAGTTACTGATCGTCAAGAGAAACTCCCCTGTCCTCGTGGCCTTGCCGGAACAACTGCGCCTCGATTGGCATGCCGGCCCCCAGCGGCTCGGTGCGCGTCCACTCGTGCACGCAGACCCGGTGCACGATGGCCCACCGCCCGTCCCGGCATTCGTACCGGTCCAGGTAGCGGCCCCACCAGGTGTCCAGCTGCCGGCCGCCGTCGGCGGCGCGCAGCAGGTAGGTGACGTTGTAGACCTCGCCGGTGGCGTGGGTGTCGTCCGCGATGTCGATCGCGTGGTTGAGCACGCAGTGCATGGTCGCCTCGTAGCGGCGGTGGGACCGCACCACCCGCGCGCACAGGTCCGCGGCCGATCCCACGAAGACGCCGTGATCGTCGGTGGCGTCATCGTGGTAGGCGCTGCGCATCAGCTTGGCATCCAGGCGGTCGACCCCGCGGCAGTAGCGCAGTACGGCCTGCCGGATGGCCTCGGCGGCAGCAGTAGCGTCGGCGGCAGTAGCGTCGGCGGGCGGCACCTAGCGCTCGGAGGGCATGTCGAGAACCCGGCTGATCCGGTGGTGGCTCGACGGCCGGGGCGCCGCGACCCAGACGCACAGCTCCGGGTCGGCCTCGAACAGCGTGCCTTCCAGGTACCGGCCGCTGGGCGTGAACCGGCCCCACCGGGTACCCATGGTGACGTGCACGGTGCCGTCCCCGTTGTCGGCGTAGTAGGCGTTCGGATTCAGCGGGTGCCTGATCGAGCCGGGCCGCGGGGCCGTCCCGTCGGCGCCGTCGGCTACTTGCCGATCCACCTGGTCAGAAGGTCGTGCCGCCACGTGATTATGCCCTCCTGGAATTTCGACGCAGTGACGTACTGGCGCCGCGTGGTCTCCAGGCCGCGCTGTACCGCCTCCATGTTGAACGTGTCCTGCTCCATGACCAGGCCGAGCGTTTGCAGCTCCGGCGCGTTCGTCCACGGCTCGCCGAAGTCGAGCTCGGTGATCTGCGCCGTGGGCGGTCGCTCGCCGCGGTACGGAGTGAGGAACATCACCTCGAAGATCGACTCGTTGTGCCGGTCGCCGTTCGGGCGGAACCGGTACACGATCCGGTTGTAGCCGCCCCAGGGATGCAGGTTCGGGAACACCGCGTAGTTCCAGTGATCGACGAGCTCGCAGTCGCTGATGTCGTCCGCCGCGTCGCCCAGCACCTGGCGCCAGCGCTCCCGGCCTGCCACCGCCATCGCGTCGCGGGCCGTACTGCGCTGGGAGAACGGGATGGGCAGGTCCTCGCCCTCGCGCACGTCGAGCATGCGCTTGAGGATGTCGGCCTCGAGCGCCTCCCCGGGCAGGTCCTCGATCGGTGTCCCGGACGGGCTGATCTGCCGCGAGTAGTTGCCGTAGACGTCGACGGCGGCGTTGGCGTCCCCCACGTACGGGGCCGACTGGGGATGCGTCGCGCCCAGATGCAGCCCCTCGTCGAACGCCTCCTGCGCTATCTTCCAGTTGCACCGGATCTTCTTGGCCACGTGCGCCTGCAGGTACCGGTGCTCGAAGTCCCAGCGGGCGAAGTGTCCGGGCAGCGTGCCCAGGAACGTCTCGAACGGCTCGGCGTCCGGGTCGGGGTTGATGAACACGAACCCGCCCCACACCCCAACCTTGGCCTCGGGCAACCGCCAGTCGTCGGGGTTCGCCTCGACCTCCGGGAACTCCGACGGCGCTGGGGTATACCGCAGGCTGCCGTCCAGCCGCCAGGTAAAGCCGTGGAAGCTGCACCGGAACTCGCTGCACCGGCCGTCGTAGTCCTTCAGCGCCCGGCCGCGGTGCAGGCAGGCGTTGACGTACGCCTTGATGCCATCACGCGTCCGGACCACCAGATACGAGTCGCCGGCGATGTCGTAGACCACGTAGCTGCCGACGTCCGGGATGTTCTCCTCGCGGCACGCCATCTGCCAGACCTTGCGCCACAGCCGGGTGCGCTCGAGCTCGTGCCACTCGCGGCTGGTGTACCTGGTTACCGGAATCTGTGTACTACGCGGCTCGTAGATGAAGCGCTCACGCAGGTACTCGGGAGGCGGATGCGGGTCGTCCAGGACCAGGTCGTACCAGAGTGTGGTCCGCTTGGCGCGCTCTTCCACGCGAGGCGCGGTCGTCATGCGGATGCCTTCCATCGCGGGACTTACTTTAGACGGACTCAATATACCGACCTACTGTCTATACTGTCGAGTGTAAACCGGGTGGTTCAGCCGCCGAGCGGCTGGGTCCGCCGCTGACCTGCCGCGAGGTGACTCATGACCGCTCCTGCGCCGGGTCCGGCCGGGCCGGACGGCTACACCCTGTGGGCCGGCACCGTCGGCTTCACCTCGCCGCTGGCCGAGCGCTTCGCCGCCGCCGCGGCGACCGGCTGCCGGGAGGCCACGCTCAGCCCGCCCGACGTGCTCCGCGCCGCGCAGGACGGGACGGCGGCCGCCGAGATCGGGCGGCAGGCCCGCGACCTCGGCCTGGACCTCGTCGTCGATCCGGTCATGAACTGGTACCCCGACCGCGAGCCGTCCCCGTCGCGGTTCGCCGGCGTCAGCACCGACGACGCGCTCCGGATCTGCGAGGCGCTGGGCGTCACCTCGCTGTCGGCGATCGCCACCGCCAGCAGCGATGTGCCCGTGCCCGACCTCGCGGGGTACTTCGGCCGGCTCTGCGACCGCGCGGCCGGGTTCGGCGCGCGGGTCCACCTGGAGTTCATCCCGTTCACCATCGTCCGCACCCTGCGGATCGCCTGGGACCTGGTGCGCGCCGCCGACCGCCCCAATGGCGGCCTGGTCTTCGACACCTGGCACTTCTTCCGCGGCGAGCCCGACTTCGAGGTGCTGGCCGGCATCCCCGGCGACCGGATCTTCTACGTCCAGCTCGACGACGCGCCGGCCGTGCCGTCGGGCCCGCTGCGTGAGGAGACGCAGCACCGACTTTTGCCCGGGGACGGCGCCCTCGACCTGGTCGCCGCCATCCGGGCGCTGAACCGGATCGGCGGACTGCGCCGGGTCGGCCCGGAAGTGATCAGTCCCGACCTGGCCGCCCTGTCGGTGCTGGACGCCGCCACCCTCGCGATGGACCGGACCCGCGCGCTCGTCGACGTGGCCCTAGCCAGCCCATGACCTGGTGAGCCGGAGTTTCCCGACTAGCCAGGTTCTCGGCTGGTCAGTGCGTGGTGCCGTGCATCCCGACGGACGTGGCCAGGCCGACGACGATGAGTATGGTCAGGATCACCGTCGCCCAGCCGAGCATCAAGCCTGCGAGCGCCAGGCCAGCCCCCTGTTCTCCGGTTTGCTTGATCTCGTGCCGGGCCAGGTGGCCGAGCACGATCGCCGGTATGGCCGCCGGCGGCCCGAAGATGAATAGCGCGAGCCCGCAGGTGAGGCTCGCTAGCGCGAGCCCATTGGTCTTGGCCACCGAGGTCACCGAGGTCACCGCGGTTGCCCGCGTGGCAGGCAGGTCGGTCACGAGCTGGTCCAGGTCGGCGTAGGTGCGCGCGGACAAGGCGTGCTCCAGGCGGCCGTCGTGCTCGTCCTTGGACAGCCGACCTTCGCTGTAGGCGACGTTGAGGCATTCCACCACGCGGTCACGGTCCGCGTCGGCGGCTCGCATCTTCCCCGGTTCGCCGCCGGGGGCGAACACCAAGGGGCGCCCGGCGGATTGGATCACGCGAGGCGCGGTCGTTCGTCGTCCGCTCTCATAGTCCGCGATCCGCTGCAGCTCGTCGGCGAGCGGCGGAGCGGCCTGGTCGTCCGGGATGAGCGCGGTGCGGTCGGCGGCTTCCTGTATCGCGGTCAGCATCGCGTTCATCTCATCTCAAGTTATTAGTTACTTGTAGAGTATCACCATCTAACTAATTAGCGACGACCAAGGAATAATTCGAATTCATTACCGAGCAGCTAGCCAAAGGTGACCCGTAGCCAGCCCTCACTGCGGCAGAGAATTACGGGTCATCGATCTAGCGGGCCAGGTAGCCGCCGTCCACGGAAAGCACGTGCCCCATGGTGTAGGTAGCCTGGTCCGAGCACAGCCACAGCACCGCGTTGGCGATCTCGGCGGGCTGCCCGAACCGGCCGATGAGGCTCAGCCGGGCCAGCACGTCCTCCTCCTTGGAGCCGCGGGCCGCCATCGCCCCGCGCAGCATGGGCGTATCGATCGCGCCGGGAGCCACCGCGTTGATCCGGATGCCCGAGCCGGCGTACTCGATCGCGGCCGTCTTGGTCATCCCGACCACTGCGTGCTTGGTCGCCGTGTACACCGACTGCTTCGGCAGCGGGCGGAAGGAGTTCGTCGAGGCGATGTTGACGATCGCCCCGCCCCCCCGTTCCAGCATGGCCCGGATCTCGTACTTCAGGCAGAGGAAGATCGACTTGAGGTTGACCGCCACCAGCCGGTCGAAGACGGCCTCGTCGCAGTCGGCCAGCAGCGTCGTCTCGGTCTCGATCGCGGCCCCGTTGCAGGCGCAGTCCAGCCCGCCGTAGGTCCGGACCGCGGTCTGCACGGCGGCCTCGACGTCGCGCGCCGATGACACGTCAGTGCGGACGAAGACCGCCTGGCCCCCGTCCCGCTTGATCTCATCGACGGTCTCCTCGCCCCCGTCGGCGGCGATGTCGGCCGCCACCACCTGTGCCCCGGCCGCCGCGAACGCCTGGGCCGTCGCCCGGCCCATCCCGCCGGCCGCCCCGGTGACCAGCGCCACCTTTCCCTCGAACGCGCCGCTCACGCGCCCGCCTCCGCCGACGATCCCGCAGCTGACGACCCCGCAGCTGACGACCCGGACTCCGCCGCGTCCCGGCCCGCCAGGTAGCCGAACACCATGGCCGGCCCGAGCGTCCCGCCGGCCCCGCCGTAGGTCATGCCCATGGCCGAGGCCATGGCGTTCCCGGCCGCGTACAGCCCCGGGATCGGCTCGCCGTCGACGTCCAGGACCTGCCCGTTCCCGTTGGTGCGCGGCCCGCCCTTGGTGCCCAGCACCCCCGAGTACACCTGCACCGCGTAGAACGGCGGGGTGTCCAGCGGGCCCAGGGTCGCTCCCGGTCCGGGACCGAACGCCGGATCCCCCCACCACCGGTCATGCACGCTGTTGCCCCGCCCGAATTCCTCGTCACGGCCCCGCTCGGACTGCGAGTTCCACCGCCCCACGGTCTCCTCCAGCGCCGAAGCCGGGACCTCGATGGCCGCGGCGAGCTCCGGCACGGACGGCGCCTCGATCATCCAGTCCGGCGTGGCGCCCTGGCCCTTGAAACCCGCCAGGCCGTACCGGGTCAGGTAGTGCCGGTCGAAGATCATCCATGCGGGATGGTTGACGTAGTCGAAGCTGCTCACGTCGATGACGTGGAAGGCGGCGCCCAGCGCGTTGTAGTTGGCCGCCTCGTTGGTGAACCGGCGGCCCCGCCGGTTCACCATGATGCAGTGCGGGCGGGTGCGCTCGCCGTTGACCTGCCAGGCGGCCATCTGGTCGCCCACCGGGACGTCGATGATGGCCACCCACCACCCCTCGCGCATGTTGCCCAGGGACGCGCCCACCCGCATGGCCATCTTCAGGCCGTCGCCGGTGTTGGTCGGGACCGATGCGGAGCGCACCAGCGGGCCGCGAATGAACGCCCGGACCAGCTCCGGATCCCACTCGAACCCCCCGGTCGCGATGATCACCCCGCGGGTGGCGCCCACCTCGACAAAACCGTCCGCGGTCTCGAACCGAACCCCGGTGATCCGCCGCCCGTCCCGCAGTAGCTCCACCGCGCGCATGCCGGTGCGCGGCTCGATGCCGCGGTCCAGGCAGCCCTTGAGCAGCGGCCCGATCAGGCCCTGCCCGGCCCCGCGCTCGTCGCGGATCTTGCGCCGCTCCAGCTCCGAGGGGTCGACGCCCTGCGGGGCGCCGCGGCCCAGGCTAGTCTCGCTCATCATGATGTTGCCGGACAGCTGCGGCCCCACCGTGACCCGGTGCTGCCACGGGCCGAGTTCGACGAACGGGAACAGCGGGCACTCCATCGACCGGCCGCCGCCCGGCTTGGCTCCGGGGTGCTCGGGATGGTAGTCCGGGAAGTCCTTGATGATCTGGAACTGGACCGGGGTGTTCTGCTCCAGCCAGGTCACCACCTCGGGTCCGGCGTCGATCAGCGCCGCGGCCAGGTTCTCCTCGATGAGCCCGTTGGACAGCGAGCCGAGGTAGGTCAGCACCTCCTCCCGGGTGTCCTCGATGCCGAGCTCGGCCATGTGCGGGTTCATCGGGATCCACACCATGCCGCCGGACCAGGCGCTGGTGCCGCCGACCGCGTCGGCCTTCTCGAACAGCCCCACGCTGGCGCCTCCGGCGGACGCCCGGATCGCGGCGGTCAGCGCCGCGGCCCCGGTGCCCAGAACGATGACATCGAACGTTTCCACCGGGATTCCTTCACGCGCGTCCACCTAGGAGTTTTTATTCAATCACTACATAAAGAACCTAGTCACGGCCGGCTGGGGTCTCTAGCATCAATTTCAGCCCTTCACGCGACGTTGCAGGAGGTACCGTGATCGACGAACCGCAGCTGCAGAAATTCCTGGACCACGTGGCAGCAGGCCGCGGCGGCACGGTCACCTTGTTCCGGCCGATCAGCGGCGGCTACAGCCGCCTCAGCGCGCTGGCCACGGTGCGCTGGGCGGACGGGTCCGAGGAGTCCTTCGTGCTGCGGTCGGACCCGCCGGCCGATACCGGGGTGTTCGACAGCGACCGGGACAGCGAGTGGCGGCTACTGGAGGCGATCTCAGGAAAGCTGCCCATCCACACGCCCCGGCCCCGGTGGTACGACGCGACCGGGCAGCACCTCGGGTCCAAGTGCTTCATCGTCGACTTCTTCAACGGCCGGCCGCTGTCCGAGATCGCCCAGGAGCCGGGTCAGTTGCCGCGCGCGGCGCAGATCTACATCGACACCGTGGCCGAGGTGCACCGGACCCCGCTCGACGTGCTGCCGTCTGCGCTGGAGCGGCCCGCGGACTGGGACAGCTACATCGAGGGCCTGGTCGAGCACCTGAGCCGGCTCGACCGCGACATCGCGGACAGCAACCCTGTCCTGCACTTCGTAGCGGCTCAGCTGGCCGCGCACCGCCCGCCGCCGGTGCCGCTCACCTTCGTGCACGGCGACGCGCAGCCGGCCAACATCCTGGTCCCGGACGACGGGCCGGTGCTGATGATCGACTGGGAGTTCGCGCGGATCGGTGACCCGCGCGAGGACCTCGGCTACTACAGCCACCTGCCCGTCCCGCCGAACCTGTACGAGGCCGATCCGGCCAGCTTCCTGGCCCGCTACCGAGAGCTCACCGGGCTGACCGAGGAGCAGGTCAACGAGGACACCGTCTCCTACTTCTACGTCCTGGGCATGGCGCGGCTGCTAGGCCAGATGTTCGACGCCACCGACGCGCTGGCCCGCGGTCAGTCGCGGGGCGTCATGGCGCTCTACATGATGAACGGCATCTCGGCCACGACGACCGCGTTCGTCGAGGTCGCCCGGCAACTGGCCAGCTGAAGGACTGAAGGAGGAGCCATGCTTTCCCGGCCCACGACCGAGCAGATCCTGCTGGACTGCTGCCGCGAGCTGATGACCACCGTGCTGCCGTCTCTGACCGACGAGACCGCGCAGGTATCGGTGATCATGGTGGAGACGGTCCTGCGGAACACCGCGGTCCGCGCCGCCCACGAGGTGGCGTGGATGCGGGACGAGACCGCCGAGATCGAGGCCTACGCTCACGCGGTTGCCGCCCAGGTGCCCGGAACCGCCTCGCTCGACACCGCACTGGCCGCGCTGGCCGACACCCCGCGCGACAGCCTGCACCTGGACGACGTGGTGGAGACGTACTGCCAGGCCGGCAACGCCCTGTCCGCCGCCCTGGAGACCGCCGTGTCCAGCGGCCTGGCCACCCTGGTCCAGCGCGGCGAGGAAATCCTGGACGTCCGTACCGGTCACGAAACCGAGGTCATGGCCGGCTGGACCCCGACGGGCCGCTGACCCCCTCCGCCACCGCCTAGGGCTGGCGGGGGTAGACCCGGACGGGCAACTCGGTGATCCCGCGCAGGAAGAAAGACGGCAGATACCGAACGGCCGTCGGATCCACGACCTCGAGCCGGTCGACGCGCTCGGCGAGTTCGCGCAGCGCGGCGGTGGCCTCCATCCGGGCCAGCACGTTGCCCAGGCAGGCGTGGATGCCCTGGCCGAAGCTCAGGTGGTGCCGGACATGGGGGCGGTCGGGATTGAATTCATCCGGCGACTCGAAGACGGTTTCGTCCCGGTTGGCCGAGATGAACGACAAGAACACCACCGCTCCCTCGGGCAGCGGCACCCCGCCCAGCGTCACCGGCTGGGTGACCCGGCGGAACATCCCCTGCGCCGGGCTGGCCAGGCGCAGCCCCTCCTCGACCATGACCGTCGCCCGGGCCGGGTCGGCGTGCAGCTGGCGCCA
The DNA here is from genome assembly GCA_003140115.1 of Actinomycetota bacterium. The sequence continues at coordinate 4,780 of PLIQ01000249.1, read as the reverse complement.
TTGTTCGGGCCGGTCGCTGAGCCGCAGCACCATGTCGGTGATCAGCTTGGTGGTCGTCTCGTTGCCGGCCACCATCAGCTCGCGGACGAACCAGACCAGCTCGGCGTTGGTCAGCGCGCCCTCGTCCGGATCGGGCTGGACCAGCACGCTGAGCATGTCGTCGCGCGGCGCCGCCCGCCGCTCGTCCAGCTCGGCCGAGATCCGGCGCTGGTACTCGATCATGTCACGTTCGTTCTGCAGCCAGCGCTCCGGCGCCAGCGGCTGGGCGCCGAGCGAGGCGGTCGCGGCGTCCGACCAGCGCCCGACGTCCTCGTGCCACGAATCGGGCAGGCCCAGGATCCGGGAAATGGCGTAGACCGGCACCGGCCAGGCCAGTGCCCGGACGATGTCCACGGTCCCCGGCGCGGGCAGTGCGGCTACCAGCTCCCGGCTGGCGTTCGCGATGATCGGGTCCATCCAGGCCAGCGCGCGGGGGATGAACGCGCGCTGGACCAGCTTGCGGTACCGGGTGTGCCGGGGCGGATCGCTCAGCGCCAGCGCCGACTGGTACGCGAACCCCTGCGTCTGGATGGCCGCGATCTGCTCGGCGATCTCCGGCGGCGGCTCCGTGCGCCGCGCCGAGGTCACCGAGTTCGCGTAGGTCACCGGATCGTGCAGCACCTCGCGGACCAAGGCGTGGGTGGTGACCAGGTAGAAACCGTGGTCCGGCACCTGGTACACCGGCGCCGTGGCCCGCAGCTCCGCGTACGCCGCGAACGGGCTCTGCTGGAACTCATCGGAGTACGGGTCAACCTGCAGCGGGCGCACCGGGTCAGCCTTCCAGCACCGTGACCTTGCCGGACGAGCCGTCTACCTCGAGCAGCGTCCCGTCCGGGATGCGCTTGGTCGCCTCGGCCACCCCCGCTACGCACGGGATGCCGAGCTCCCGGCTGACGATCATGGCGTGGCTGATCAGGGCGCCGACGTCGACCACCACGCCGGCCGCCACCATGAACAGCGGGGTCCACGACGGGTCGGTCTGCGGTGCGATCAGGATCTCGCCCGGCTCGAACGCGGCGATCTGGGCGGTGTCGGTGACCACGCGGGAGCGGCCGCGGGTCACGCCCGCCGACGCCGCCGCCCCCGCCAGCACGTCGCCGGGCTTGACCGTCGTCACCTGGTGCCCGCCCTTGCGCGGCAGGTCGGCCAGGGGCGTCATCGGCTCCCCGGTGACGACGAAGGTCGGCGGGTCGATCTCGAACAGCTGCCGCCACTGCCGCTCGCGCTCGCGCAGCGTGTCCGCGATGTCGGCGGCGTGCGTGGCCAGCAGGTCGAGCTCGGGCTCCAGGGCCATGAAGACCTGCTGCGGGTGGTCGAGTTCGCCCCGCGCGGTCAGCCGCCGGCCGAGCTCGAACAGCGGCGCCCGCACCTCGTGCATGACCTTGACCGCGTTGGTCTTGCCCCGCTCCCGCCAGGCGCCGAACCGCCGGGCCGACGCGATGGCCAGGTGTAGCGTCTGCACCGCCTCCTCGTTCGGCCCGAGGATCTTCAGCGCCTCCTGCAGCGCCGCCGCCGCGTCGTCGCCGCGCTCCTCCCGGCGCAGGCCGGGGGACGCGTCGTCGTCCAGTTGGCGGAGCCGGCCGATCAGCGAGAGCGGCAGCTCCGGCTTGGTCTCCCAGGTGTGCACGCCGATGTCCCACTCGCTGGGCCCGCGGTAGCCGAACTCGCGCACGAACGCGTCGAAGCGGATGGTGAAGTCCGGGTGGTCGGTGCGCAGCCGGTCCAGCAGCCCGTCCTCGCCCTGGTCGAACGCGGCGGTCAGCCGGGCGTCCGCGCGCACCGCACGGGACAGGTCCCACAGCGCATAGGACGGCAGGGCCGAGTCGACGTCGCCCGCGTGGCCGATCAGCCGGACGGGCAGGGTCGGATCCGCGGCGCCGACCAGCGAGGCGATCACCCCGGGGCCCATTGCCGACTGGTTGCTCGCGATCACGTAGCCGCGGCCCCACATGATCCCCTGCAGCGGGGCCGCCTGGCGGGCCAGCGTGATCAGCATCTCGTCCGTGGCGGTGTGCAGATCCGGCCGCTGAGTCCGCACCCGGTCGGCGAGCTCCCGTTCCTCCTCGAGCTCGGGGAACGTGGTGGTGGTCAGCGTCCACGTCACCCGTTCCGCGACGTTGGCCGCCAGATCCTCGTTCATGTCGGTCGGGCTCGGCTGGTGCGGCGGCGGGTTGGGGTGCGCGAAGATCGCCGCGTCGATGGCGTCCGCGCCGATGCCGGCCCGGATTCCGGTGATCCGCACGTACGTCTGGTCGATGTACAGGTAGCCGTAGAAGAAGCCCGCGACCGGCGGATAAGGATCGGGCGACATCTCCTCGGGCGTGAAATACCGCAGCCGTACGTTCCCGACCGCCCAGGCGGGCAAGACCTCGGGAATCCACACCAGGCTCGCGGCGAGCGGGGTGATCGGATCCGGCATCACGTCGTTGGCGTTCAGCCGCGTGTAAACGGGGTATCTCGTGCTCGGAACGGTGTCGATGATCCAGTTGAGGTCGGTCACGGTACCTCCGCGCGGCGCTGTGGGGCTGCTGTTTCGGGTTAAGCCTGGCCAGGTTGCGACTATCGCGCAATACTGCGGTTACTTTAGCGATTCCCTAGTTACAAAGGAACAGTCATGGCTGAGGAGTTCATCATCGCGGGCTGGATGGATTACGGGCCGCACCGCGACCAGGTGCTGAGCCACTTCACCGTGTGCGCCGTGGCCAGCCGCGACGAGCCCGGCTGCCTGGACTACACGGTCTGCGCCGACCCGGCGCACCCGGGCCGGGTGGTGGTCTTCGAGCGGTGGGCCGGCCAGGACGACCTGGTCGAGCACTTCAAGCAGCCGCACATCGCCGCGTTCCGCGAGGCGATCGAGCCCTACCCGCGGTCCGGGCGCAGCATGCGCCGGTACTTCGTGGCCCGCGCCGAGGAGTTCCAGTCCTCGTCGGTAACCGCCAGCTGAGGGTTTCTGACTCAGATAGTTTCTTGACTCAGAGACCAGTTTCCTTCGACGATACGAAGAGCCGGATCGTCTCGGCTTCCTGAGAATGTGCGAAGGAGCACCCGTGACCGCTGCGATTCGTGCCCGGGCCGAGACCGACCCGCATGGCATAGCACTGGCCGACGATTCCGGCACGCGGACCTGGGCCGAGGTAGCCGACGACCTGGAGCGCGCGGCCGGCGCGCTGCTCGCCGTCGCGCCGGAGCCCGCGCAGCGGGTCTCGGTGATCGGCGACAACGCCATCCCGACCCTGGAGGCGCACGCCGCCGCGCTCACCGTGGGCGTCGGCACGGTGGCGACCTCGCGTCAGCTGCGGGCCAGCGAGCTCGCCGACCAGTACGCGGACGCCGGAGTAGTCTGCGCGATCACCGGCCCCGGCAGCCTGCCCGCGGTCCAGGAGGCCGCAGCGCAAGCCGCCCTGCGCACCATCGTCACCCACGGCACCAGCACACCGGCCGGCACCAGCACAGCGGATGGCGTGCTGCCGTGGGCCGACTGGCTGCGGTCCGCGCCGCCGGTGCCGCCGGACGCCGGGCAGCGGCCGCCCCGCCCGCTCCTGGTCTACACATCGGGTACGACCGGCCGGGCCCGCGGGGCCGAGGTGCGCTGGACCGTGACCCTGCCGCGCACCGCCGCGGAGTACGTCGCGGCCATCACCGCGGAGTCGGCCTTCCCGCCGGGCCCGCATCTGGTGGTCGGGCCGATGCAGCACAACGCCCCGCTCACCTCGGTGCGGCACCTGCTGGCCGGTCAGCCGGTGATCATCTTGGGCCGGTTCGACGCCGAGGCGATCCTGCGCCTGATCGCCGAACACGGCGTCACCTCCTCGGTCATGGTCCCCACCCACTTCCAGCGGCTGCTCACGCTGCCCGCCGAGGTGCGCGACCGGTACGACGTGTCCAGCCTGCGGCTGGTCAGCCAGACCGGCTCGGCGTGCCCGGCCGACACCAAGCTGGCCATGATCAACTGGTTCGGGCCGATCCTGACCGAGTCCTATGGCGGCAGCGAGAGCGGGACGCTGTGCCGGATCGACTCCACCGAGTGGCTGGCGCACCGCGGGTCGGTGGGGCGCCCCCGCGCGCCGTACGAGGTCGCGGTCCTCGACGAGCAGGGCCAGGAACAGGCGGCCGGCCAGGTTGGCGTGCTCGGCTTCCGGGCGCCGGAGGGCCGGGGACCGAGCTATCACGCCGACCCGGAGAAGACCAAGAAGGCCTATATCGCTCCCGGGGTGTTCACCCTCGGCGACGTCGGCTACGTGGACGAGGACGGCTACGTCTACATCACCGACCGGATCGCCGACATGGTGGTGTCCGGCGGGGTGAACCTGTACCCGGCCGAGAGTGAGAAGGTGCTCGTCACCCACCCGGCGGTGGCCGAGGTCGCGGTGATCGGCGTGCCGCATCCCGACCTCGGGGAGAGCCTGCTCGCCCTGGTCGTGCCGGCCGGCGACCCGCCCGACGCGGCCGGGCTGCAGGCCTGGTGCCGGGACCACCTCGCGCCCTACAAGGTGCCCCGCGCGTATGAGTTCCGGACCGAGCTGATCTACAACGCGATGGGCAAGCCGGACAAGAAGGCGATGCGCGCTCCGTACTGGAGCAGCGAGCGGACCATCGCCGGCTGACCCNNCAACGGAGACGACATGACGGGTACCGAAGCGGTCGCGGCGATCTTCGTTCCCTACGGCCAGGGCCGTGGCCGGGGCCTGGACGTGACCGAGCTGGGCGTCCACGGGGTGGAGCTGGACCGGCTGGTCGCGCT
>PLIQ01000351.1:1976-7951 GCA_003140115.1 Actinomycetota bacterium | reverse complement strand
ACGAGCTGAACCGGCTCACCATCCGCGCCAACGACTGGACACTCGGCGGGGCATGCCAGATGCAATGCGTGGCCCTAACCGAACATCACAGCATGGAAGACGCGGCCATCTTCCCGCACCTGGGCCAGAGCCAGCCCACCCTGCGGGACGTGCTCGACCGGCTGGACACCGAGCACCACGCGATCCACGACGTGCTCGAGGAGATCGACGCCGCCCTGATCCACCTCGTCCAGCACCCGGCCGACCTCGGCCCGGTGACCGAAGCCATCGACCTGCTCACCGATACGCTCCTATCCCACTTCGCCTACGAAGAAGGCGAACTCGTCGGCCCGCTGGCCCGGTACGGCTTCTACCCCGGCCAGCTATGACCCGCGCGTCCGGTGCGTCGCAGGGCTCCTATTCCGCTGGCCGCCCTTCACGACTTGCGGCGAGGATCCGGTTGATCGCCTGCGCCGACAGGTCGGACTTGACCAAGAACCCGGCCGCCGGGCTCTCGGCGATCAGCTCCGCATAATCGGCTTCGGCCCGCGCCGAGATCAAGATCACCTCAGCGCCGCCGGCCTGCCCATCCTGGGCCAGCAGCCGGGCCAGATCAAAGCCGCTCTCCTCCCCCAGCCCGATGTCGACCAGGATGACATCTGGCCGCAGCGCGCCGGCCAGCCGCAGCGCCTCGGCGCTATTGGAGGCCGCGCCCACCACGATCACGCCTTCTCGCTGCAGCAAAACGCTCGCCGCCTTGAGGAAGGCGTCGCTGTCATCAACAATCAGAGACCGTATCGACACGCGCTCATGNNCTAGGGCACGGTCAGGATGACGGGCCGGGTGCGGCTCGGGATCACGATGGCGGCGGCGCTGCCGGACTGGTGGACCATGGTGGTGAAGTGGCCGGGGTCGCCGGTGTTGTGCTCGATGGCGTCGTAGTGCATGGGGATGACGTAGGAGGGGGCAACCTGGGCGCAGAGCCAGGCGGCTTCGGTCTCGTTCATGTTGCCGACGATGCCTGCTGACTCGCGCATGTGATCGCGGCCGTTGATGGGGAGCATCAGCACGTCGGGCGCCAGCGCGGCCAGAACCGTGGGCAACTCCGGGTAGACCAGGCCGTCGCCGGCGTGGTAGAAGCGGATCCCGCCGATCTCCACCACGTAGCCGAGGAAGCGGGCCGGGCCGCCGTCCGGGGCGAACTCGTAGGCTACGGGCTGATCGCCGCCGATTCCGTGCAGGGCGGGGACCGGGTGCACGGTCACGTCCCGGTCCCGTAGCTCCTCCCCGGTCACCGCGCCGACCAGGCGCGCCGGGTCCAGGCCGCCGGTCGACGCCAGGGCGACGGCGGGGGCGGGCAGCACGATCCTGGCGCCGGAGTTGACCGCGCAGAACTCGCGCAGGAACGGCAGGTCCAGGTGGTCCACGTGCTCGTGGGTGCACAGCACGAGCGTGACGTCGGCGAACTCCGCGGCCGAGGCGGGCGGCGGGTAGCGCCGGTCATCGCGATTGGTGAGGAAGGGATCGATCAGGACCCGGCTCTCCCCCGCGGCGAGGCGAAAGCCTGACTGGCCGTACCAGGTGACCGTGACGGAGTACATGGGCCGTTCCTCAGAAAAAGGATCTTTAGCGGTCGTCGCTGAGGACCGGCTCGGGGAGCGTGCCGGCGTTGTGCTCCTGCAGCCTCCAGCGGCCGTACCGGACGCTGAGCACGGACCAGGAGCAGTTGGACAGCGGGCCGAGCACGCCGAACAGGTCGTCGGGCATGCCGAGCAGGCGTGACATGCCGAGCCGCAGCGCGGCGCCGTGACTGACCACCACGGCCAGGCCGTCGCGGCCGCTCGCCAGCTCGGCGACGGCGACGGCGGTGCGCTGCAGCGAGGCGGCGACCCGGTCGGCGACCGCCGCGGTCGGCTCGCCGTCCGGCGGATTCCAGGTCGCGTGCGCGGCGGGGAACCGCTCGCGGATCTCGACGTCGTTGAGGCCTTCCCAGGCGCCACCGTGCCGTTCCCGCAGGTCCTTGTCGAGCACCACCTCCAGCCCGGTCAGCCGGGCCAGCGGCGCCGCGGTGCTGGCCGCGCGACTCAGGTCGGAGGAGACGATCAGATCCGGGCGCAGCGCGGCGAGCAGGCGCGCGGCCCGCTCGGCCTGAGCCTGGCCGGTTTCATCGAGCGGGATGTCGCTTTGGCCCTGGAAGCGGTGCTCGGCGTTCCACAACGTCTGCCCGTGCCGCCACAAGACCAGCCGGACCCGGTCGCTCAGCGGACCCTCCCGGGGTTGACGACGAGCTCGGGCAGCGGAATCTGGGGGCAGTCCTTCCAGATCCGCTCCAGGGCGTAGTAGGTGCGCTGCTCGGAATGCTGCACATGGACCACGACGTCGAGGTAGTCGAGCAGTACCCAGCGGCCTTCGCGTTCACCCTCGCGGCGGATCAGCTGCGCGCCGGCCTGGCGCATGCGGAGCTCGACCTCGTCGACGATGGACCGGACCTGCCGGTCGTTGGACGCCGAGCACAGCACGAAGGCGTCGGTGATCACGAGCTGCTCGCTCACGTCGTAGGCGATTATGCCGTCGGCCAGCTTGTCCGCGGCCGCCAGCGCGGCGGTCTCCACAAGCTCGACGGCCTTCGGTGTGGCAGTCACGAGTGCTTGCCGGCCTCCCTCGGTCGGTTCGTTGTCCTTATTAGCGTCTCACAACGGGCGGTCATTTTGCCTTCGCGTATAGCCTGCGCTTGGCGATGTACTGTACGACCCCGTCCGGCACCAGGTACCAGACCGGCTCGTCCGCCTGGACCCGGGCGCGGCACTCGGTGGACGAGATGGCCAGCGCGGGGATCTCCACCAGGCTGACCTTGCCGTCGGGCAGGCCCGCCCCCGACAGCCGATGCCCCGGTCGAGTACATCCTACGAAATGCGCCAGAGTGAATAGTTCGTTCGCGTCGTGCCAGGTCAGGATTTCGGCTAGGGCGTCCGCCCCGGTGATGAAGAACAGCTCGTCGTCCGGCTCGGCCTGCGCGCCCAGTTCGCGCAGCGTGTCGATCGTGTACGTGGGCCCGGGCCGGTCGATGTCCACCCGGCTGACGCTGAACCGGGGGTTCGACGCGGTCGCGATCACCGTCATCAGGTAGCGGTCTTCGGCGGGCGAGACCTTGCGGTTGTCCTTCTCATACGGCTGGCCGGTCGGCACGAAGATGACCTCATCCAGCCCGAAGATGTGCGCGACCTCGCTGGCGGCGACCAGGTGACCATGGTGGATAGGGTCGAACGTGCCGCCCATCACACCGATCCGTCGCATGCTTAGTGGCCCCTCATGGGGTTGTATCGTACCGGCTCGCCGCGGCCCCATCGGGTCAGCGGCAGGGCTATGATTCGAGATATGACTTCAGTGCCAGATCGCGCGCGGGTCCGGCTCACCGGCATCTCATCCCGCGCCTATGAGCATCCCGCGGACCGTTCGGCGCTGGTCGCGCTGCGCAAACTCAGCGGGTTCGACACACTACTGCGCAAGCTGTTCGGCTTGTTCAACGAGCGGGCCTTCCGGCTGACCTTCCTGGCCAGTTCGGTCCGCGCCTCCGAGCGGCAGTTCCCGCACATCTACGAGCTGGTCAGGGACGGTTCCTACATCCTGGACCTGCCCGAGGTGCCCGAGGTGTACGTGACCCAGAGCCCGCTGGTGAACGCGATGGCGCTCGGCCGTGACAAGCCGTTCATCGTGATCACCACCGGCATGGTCAACCTGTACGACCCAGAAGAACTGCGCTGGGTCGTCGGGCACGAGCTGGGCCACATCCTGTCCGGGCACGCCGTGTACCGCACNNGGGCCGGGCTACTGGCCGGGCAGGATCTGGACGCGGCCCGGCGGGCGCTGATGAAGCTGGCCGGCGGCGCGCAGCTGTCCGAGCTGAACCCGGACGCGTTCCGCGAGCAGGCGCGCGAGTACGACGCGGTGCCTGACCTGCGGGACAGCATCCTGAAGATCATGCAGCTGCAGGGGAACACCCACCCGTTCGCGGTGGTCAGGTTCGCCGACCTCGACTACTGGGCCACGCACGGCGAGTACGAGCGGATTCTCGGCGGCGACTACCCGCGCCGCGACGCCGACGCCAGCGCCTCGGTCGGCGACGAGGTCAGGAGCGCCGCCAAGGCGTACCAGGACTCGTGGGCTCGGTCGCAGGACCCGCTGATCGGCATCTTCCGCGGCGTCGCAGAGAGCGCGGCGCGGGCCGGCGGCGGCCTGTTCGACCGGCTGCAGAACCGCGGCGGCAATAGCGACGACGACAACTAGTCAGCTTGTTATACCGGCGGGTCGCGCGGCTGCGGTGCAGTGGCGCGGCCCGTTGGTGTGGCTGCTGGGGCGGCCCCGCTGGGGCGGCCCGCCGGTGCGGCCGGCCGTGGGCCTGCGGCGGTTCAGAGGATGACTAGGTCGTCGCGGTGGACGACTTCGCGCTCGTACTCCTGGCCCAGCTTGCTGGCCAGCCATCTGGTCGAGCGGCCCATCATGTCGGGGATCTCGGTGGCGTCGTAGTTCACCAGGCCACGCGCGATGACCGTGTCGTTCTCGTCGCGGAGGTTCACCGGGTCACCGGCGTCGAAGGTCCCCTCCACGCCGGTGATGCCGGCCGGCAGCAGGCTGGCGTGCCGCTTCACCACGGCCTCGACAGCGCCTGGGTCCAGGCGCAGGCTGCCGTGGGCCACCGCGGCGTGCTTGAGCCACAGCAGCCTGGCCGCGGGCCGCCGGCCGTGGGCCGCGAAGTAGGTGCCGACCGGGCCGCCGGCCAGCGCGGCGGGCGCGCTCGCCGCGTCGGCCACCACGGTGGGGATGCCGGCCGCGGAGGCGATCAGGGCCGCTTCCACCTTGGTCGCCATGCCGCCGATGCCTTGGTTTCCGTGGCTGCCGTGGCTCCCCTGGTTTCCTTGGCTNNCGTCGTACAGGCCGTCCACGTCGGACAGCAGGACCAGCGCGCGGGCCCGGGTCACGTGGGCGACCAGGGCGGCTAGCCGGTCGTTGTCGCCGAACCTGATCTCGTCGGTGGCGACCGTGTCGTTCTCGTTGACCACCGGGAGCACGCCCATCTCGAGCAGCCGGTCCAGGGTGCGCTGGGCGTTTCGGTAGTGGGTACGGCGCATCAGGTCATCCGCGCTGAGCAGGACCTGACCGGTGCGGATGCCGTGCTGGGCAAAGGCTACGGTGTACCGGGCGATGAGCAGGCCCTGGCCCACGCTGGCCGCGGCCTGCTGGGTGGCCAGGTCGCTCGGGCGCCGGGTCAGGCCCAGCGGCACCAGGCCGGACGCGATCGCCCCGGAGGAGACCAGCACGACCTGGACCCCGGCGCTGCGGCGGGCGGCGAGGGCGGCGGCCAAGGCCGCGATCCGGTCGTCGGCGATCTCACCAGCCGCGGTGGTGAGCGAGGAGGAGCCCACCTTGACTACCACCCGGGTCGCCGCTGCGATATCGGGTCGCGGGCCTCCTGGTTCGTCACGCGGTTCTTCGCCCGGTTTGTCGNNCGGTCATGGGGAGATTCTGGGGTCGGTGCCGCGCGGACCGTGGTGCGGCCGGGGGCCCCGGACCCTGGCGCCGCTGCTCATCGCGGCGGCCGGGTCCCAGTCGAAGACCACCGCGTCGTCCGGCTCGCCGATCAGGACCTCGGCGCCCGGCTCGGCGCCCGCCTCGGCGAGGGCCTCCTCCACCCCTAGGCGGGCCAGCCGGTCGGCCAGGTAGCCGATCGCCTCGTCGTTGCTGAAGTCGGTCTGCTGCACCCAGCGCCGCGGCTTCTCGCCGCGGATCAGGAAGCTGTCGCCGAGGCGGATTACCTCGAAGCCCGGCTCGTCGGCGGGCTTGACCGCGATCTTGACCCGGACCCGTTCGGCGGGCTGCTCCGCCGGGCGGGCGGCCCGGTCCGCGGCCACCAGCGCGGCCATGGCGAAGCCCAGCGGGCGCAGGCCCTCCCCGGTGGCGGCGGAGATCTCGAAGACCTGGTAGCCGCGGGCTTCGAGTTC
>PLIQ01000351.1:0-1970 GCA_003140115.1 Actinomycetota bacterium | reverse complement strand
TCAGCTCGTGCTCGATCGCGGCCAAGTCGGCAACGGGGCTGCGGCCGGGCTCCTCGGTGGCGCAGTCGAGCACGTGGACCAGGGTGGAACAGCGCTCCACGTGGCGGAGGAAGTCGTGGCCGAGGCCCTTGCCCTGGCTGGCCCCAGGGATCAGGCCCGGGACGTCGGCCACGACGAACTGGACGTCGCCGGCCTCCACCACGCCCAGGTTGGGGATCAGGGTNNAGGATGAGGTCACGCTCTTGCCCGGGCTCGCCCTTGAGCGCGAACCCCGGCGCCTTACGCCGCGGCGAGGCCAGGGCCGCGTTGCCCAGCCCGCCCCGGCCGCCGGCCGCGGCCACGAACCTGGTGCCGACGCCGAGCAGGTCGGCGAGCACCTCACCGTCCGCGGTCTTGACCTCGGTCCCGTTCGGCACGGCGATGATCAGGTCCGGCCCGGCGGCGCCGGTCCGGTTCGAGCCCTCGCCCTGCCGGCCGTTGCCGGCCCGGCGCACCGGACGGCGGTGGAAGTCCAGCAGCGTCGCCGAGCTCGCGTCCACCTCGAGGACGACGTCACCGCCGCGACCGCCGTTGCCGCCGTCGGGGCCGCCGAGCGGCTTGAACTTCTCGCGGTGGATCGAGGCGCAGCCGTGCCCGCCGTGGCCCGCCTGCACTTTCAGCGTGACCCGGTCGGCGAACTCCGCCACGATGTTCCTCTCTTTGATCACATGAGAAAGGCGGGCCAGGTTGTCCGGCCCGCCTTCTGGTCGTCCTGTCACGACATCCTGTCGCGTCGTCCTGTTACGTCGTCTTGGCGCGTCNNCCCCGGCGGACCTAAGCCGGAGGCTCGGCGGGCTCAGCCGGAACGATGCTCACGGCCCGGCGGCCACGGAACGTACCGAACTGCACCGCCCCGCCGACCAGCGCGAACAGCGTGTCGTCGCTGCCCCGCCCCATGCCCGGGCCGGGGTGGAAATGCGTGCCGCGCTGGCGGATGATGATCTCGCCCGCGTTCACCAACTGGCCGCCGTAGCGCTTGACGCCAAGACGCTGGGCCTTGGAGTCACGGCCGTTGCGGCTGGATGACGCGCCCTTCTTGTGTGCCATCTCAGTCCTCCTCCGCCTTCGCCTGGGCCTTGCTCTGCGGCTTGGCGCTGCTTTGAGCCTTTGCGGTCTGCGGCTTGGCGCTTTGAGCCTTGGCGCTTTGCGGCTTCGCGCTTTGNNTGAGCCTTGGCGCTCTGCGACTTGGCCTCCGTGCCGATGCCGGTGATCCGCACCTGGGTGTACCGCTGCCGGTGACCCAGACGGCGCCTGTAGCCGCTCTTGTTCTTGTACTGGATCATGTTGATCTTGGGGCCTGTCGCGTCACCGACGATGTCCGCCGTGACCTGGTAGCGGCCGACCTCGGCGGGGTCGCTGATGACCTGGTCACCGTCGACAACCAGCAAGGCGGTCAGCGTGATGCTTGACCCGGTCTTGCCGTCCAGTTTGTCGATGGTGACGACGTCATCCAGCGCGACCTTTTCCTGCCTGCCGCCGCAGCGCACAATCGCGTACACCCGAGAACTCTCTTTCGTCGCGCTTTCCTTGCGTGCCCGGCGCACCGGTGGTCACCACGGCGGCTCGCTTGCACATCGGGGCCCGCTCAGCGGGCAACTCCCGACCGCCAAGATTACCAGATCCCGGCGCGTCCCCGAACCCAGACCGTCCGGCCCCAGTCGGTGCTGCACACCACAACGACACCGCTGGAACATCGATGTCGCTGGAGCGGCAGCGATGGAGCATTGCTGCCGTTAGCCGTGCTCCGCTGCGGACATCAGGCAGCACCGTCCTGGGCCTGCGGGGGCTCGGTCAGGACCGCCGGAGTGGCCGCTGGGCCTTCCGGTGCGGCTGGTGTTTGAGGGGCTGGTGCTTCGGTGGCCGGTGCAGCGTTCGCGGCCGAGGAGGCGGGCCGGCGACGGCGGCGACGGCCGCTACCAGAGCGGGCCGGC
>PLIQ01000075.1 GCA_003140115.1 Actinomycetota bacterium | reverse complement strand
TGTGACCGAGTCCTCTAGTTGGCCATGAGCATCGATAGTTGGCCGCTGCGGGCCATCGCGAGGATCCGGTGACGTCGGCGGCTGTGACGACGGGTTTCCCTGCGGTACGACCTGCCGGCAGGCAGGTGGCCTCGACGCTGGCTAGGGATTTTCGGGATATTCCGGGCCGTTAACCGGAAGAGGCCAAAAGGATCTTTGCTACATGTTGTGCTTATTAGGTGACCATGAGCAAGGCGATGCCGGTTCGGGCGGATCGCTGCGGGCTGGACGAGTTGTTCCAGTCCTTTGAGACCGGAGACGCGGAGCGTGCCCGGCTGGCGCTGAGGCGCATGGCGGGCGTCTGGAAGGACAGGGGCCCGGCCGGGTGCATCGACGGGCGGTGGCTCCGGCCGCGGGCCGGGCATCCCAGCATCACCGAGGAGGTGCGGGAGGCGATCTTCGCGGTCCGGAAGGAGACCAGGGACCGGTCCAGGACCAGCATGAAGGACAAGCACGTCCTGGTCGCCCAGTACGTCGCCGAGAAGTTCGGGGCCGATGTCCCGGTCCCGGGCTACTGGACGCTGAAGAAGGCCTGGCGGGAATGGTTCGGGCCGGGCGGCACCCGTCCCCGCTATGACCGGGCGGCTGACGGCATCGAGGCCGCGAAGGTGCACGTGACGGTGAGCCGGCCCGGCCAGGTCGTCGCCCTGGACACCACCCCGCTGCCGGTGAAGGTCCGCGAGCACGTGTTCGGCGACCCGGTGACCGCCTCCTTGACGCTGGCCCTCGACATGTTCACGCATTCGGCGGTGGCGTTCCGGCTCACGCTGGTGTCGGACACCGCGGTCGACATCGCGATGATGCTGCGCGACATCATGATGCCGCTGCCGATGCAGGACGGCTGGGGCCCGGAGATGGAATGGCCCTATCCGGGGGTCCCCGCCGGCATCGTCGCGGACTTCGCCGGGCACCGGGTCGCCGGGCTGCCGTTCTTCGCCCCGGAGACCGTCACCACCGACCACGGCGGTCCCTACAAAAGCCGGACGGCCGTCGCGGCCCAGCAGGCGCTGGGCTGCAACATCCTGCCCGCCAGGGTCCTGCGGCCGCAGGACAAGGCCGCCTGCGAACGGGCATTCGGGGCATTTCGGAGCCTGCTGTTCGAGCACCTGCCCGGCTATACCGGGATCGACGTCGCCGACCGCGGGGCGGATCCCGAGGCCGCTGCCGTCCTGACGATGACACAAATGGAACGTGTGGTAGCAGAATGGATTATTTCGGTCTGGCAGAACCGGGCTCTCGGGGAGCACGCCCCGGCCTGGGGGCCGGGCGAGGAGCACAGCCCGAACATGCTGTTCGCTGCCGCGATGAACCAGGGCGGGTTCGCCTTGCAGATCCCGCGGGCGGAACTGTATTACGAGCTCCTGCCCGTCCATTACGTGAAGATCCACGCTGACCGGGGGGTGAAGATCGGCGGGCTCTGGTATGGCAGGGCGGACTCGGCGCTGAAGCCGTACGAGGGAAAGCCGTCCGGCCGGGGCGGCCGGCACAAGGACGCGTGGGTGATCCGCGATGACCGCCGTGACCGGCGGCAGGTGTTCTTCCAGGATCCCGCCGACCCGGGGAAATGGCACGCGCTGCGCTGGAACGGGCTGCCGCCCGAGGGCGAGGTTCCCGCGTTCTCGGACAAGACCGCGGACGAACTGCTCCGCGAGGCCCGCGTCGCCGGGCTGTCGCCGAAATCCGATGATGACCTGCTGCCCGTGCTGCTGAGGCTTCTCGGCGGGGTCGCTCCCGTCTCGCGGTGGCCCTCCCAGATGGGGAAGAAGGAGAAGAAGGGCCGTGCCCGCGAGACCGCCCAGGGCGACCAGGCAGCCAGGGACAGGCGCGGCCGGGGACCCGCGGAAGCCGGCGGCGGGGGAACAGTGGTTCCGCTCCGCTGGCCGGAGCAGGCGACCCGGGCCCGCGACGCGATCGACGCCGAGCGCCGGCGCCGCCGCGAGCAGGCCGTCCCGCAGCGGCCCGCGCCGCCCGGGACGCTCGGCGACAAGCTGCGCTCCACCAGCCTTCTGGCGCTTCCCCACGAGGACGAGGAATGACCGCGGATCCCGGACCGGGATCCGGCCGCCCGGCCGCCCGGCCCGCGGTGTTCCTGCCGGGGCCGGTGCCGGACCGCGAGACCCTGGAAGGCTGGACGAGGTGGCGGCTGACCCGCCGCGACTTCGTCCCGGCCCCGGTAATCACCGCCGCCGAGCGCGCCCGGATGACGCCGCGGCAGCGGCGCCTGCACGACCTGCACCGGGTCGCGACCCACTCCAACCTCGCGATCCAGGAAACCCCGATGAGCGCCTTGGTCTCCCGGCAGATGCGGTCCCTGATCGAGACCGGCGCGTTCTGCCACGGGCCGGACACCAGGCCCGGCCTGATGATCAACGGCGGCGCCTGCCAGGGCAAGACCGAGACCGCCTGCGAGGCCGTGGCCTGCTACGAGGACGAGTGGCTGACTCTCTACGACCAGAACCCGTCCGCGGTCGCCGGGACGCTGGACCTGCACGTGCCGGCCGTCTACGTCCGCACCCCGGTCAAGGCCACCCCGATCTCGGCCTGCCAGCGGATCCTGCACTTCTACGGCGAGCGTTACCAGGGCATGCGGCTGGAGGACCTGCTCCGCACGGTCAAGGACGCCGTCTTCGACCACGCGACCAAGGCGATCGTGATCGACGACATCACCCGGCTGAAAATGCACAGAGAAGCCGACCAGGACGTCCTGGACCTCATCAGGGAGCTGATGAGCCTGCCCGCCACCCTCATCCTCGTCGGAGTCGGGATCCCGAAGTCCGGCCTGCTGCGCGACGGCCGCAAGGACCCGAAGACCGGGCAGTGGATCTTCCCGCCGGTCAAAGACCGCGGCAAAAGCCGCAACGACGACACCCCCGGCCAGACCGACCTGCGGTTCGAGCTCATCGACCTCGACCGGTTCAGCTACGGCGCCCCGGACGGCCCTGCCGCCTGGACCGCCCACCTCGTCGGCATCGAGCAGCAGCTCCGCCTCCTGAACGACTGCGACGGCATGCTCAGCGGCGGCAGCATGCCCGAGTACCTGTTCGGCCGCACCAACGGCATCGTCGGCCTGCTCAAGAAACTCATCCAGGCGGGATGCCGCCACGCCATCGAGACCGGCGCCGAGACGATCACCACCGGGCTCCTCGACACCCTCACTGTCAGCCCCGCCGACCTGCCCGGACTCGACCCCGACGCGGGCGAGATCCCCGACATTCCCCCGGCACCCGCCCGGCCGGCCCGGAAACGGCGCAAGCCGCGGAACACCGTCTTCGACGACCCGGGCACCTCCGCCAGCGAGACCGCAGGCTGACCAGCGATGCCCGCACCCAGGCCGCTGCCCAGGAGCCTGATCCCGATCCCCGGCGAATCCCTCCCGGGGTTCCTCCTGCGGCTCTCCTGCCGGCTGAACCAGCCGCCCGCGAAGATCGCGAAGCTAGCCGGGCTCGCCCCGGACGGAGCCAGCGGGACGCACATCCCCGTCATCCTGCTGGCCGGGATCCCGGAGACGGACAGCAGCACCTTCACCCGGATGACCCGGCTCACCGGCGTCCAGGCCGCCCAGCTCGGCATGGGCACCTGGCACGAGCGATACCCGCCCGTCATCACCTCCCCTGA
Organism: Actinomycetota bacterium; assembly: GCA_003140115.1. The sequence continues at coordinate 2,691 of PLIQ01000075.1, read as the reverse complement.
AAGCAAGGCACGAGGGGCCCGGCGCCTTGACGGCAGGCTGATCCTCGCCCCGGCAACGCGATACTGCCCGGAATGCCTCGCCGGCGACGGGTCGGCCATCCAAGAGTCGTTCGGCGGCCCCTGGCTCAAGGCGTGGCACCTGCCCGTCGTCTTCGCCTGCCCCGCCCACAGGCGGCTGCTGGAGCACCTTTGCCCCGGGTGCGGCCAGGTCATCCGGGGACGACGGCCCGGCAGGAATGCCGCCCTGCTGCCCGCGATGCTGGCGTCCGGCCTGCATCCCGCCCAGTGCCGCACCGAGATCGCCCAGGGCACGGGACGGCGCCCGCCTTGCTGCGGGACCCGGCTCGACCAGGACAGCCGGCGCCGCCCGGCCGGCCCCGGACTGATCATCCTCCAGGACAAGATCCTCGGCCTCCTTGATCCGGACGGCCCCGCCGCCACGCTCAGCGCGGGAATGCCGGCACCGCCGGCCAGCTACTTCTCCGACCTCCGGGCGCTCGCGCTCCTGGCCTGCTCCACCTGGCCGGCAGCCCGGCACCTGAGCCCGGACGAGGACACCGCGTCGGCCATCGACCAGCACATCGACTCGCTCCGGGAACAGGCTGCCGCCCGGCATGCAGGATCCCCGGGGGACGCATCCCGCACCAGGGCCGGCTTCACCTTCCCACCCGCGGATGCCGCCGCCAGCGGCGGGCTCGCGCGCATCGCAGACCGCATCCTCGCCGGAAGCCGCGACGATATCCGCGAGCAACTACTGCTTCTCCTGCCCTTCGGCACCCGGAACGCAGGCCAGAGCCGCTGGGGCCTCAGCATGACCCGGATGGCGATCCCGTGCTCCGAGGGCCTGCAGGCCGCCTACGCTCCTGTCCTGCGGACCTTCACCAAGACAGGCGGCTCCCGAGGCCGGCGCGACGCTGCCCTTCGCCCCGGGCGCTGGGGACTGAAGAACATCCCGGCCTTCCTGCCCCAGGACTGGCATGCCCGTCACTTCATGCCGATCGCCGGCGTCAGCGGCCGGTTCATCCGGCGGACAGCAGCACTCCGGCTCGTCCAGATGGTCGCCGGCGGCTCCCTCCACGATGCCGCCCAGGCCCTGGGAATCGCATCAGCCGGCACCGCCTGGCCCGGCTACGGCATCTACACCGGAGCAAGCCACGTCCACTCCGGGGCCAGGAAGCAGTACGGTCCCCTCAGTTTCGAGAACGCGCTGGAAGCCCTGACACGCGAGCTCGACAACCCGGCAACGCCACTGGTCGATTACCAGGCCCGGCGACAGGCCCTCGGGACCTGGTGCATCGACGAGGAAACCTGGACGAGCATCACCGCCCGGCTGCCTCCCGCTCCCGGCCCGCAGCAGCCCGATCTCGGGGACCGGAAACGCCAGCTCGCCTCCATCTACGTCTGGGTCCAGGTCACCTCCGGCGAGCACCTCTTCGCCCCGCGGCCTATCGAGGCCATCATGCCTCCCAACCTCCGGAAGCCCTGGACCCAGTGGACAAGCGCATGGAAACTGCTGGACCCCGGCCACCCCGGGCCTCACTACACCAGCCTGAAAGCCGAACTCGGCACCATCGCGACCTCGCTTGCCAGGACTATCGATAATCGCTGCTAGCGGCCATCATCATCGTCGCACCCTCGCGATAGCCCGCAGTGGCCAACTATCGATGCCCAGCGGCCAACTAAAGAACTCGGTCACAGCGTCTTCCTCGTGATGGAGGTAGAGGTGATCGCCACCACTGGTTTGGATGGTTTCGGGCAGTTCGAAGGATGCTCGAGCGGCAACAGCTCGGGACGATCCGCACCGATGACTCAACTTGGCGGGACAAGCCCTGTCTTTTCATTGGGTTTGAGGGCCGGGCGGTGTGCCTGACGTAAAAAGTGCTCCTGAGCTGGGACAGTGAGGGTGTTCGAAGTCCTTATTGTCCTGAGTTCGAGGAGCACTTTCTGCATGCATGCTACCGGTTGGTCCAGGGGCCTGGAGGTATCTGGCGGCGGTCAGGGTGTCGTGTCGCATGCCGGGCTGGTGCTGCTGCGGCATCTGGCTGATAAGACGGGCCTGACCGGCGGGCTGTCGCGGGCGCTGGCCACGCCGCGGTTCTTGGTGCATGACCGGGGCCGGGTGCTGGCTGATCTGGCGTGCGCGGTCGCGGACGGCGCCCGGGTGATCTCCGATTTCCGGGTGATGCGCGATCAGCGGGAGCTGTTCGGGCTGGTGGCGTCGGTGCCGACGGCGTGGCGGACGCTGGCGGAGATCGCCCGGGGCGGGGCGCGGGCGGACCGGCGGATCACGGCGGCGGTGAATACGGCCCGCCGGCACGCGTGGGCGCAGGTCGCGGCCCGGCATGGCGCGCTGCCGGGGGTGCGGCTGGCGGACCGGACCCTGGAGGGGGTGACGTGCATCCGGCTGGATGCCACCGTGACGTTCGCGCACTCCGACAAGGAACTCGCGGAGGCGAATTTCAAAGGCTACGGCCATCACCCCTTGATCGGGGTATGCGATAACACCGGCGGCGAGCCGCTGGCCTGGATGCTGCGCCGCGGGTCGGCCGGATCGAATACCGCCGCTGACCATCTGGCCATCACCGACGCGGCGATCGCCGCGATCCCGCCGCGGTTCAGGCGGAAGCTGATGGTCACCTGCGACGGGGCCGGGGCCAGCCACGCCCTGGTCAAGCGGCTGGACACGCTGGC
>PLIQ01000570.1 GCA_003140115.1 Actinomycetota bacterium | reverse complement strand
CTGACCGTCTCAGGCTGAGGCCGGCTCGAGCGCGGCCTCGCGCAGGATGGCCGCGGCGGCCATGCGCTCGCCTTGGCGGCGGGTGTGGCGGCCGTAGATGGTCATCCAGGCGGCCAGGACCCCGCCGACGGCATAGGGCATCAACTTGGAGACGACCAGGGCGGTGCCGGTCGAGGTGGTCTCGACGATGACGATCCGGGCCGCGGCTTCGGCCAGGTAGGTCACGCCCCAGACCACGGTGAAGAGCCAGAAGGCGTGACGGAATCCGTCGTACTGCCACAGGCCGTCGAAGTCCCGGCCGCGGGGGGTGTCACCCCCCATGAACTCCAGGGCGAACCGGAAGATCAGCGGCCGGCGCGACCGCAGCGAGGCGAGGCACAGCAGCCCGAACACCGCGGTGGGCACCGAGCCTTCGACCAGCATCAGGCGGGCGTTGCCGCTGAGCAGGCCCAGGGCCGAGCCGACGGCGATCCCAGCCAGCACCAGGGCGCCGACGGCATCCAAGCGGCGGTGCCGGATCAGGCCGCCCAGCACGGCCACGCCAGGCAGGACGCCGCTCAGGACCAGGGCCGATACGGCGCTCAGCCCGGCCGAACGCAGCATCGAGTACGCCGCCAGCGGGCCGGCGATGTCGAAGACCACGATCTTCGCGGCCGACCAGAGGCGGCTGTGATTACGGATCGGGGCCGGGGACTGAGCGCTCGTCGTCATGTCCTCAACGCTAGGCGCGTGCCTGGCGCTGGCCCAGTGCGACAGCTCCGGTCCTGAGCGTGACGGATGTCATGACCGTCGGGGTGACGGCCTCGGGCTACGCGGCCGGTCCCGCGGCTAGATGCGGGTCGATGTCACCTTGTATCTGCAAGAGCAGGCACGATGCGTCATCGACACGGAAACCGGGATGCGCTGCGCGGGGGCCGGGACGCACCGCGGGCCGCTGCTGCCCCGGTTTGGGGCTGGGGAGGCGGATGGGGCGGGTTAGGTGCCGGTGGGGTGCCAGACGGTCTTGGTCTCTAGGTAGGCGAGGATGCGCTTGAGGCCGGGGGGCTGGGTCCAGTCCTCGGCGCCGGGGCGGAGGACCCGCTTAAGGTTGTCGGCGGCGGCGACAGCCAGGTCATCGGCCAGGGGGTCCGGCGCGCCGGTCAGGTCGATCGCGTTGACGTCCATGTGCGAGGCGAGCCAGGGCGCGACCTCGGCCGCGCGGCCGGTCAGCACGTTGATCACCCCACCGGGCACGTCGGAGGTGGCGAGCACCTCGGTCAGGGACACCGCGGGCAGCGGGCAGCGCTCGCTGGCCAGCGCCACCACCGTGTTGCCGGTCACGACCGCGGGCGCGACGACCGAGACGAAGCCGAGCAGGCTGGAGGCCTCCGGAGCGATCACCGCGACCACGCCGGTGGGCTCGGGCAGGGAGAAGTTGAAGAACGGGCCGGCCACCGGGTTGGCCGCCCCGCGCACCTGGGCGATCTTGTCGGCCCAGCCCGCATACCAGACCCAGCGGTCGATAGCCGCGTCCACCACGGCTTCGGCCTGCCGGGCGCCCAGGCCTTCGGCCGCGCGGACTTCGGCGGTGAACTGGGCGCGCCGGCCCTCGAGCAGTTCGGCGACCCGGTACAGCACCTGGCCCCGGTTGTAGGCGGTCGCCGCCGACCAGCCGCCGAACGCCTTGCGGGCGGCGACCACCGCGTCCCGGGCGTCCTTGCGGGAGGCCAGGGCCGCGTTGGCCAAGAACCCGCCCTGGTGGTCGGTCACCACATAGGACCTTCCGCTCTCAGAGCGGGGGAAGGCCCCGCCGATGTACAGCTTGTACGTCTTGCGCACGGCCAGGCGAGCAGGCGCGGCTCCGGTGTCAGACATCGAGGTAGGCCTCCAGCCCGTGCCGGCCGCCTTCCCGGCCGTAGCCGGATTCCTTGTAGCCTCCGAACGGCGAGGACGGGTCGAACTTGTTGAACGTGTTGGCCCACACCACCCCGGCCCGCAGCCGGGAGGCCATCCACAAGATCCGCGACCCCTTGTCGGTCCAGACCCCGGCGGACAGCCCGTACGCGGTGTTGTTGGCCTTCTCCACCGCCTCGGCCGGGGTCCGGAAGGTCAGTACGGACAGCACCGGGCCGAAGATCTCCTCGCGCGCGATGCGGTGCGCCTGGGAGACCCCGGTGAACACGGTGGGCGGGAACCAGAAGCCCTTGACCGGCAGTTCGCAGGGCGGCGACCAGCGTTGCGCGCCCTCGGCCTCGCCGACCTCGGACAGCTCGCGGATCTTGGCCAGCTGGGCCGCGGAGTTGATCGCGCCCACGTCGGTGTTCTTGTCCAGCGGGTCGCCGAGGCGGAGTGTCTTGAGGCGGTTTTGGAGTGAGGCCAGCACCTGGTCGTAGAGGGACTCCTGGACCAGCAGCCGGGAGCCCGCGCAGCAGACGTGTCCCTGGTTGAAGAAGATGCCGTTCACGATGCCCTCGACGGCTTGGTCGACCGGGGCGTCCTCGAACACGATGTTGGCGGCCTTGCCGCCCAGTTCCAGGGTCACCTTCTTGCGCGTGGGCGCGCAGGCCCTGGCGATTTCCTTGCCCACCTCAGTGGATCCGGTGAACGCCACCTTGTCGATCCCGGGGTGGGTGACCAGGGCTTTGCCCGTGTCGCCGGCGCCGGTAAGGATGTTGACCACGCCCGGCGGCAGGTCGGCCTGCAGGCAGATCTCGGCGAAGGTCAGCGCGGTCAGCGGCGTGGTCTCGGCCGGCTTGAGTACCACCGTGTTGCCGCAGGCCAGCGCGGGGGCGATCTTCCAGGCCAGCATGAGCAGCGGGAAGTTCCACGGGATGACCTGGCCGGCTACCCCGAGGGGTTTTGGTGCCGGGCCGTAGCCCGCGTATTCGAGCTTGTCGGCCCAGCCGGCGTGGTAGAAGAAGTGCGCCGCCACCAGCGGGATGTCGACGTCGCGCGATTCCCGGATCGGCTTGCCGTTGTCGAGGGACTCCAGGACGGCCAGCTCGCGGGCTCGTTCCTGGATGATCCGGGCGATGCGGAACAGGTACTTGCCGCGCTCCTTGGCCGGCAGCGCGGACCAGGTGCCCTCGTAGGCCCGGCGGGCGGCGGTCACCGCGCGGTCCACGTCGGCCGGGCCCGCCTCGGCCACCTCGGCCAGGACCTCCTCGGTGGCGGGCGAGATGGTCTTGAACGCGCGGCCGTCCGCACTGGCCGTGAACTCCCCGTTGATGAAGAGCCCGTAGGACTCTTTGAGGGAGACGATCGCGCGGGACTCCGGCGCGGGGGCGTACTCGAACTTGGGCATGTCCGGCGGCCCCTTTTGCGGCCTCGCACTTTGGTGGTCAATGTTCGTCAAAACGATACCTGCGATTCGGGGATTGACAGGGCCGCTGCGCCCGCTTCATGCTGAGCGGTCATCAGGTCGGGGGTTGGGGGCGGGGCGATGGGCGGGGACCTGGTGGCGCGAGAGTGGGGTGTTGCGGGTTATACCGGGGTCAAGACGCTGGG
>PLIQ01000338.1 GCA_003140115.1 Actinomycetota bacterium | reverse complement strand
CCGCGCCACGCAGCTGCTTGAGGCATTCGGGCTGGCCGACCGGCGCAAGGCCATGTCCACCGACTTGTCCGGCGGTCAGGCCAGGCGGCTGCTCATCGCCCGGGCCCTGGTGCACCGGCCGGACGTNNACGCACTACATGGAGGAAGCCGAGGCGCTGTGCGAGCAGATCGCGGTCATCGACCACGGCGAGGTACTCGCTTCGGGCACCGTGAACGAACTTAAGGACAGCACGGGCGCGGAGACCGTGATAACGGTCCGGTACGAGGACACGGTCCCCGAAGATCTCGCCGCCCGGACCGGGCTGGCCGACCGCCCCGGCGTCAGCAAGGTGGAAGCCGACGGCGACTTCGTCCGGGTCTTCACCAGCGAACCGGAGGGCGTGCTCGGCGAGCTCGTTACCGCCGGGTCCGCCGCCGGATTGACCGTGCGTGACGCGAGTCAGCTCAAGCCCAGCCTGGAGACCGTCTTCCTCACCCTGACCGGACGGGAGTACCGAGAGTGACCACTACCACGCGCAGAGCCCCCATCGAGGTCGCCGAGCCCGGCGGGACACCCTCGTCGGCCCAGATCGCGGCCTTGATCGCCGACGCGCCGGTGCCGCGGCCGACCCTGCTCAAGACGTTCAACGCCATGATGGCCCGGGAGTTCCGGGTGCTGCGGCGCAACGCCATCGCCACCTTTACCCGGGCGGTCATGCAGCCGCTGCTGTTCGTTTTCGTCTTCGCCTACGTGTTCCCCAAGATCGGCGGCGGCTTCAACCTGGGCGGCGGCGCCGCCGCGGCGGGCGCGTCCGTCAAGGGGAGCATCAACTTCGCCACCATCTTGGTGCCCGGCCTGATGGCCTCCATGCTGCTCATGCAGGGCATCATGGCCGTGACGTTCCCGCTGGTGATGGAGTTCTCCTGGCAGCGCACGATCGAGGACCGGGCACTGGCCCCGGTGCCGATCCGGGTGCTGGCCATCCAGAAGATCGTGGCGGGTGCGGTCCAGTCGTTCATCGGCGCGGTCATCGTGTTCCCGATCGTGCTGCTCGTGCACGCGGCCGGGCAGGCTCCGCACGTGCACGTGACCAACTGGGCGCTGTTCATCCTGATCCTGGCCTTCGCGTCGCTGCTGACCTCCTCGCTCGGTCTGCTGCTCGGCACGATCATGGATCCGCGCAAGATGCAGATGCTGTTCGCGGTGATCCTGCTGCCCGCCACCATGCTCGGCTGCGTCTACTATCCCTGGTCGGCGCTGCACCACATCCGCTGGCTGCAGATCGCGGTCCTGATCAACCCGATGGTGTACATGTCCGAGGGCCTGCGGGCGGTGCTGACCCCGGTGCTCGGGCACATGCCGCTGTGGGCCGTACTGGTCGCGCTGATCGGCGGCACGGCGGCGTTCGGCTATCTGGGTACCCGCACCTTCACCAAGCGGGTCCTCAACTAGGCCAGCTGCCATCCAGGCCAGCCGACCCTGTCCCGGCGGGAATACCGCTTCGCGTCCCGGTGCTGTTAGGGTTGGTTGTTATAGCCCGGCGCTTAGGTGCCGGGCGCGCGAAGCGGAGGACCACCTCCCACCCAGTCGGCCCGGTTAACACCGAGGCAGGCGGGTCTGGCCAGAAGTCCCGGCGACGATACGTGCGGACCGCGCGAGCGTTGCTGGTATTGCTGGCACGGCGCATTCCCGTAATGGGACGGCGCCGTTGTTGTGGTTGCCCCGCGAAGCGCATCGCTCGCGGGGCTTTCTCGTGTGCGGCGTCCTTCTGTGCGGGGCGCCGCGACACCGGGAACACCGAGGGCGAGAACATACCGCCGCCGGACGCGCCGACGGCGGGATACATGCTCAAGGAGGTCACATCAGCGCCGAAGCACGCATCAACGAGCGCATCCGTTCTCCCGAAGTCCGGCTCGTAGGGCCGAAGGGGGAGCAGATCGGGATCGTCTCGATCAACGACGCACTCAAGCTAGCTCAAGAAGCGGACCTCGACCTGGTCGAGGTTGCCCCGACTGCCCGGCCCCCAGTGGCCAAGCTCATGGACTACGGCAAGTTCAAGTACGAAGCCGCGGTCAAGGCCAGGGAGTCGCGCAAGAACCAGACTCAGACGATCGTCAAGGAGATCAAGCTCCGGCCGAAGATCGACCCGCACGACTACGGCACCAAGAAGGGCCACGTCGAGCGGTTCCTCAAGGCTGGGGACAAGGTCAAGGTGACGATCATGTTCAGGGGACGTGAGCAGTCACGCCCCGAACTAGGCTTCCGCTTGCTGCAGCGTCTCGCCGGAGACGTTGAGGAGCTCGGCTTCGTGGAGTCGGCGCCCAAGCAGGACGGGCGGAACATGATCATGGTGATCGGCCCGCACAAGAAGAAGAGTGAAGCCAAGGCACACGCCGCCCAGACGCAAAGCAAGTCCGTCCCCAGCCCGCGCCCCGAGGCGCCCGCTGCTCAGGACGACCTAGCCGCAACAGCGGCGCCCGAACTTGCGGCGAGCGAGCCCGCCGCCGACGGCGCCGTGGTATCGGGTTCGGCCTAGCCGGCCAGCACCGGCCGGACCGATCCCCGGCGGCAGTGTCTGCCTCCGGGGCACCCCCCTGGCCTGCCGAAGGGCCAGCGCCAGGGACGGTGACTGCTACGCGTGCCTTGGCGGACCGCGGTAACCACCGCGGTAAAGACAGAGAAACGGAGACGACGGCGACCATGCCGAAGATGAAGCCCCACAGCGGTGCCGGAAAGCGATTCCGGTTGACCGGTACCGGCAAGGTGATGCGCCGCCGCGCCAACCGCAACCACATGTTCGAGCGCAAGTCGTCCCGACTTACGCGGCGGCTTTACGGGGAAGTGACGGTCGCGCCGAGCGACGTCAAGGAGATCAAGAAGCTGCTGGGCAAGTAGCCCGGCCCGCGCGAGGGAGACAGAACAATGGCACGCGTGAAGCGGGCGACCAACGCCCACAAGAAGCGCAAGGTTGTCCTCGAACGGGCGAGCGGCTACCGGGGGCAGCGGTCACGGCTGTACCGCAAGGCCAAGGAGCAGATGCTCCACTCGATGACCTACGCCTACCGCGACCGCAAGGATCGCAAGGGCAACTTCCGGCGGCTGTGGATCCAGCGGATCAACGCCGCCGCCCGCGCCAACGGCATGACCTACAACCGGTTCATCCAGGGCCTGCGGGTCGCCGGGGTCGAGGTCGACCGGCGGATGCTGGCCGAACTGGCCGTCGCGGACGAGTCGGCCTTCTCGGCCCTGGTCGAGGTGGCGAAGAAGGCCCTGCCCGATGCGTCAGGGTCCGCGGCGGCTTAGTGGCAGGTAAGGGGGCGCGTAGCCCCATCGCGCGGCTCGCGGGGGCCGACGGCCCCCCGACCGCGCGATACACCGGCGAGAACCGCGGCGGGAATGCGGGGAGTTCCAGGGGGGTCAACCCCCCTGGGCCGGTAAGAGCCGCACGTCGCCTGACCAAGCGCGCGTTCCGCCAGCGTGAGCGGGCCTTCCTGGCCGAGGGCCCGCAAGCCGTGGCGGAGGCGCTCAGCTGCGGAGCCAAGGTCAGCGACCTGTTCGTGACCGTGCCCGCGCGGACCAGGCACCAGGACCTCGTCTCCGCCGCCGAAGGCGCGGGCGTGCCCGTGCACGTGGTCAGCGCAGAGGTGATGGAGGAGCTGGCCCAGACGGTGACCCCGCAGGGTCTGCTGGCCGTGTGCGGGTTCGTCGACGTCCCGCTGGCCGACGTCGCGAGCGAGCTGCAGGCGCCCGTCCTGGTGGCCCTGCTGGCTAACGTCCGGGACCCCGGCAACGCCGGCACCGTGCTGCGTACCGCCGACGCGGCTGGCGCGCAGGCCGTGGTGTTCGCTGACGCCTCGGTCGACCCGTACAACGGCAAGTGCGTGCGGGCCTCGGCCGGCAGCCTGTTTCACCTGCCCGTGGTGGCCGGCGCCCGGCTTGAGGAAGCGGTCGCCGCGATGCGAGCAGCCGGGCTGCGTATCGTCGCCGCGGACGGGCGGACCGGGCGCCCCCTGGACGACCCGGACGTCCAGGCCCGGCTGAGCGAGCCGACCGCGTGGATGTTCGGCAACGAGGCGTGGGGCTTGCCGCCCGATCTGGTCGCGCTGGCCGACGAGCCGGTCGCGGTGCCCATTTACGGNNAGCTGGTACGTAAGTAGTATCTGGCGGCGTAGGGTATTTGGGCTACAACATAGAGAATTCACGTCTCAGGACTGTCACAATGACGGTTTAAGCGCTAGAGTCTGATCACAATCCGTCACCCAAACCGTGACCACATCCGGCCGCCCGGACGCTTGTCGTGCGGTCTCGCCGGACGGAGGCTTCGCTGAAGTGGACGAGCTCATAGGGAGCGGGGCGGCATCGCCCACACCGAACCGCGAGACCACCTACGGTCGTCACCTCGGCAGCAGCCCGGTCCCGGAAGGCCCCGTCCCGATCGGGAGCCTGGTCTTGGCCGATGAGTTGCCGGACGGGGTGGTGGTCGCCGACGAGGTCGGCCGCATCATCGTGTTCAATCGGGTCGCGGCCCGCCTGACCGGGCTGGACCCGGCCGAAGTGACCGGCAAGTTCGTGTTCGACGTGCTGCCGTTGCATGACGACGACGGCCGGGACTGGTGGGTCTACGCCGATCCGTACCATGGCCTGCCGACCCGCACCCGCCACCCCGAGCGTTCGCTGTACCTGGCGGACGGCACCGAGGTCCTCGTCTCGATCGGCTACGTCCGCGAGCGCGACCTGGACCAGGGAGCGAGCCGGTCGTGCACCGTCCGCCGGCTGGTCATCAGCCTGCGCGGGGCCGAGCAGCGAGAGCGGCTGGAACGCAGCCGCGCCGAGCTCGTCTCCACCGTCGCGCACGAACTGCGCTCGCCGCTGACCAGCGTCAAGGGCTTCACGGCCACCCTGCTCAACAAGTGGGGCAGGTTCACCGACGACCAGAAGCGCGTGATGCTGGAAACGGTGAACGCCGACGCGGACCGGGTGACCAGGCTCATTACCGAACTGCTCGACGTGTCCCGGATCGAGTCCGGCCGGATGGAGGTCCACCGCCAGCTTGTGGACCTGCCGGACCGGGCCCGGAGGATCATCGCCGGCCGGGTCGCGGCCGGCGACGCCGAGGACCGCTTCCGGCTCGAGGTGCGCCGCGGCCTGCCCGAGACCTGGCTGGACGCCGACAAGATCGACCAGATCCTCAGCAACCTGGTGGAAAACGCCGTCCGGCACGGCGCGGGTATCGTAACTATCGTGGTGGAACCAGCACGGATGGACGGCGAGGCGGCGCTTCCGCCCGCCGTCGGCCTTGACGTGCCCGACGCGGCCGCCGTCTCCGTGCGGGACCAGGGCGAGGGCATCTCCCCGGAGGTCGCACCACGGGTGTTCCGCCGGTTCTGGCGCGGCAAGCGCCGGGGCGGTACCGGTCTCGGCCTCTACATCGTCAAGGGCCTGGTCGAAGCGCACGGCGGCACGATCGGCGTGTGGGGCGCCCCGGGCGGCGGGGCCGAGTTCCGATTTATCGTGCCCGCGGGGACAATCGCGGCCTGAGAGCGTCGCCCGGCGGCTACGCGTCATGGCACGGTACGGTAATGTCCCTTCGGGCTATCCACACCGCGATGGCGGGCGCTTACGCCTGGGCATGAGCCGTGCTGGCTGATCTCCGGGCCCACCAAACCCCCTCGCGACACTAGCCACCGGCACTTCACGGCTGACGTGGGCTGCCACCACGGGTCGTTCGGTAGAAAGACCCGCCCGAACCCAGCAGAGCAGAAGTTTGGTACGGCCCGCAGGAAGCAGGACCTTTATGTCCGCAGAGAACGATAACGACCCATCGGTCCCCCTGGGCCCTGAAGAGGTAGCCCGGGCCCTCGACCAGGCCCTCGCGGCTGTGGCCGCCGCCGGGACCCTGGACGAACTGAAGGCGGCGCGGATCGCGCACGACGGCGACCGCTCGCCGCTGGCCCTGGCCAGCGCCGGGATCGGCGCGCTGCCGCCGCAGGACCGGGCCGAGGCCGGACGGCGAGTGGGCGCGGCCCGCGGCCAGGTGCGCGAGGCGATCAAGCGGCGTCAGGCCCAGCTCGAAGCCGAGCGCGACCGGCAGGTGCTGATCACCGAGGCGGTCGACGTGACCCTGCCCGGCGGCCGGGTCCCGCCCGGGGCCCGGCATCCCGTCACGCTGCTCGCCGACCGGCTGTCCGACGTGTTCGTGGCCATGGGTTACGAGGTCGCGGAGGGACCCGAGGTCGAAGCCGAGTGGTACAACTTCGACGCGCTCAACATGCTGCCTGACCACCCGGCCCGGGATGCGCAGGACACCATTTTCATCGAGAGTGCCGAGGGGCCTAAGCGCAGGTCCGGCATGGTGCTGCGCACGCAGACCTCGCCGGTGCAGATCAGGTCCATGCTGACCCGCCCGCTGCCGTTGTACGTGGTCAGCCCCGGCCGCACCTACCGGCACGACGCGCTCGACGCCACGCACAGCCCGGTGTTCCACCAGATCGAGGGGCTCGCGGTCGACGAGGGCCTGACCATGGCTGACCTGCGCGGGGCGATCCAGGCCTTCGTGGACGCGATGTTCGGGGTGGGGCTGCGTACGCGCTTTCGGCCCGACTACTTCCCGTTCACCGAGCCGTCCGGCGACGTATCGATGGAATGCCACCTGTGCCGCGGCGCTTCGGCCAAGCCGGGCGGCGATCCGTGCCGGGTGTGCCGGTCGCAGGGCTGGATCGAGATCGCCGGCTGCGGCATGGTCAACCCCCGCGTGCTGGTGGCCTGCGGGATCGACCCCGACCGGTATAGCGGGTTCGCGTTCGGGCTCGGCATCGAGCGCAGCCTGATGATCGCGCACGGGCTGACCGAGATCAGGGACGCGGTGGACGGCGACGTCCGGTTCAGCCGGGCGTTCGGGATGGAGATCTGATGCGAGTGCCGCTTTCCTGGCTGCGCGAGTACGCGCGGCTGCCCGAGCCGGTCGACGTGACCGAGGTGGCCCGGCGGCTGACCGCCGCGGGCCTCGAGGTCGAGGCGCTGGAGTCGGTCGGGCACGACATCCGCGGCGTGGTGATCGCCCAGGTGCTCTCGATCGAGGAGCTGACCGGGCTGAAGAAGCCGATCAGGTACTGCCGGGTGGCCGTCTCCGAGGCGCAACTCGACGCGCCGCCCGACGAGGCGTCCGGGGTGATCTGCGGCGCGACCAACTTCGTGGTCGGAGACCGGGTCGCGCTCGCGCTGCCCGGGGCGATGCTGCCCGGCGGGTTCGGGATCGGCGCACGCAAGACGTACGGCCACATCTCCGAGGGGATGATCTGCTCGGCCAGCGAGCTGGCCATCGGTGATGACCACACCGGCATCATCGTGCTGCCGCCGGACGCGCCGCTGAGCGCGGACTTCGTGGCCTACGCGCACCTGCGCGATGAGGTGCTCGAGATCGCGGTCACGCCCGACCGCGGCTACGCGGTGTCCGTCCGCGGTCTGGCCCGCGAGCTGGCCAGTGCGTACGGCGTGCCGTTCACCGATCCGGCCTCGACCGCGCTGCCCGACGCGACGCTGCTGGGCGGACCCCTGGACTTCATCGGCCCGGACGTCTACCCGGCCCGAATCGACGACCCGACCGCCTGCGACCGGTTCGTGCTGCGCGAGGTGCGCGGCTTCTCCCCGGAGGCCAGCACCCCGCTGTGGATGCGGGTCCGGCTGGCCCGGTGCGGCCTGCGGCCGGTCTCGCTCGCCGTGGACGTGACCAACTACCTGATGCTGGAGCTTGGCCAGCCGATGCACGCGTTCGACCGGTCCAAGCTGGCCGGCGAGATCGTGGTGCGGCGGGCCCGTCCGGGGGAGCGGCTGGAGACCTTGGACCACGTGGTCAGGACGCTGGACCCGCGGGACATCCTGATCACCGATTCCTCCGGGCCGATCTCCATGGCCGGGACCATGGGCGGCCTGTCCACCGAGATCGACCAGACCTCGACCGACCTGGTGATTGAAGCCGCCCATTTCGACGCCCGCGGCACGGCCACGATGAGCCGCCGGCACAAGCTGCACAGCGAGGCGTCCTACCGGTTCGAGCGCGGCGTGGACCGCGAGCTGCCGCTGCGCGCCACGGCCAAGGCGGTCGCCCTGCTGGCCGGGCTGGGCGGCGGTGCTGTGGTGCCGGGCTGCACCCACGCGCAAGCCGACGTGCCCACCGTGGTGATCTCGATGGCGGTGGACTACCCGGATCGAGTGGCGGGTGTGGTGTATGGCCGGGACACCGTCGTCCGGCGGCTGCGCGAGGTGGGATGCACGGTGGTCCAGACCCGCACGGCCTCGCCCACCGTCGCCCCGTGGCGGGCGGGAGCTGAGCCGGAGGAGACCGCCGAGTATCCACCGGAATCATCGCCGGCCCCGGTGTCGGTGCTGGACGTCACGCCGCCGTCCTGGCGACCCGACCTGACCGACCCGGCCGACCTGGCCGAGGAGGTAATCCGGCTCGAGGGCTACGAGAACATAGCGAGCCGGATGCCCCGGGCGCTGGCCGGACGGGGGCTGACCCCGCGGCAGCGGCTGCGCCGGTCGGTGGGCCGGGTGCTGGCCGAGGATGGCTACGTCGAGGTGATGTCCTGGCCGTTCGCATCGCGGTCCGACGCGGACCGGCTCGGGCTCGCGCCNNCCGGAACATCGGCCGGGGTTTCGCCGACGCGGCGCTGTTCGAGATCGGGCTGGTCTTCCGGCCGCGGCCAGGCGCCGCCCCCGCGGCCCCGATCCTGACCGTGGACCGCGGCCCCACGGTGGCCGAGCTGGCCACCCTGGAGGCCGCGCTGCCGGACCAGCCGCAGCGCATCGCGGCGGTCCTGACCGGCGCCCGTGAGCTCAACGGGTGGTGGGGACCGGGCCGCGCGTCGTCGTGGGCGGACGCGATCGAGGCGGCTCGCGCGGTCGGGCGGATCTGCCGGGTGCCGCTGGACGTGCGGGCCGAGGTGTACGCGCCTTGGCACCCGGGGCGGTGCGCGGCGATCTACGCCCAGGTCGGCCCGGACGACGCCGCCGGCCGGCCGCGAGACGGCGAGGCACCGGCCGGGCCGCGCGACGGGCAGCCGCGGGAGTGGCTGGCCGGGCACGCCGGCGAGCTGCATCCCCGGGTGATCGAGGCCTTCGGGCTGCCGGAACGGACCTGCGCCATGGAACTCGACCTGTCGGTCTTGTTCGCCGCGGCCGAGAGCGTCGGCCCGGTGCAGGCTCCCCAGCTGTCGGCGTACCCGCTGGCCATTCAGGACGTGGCGCTGATCGTGGACGCCGCCGTGCCCGCGGCCGAGGTGGAGGCCGCGCTGGTGACCGGCGCGCCCGCGGACCTGCTCGAGGACGTGCGGCTGTTCGACGTCTACACCGGAGCCCAGATCGGCGAGGACCGCAAGTCTTTGGCCTACACGCTCCGTTTCCGCGCCCCGGACCGGACGCTCACGGCGGCCGAGACCGCCGACGCCCGCGACGCGGCCGTGGCCGAGGCGCAGCGCCGGGTCGGCGCGGTTCTGCGCAGCGGCTGACGGTCTCGCCCCGTTTGCGGCACTAGCACCGCTCGGTACGGTGTAACCCGGTCTGTTGCAATCGTAGGCAACTGTCGGTCAGGATGTGACTACCGAAGACGACAGCGCGCGCTGAGCCGGAGGACGACATAACCAGGCACGCGGTGGCCCGGGGGGTCGCGACCGAGCAGGCCGCGAGAACCTCGTTCCGCGACGTATTCGCAGTTGCGGAGTTCCGTGCCCTGTGGCTGGCCCAGCTGTTGTCCGTGGTCGGCGACCAGCTGGCGCGGGTCGCGCTGACCGTGCTGGTCTATGACCGGACCCGTTCGGCGCTGCTGGCCGCGGTCACGTTCGCGGTCAGCATCGTGCCGACCTTCATCGGCGGCATCACGCTGGCCTGGCTGGCGGATCGGTACCCGCGGCGGGCCGTGATGATCGCGTGTAGCCTCATCCAGGGCCTGCTCGTCCTGGTCATGGCCATCCCGCGCATCCCCCTCGCCATCGTGGTGGCGTTGCTCTTCGTGGTAACGCTCGCCGAGGCCCCGTTCGCCGCGGCCCGGGCGGCGATCTTCCCCGATGTGCTCACCGGTGACACATACGTGGTGGGGACCGCGATCGGGCTGACCACCTATCAGTTCGCCCAGGTTCTCGGGTTCGCGGTGGGCGGCGCGGTGGTCGGCTTCTTCGGTACGCGGACATCACTGGTCATCGACGCCGTGACCTTCGGCGTGGCAGCGCTCATCCTCCGCGGCTGGATCCGTCGGCGGCCCGCGCCCGCGCCGAGCGATCAGCGCGAGTCATCGCGGCTGGCCGGCATCTTCGTCGGCGCCCGGCTTGTGCTGGGTCGCCCGGCCCTGCGCACGCCGATGCTCTTCGGCCTGCTGGCCGCGTTCTACAACGCTTGCGAGGGAGTGGCAGCCCCCCTCGCGCGTACCCTCGGCGGCGGTGCCGCCGCCGTGGGCGTGATCCTAGCCGCCAATTCTCTCGGCCAAACCGCTGGGGCCCTGGTGTTCAGCCGTTTCGTCGCTCCGCAGACCAGGCTGCGCTTGATGGGCCCGCTGGCCTTCTGTGCGTGCGCGGTTCTCGTCCTGTTCTTCTGCCAGCCCGGCCTGTACATCGCGCTGCTGATCCTGGTCGCGTCGGGTCTGTGCGCCGCCTATCAACTGGCCGCCAACGCCGCCTTCGTGCAGGCAGCACCGCAAGAACAGCGCAGTCAGGCCTTCGGCGCGGCACAGAGCGCGATGAGCCTAGGACAGGGCGCAGTCATGATCCTGGCCGGGGCCGCGGCCGAGCATCACTCCCCGGCCCTGGTCATCGCCGTGGCCGGCGCTGTCGGCGCCGTTGTAGCGCTGGCGGTCGCGGTCAGCGCCGCGCGCGGCGCGTGGTCGCGTAGCGCGGATGGACGCCATCAGCGGGCTTAAGGTCAGGTCCACCTGTCGTCGCGCATGGCGGGGCTCCTTTCGTCTGGTCTAGGGCGGGCTGATCGCAGGCCGGGTCAGGTCCACCTGTCGTCGCGCATGATGGGGCTCCTTTCCTCTGGTCTGGGGCGGGCTGGTCGTAGGCCGGGTCAGGTCCAGCGGTCGTCGCGCACGGCGGGGCTCCTTTCGTCTGGTCTGGGGCGGCGTGGTCGCAGGTCAGGCTAGGTCCAGCGGTCGTCGCGCATGGCGGCCTCCCGTTCGTGTTCGGTGGCGGAGGATAGGGGTAGACAGGGTGAGATCGGGTCCGAGGGTGGCAACTGACTCGATCATCTCTCTATGTACTCATATGAATCCTCTGAGTGACTAATGTAAACGTCCAGCCTGAGGCTATGGTTCAGCCTCCGCCGCGTCTGGCCGTTCTTGTTTCCGGCCTGCGCATACTTGGTCAGGCATCGCGGTTACCCATTGTGCCCGCAATTGCGAACTGGGGGTAGTTTGTGCCTAATGTCGGAAATAGAGATGAATCCGACATGACTGGCCGCAACCTTGGTACTGCTGAGGCACCAGGAGGAACAAACCCAGCAAAGAGGGTATTGTTATGCCAGTGAGTAGCCGTGATTTCACGTTTTGCGCTCTTCGGCATCTATAGTGCGGGACAATGGGCGGACAGGTTCTAGGCAGGTGGCGAGGCGGCAGGCCGGATGAATGAGGCACTGATGCGCGTGACTCGCCGCTTGTCATGGCAGGTGAAGGCCATCGGTGACTGGGCGATCTGGTCCCTGCCCCGCTGGCTCACCGTCTACGTGATCGCGATCGTGACCGTGGCCTTGGCCGCCATCGGTGTCGCGGCGCCGTTCGGCGGCTACTCCCGCCGCGAGCTGGCCCTGTTCGGCCTGCTCCTGGTCTGCGCGGTGGCCGCCGTCGAAGTGACCAGGAAGGCCGGGGAACAGGGCGGCCTGATGAAGGACGTCCAGGGTGTCTGGGAGTTGCCGGTCGCCATCCTGCTGCCGCCGTTCTTCGCGCTTATCATCCCTATTGCCGACGCCGCGCTGTTCCAGTGGCGGGTCGCGCCATCGCCCCCGTACCGGCGGGTGTTCAGCGCCGCGGCGGTCGGCCTGTCGTACGGTGCCGCGTCGCTCACCTTCCACGGCCTGTCCGGTCTCGTCCCGCAGAATACGGGTGGGGCGCTCAGCCGGGACACGGTATGGACCGCGCTGGTGATCCTCAGCGCCTTGGTCAAGTGGGCCGTGAACAAGGCCCTGGTCATCCCGGCCGTCAAGGGGGCCAACCGGTCCGCGAATGTCCGCACGGCGTTCTTCGGCGGCGAGGGGCTCTACAACGACGCAGCGGAGATCAGCATTGCTATCCTGGTGACCTTTGGCGTGGCCGGGGACCCGCTGCTCGCCGTGGCCGCACTGCCCGTCGTCACGCTGCTGCAGCGGTCGCTAAGCCACATGCAGCTGGTCAGCGAATCGCGCAATGACTCCAAGACCGGCCTGCTGAACGCGGCGACCTGGGACCGCGAGTCGACGGTGGAGGTCGCCCGGGCGGTGCGGACGCAGTCGCCGCTGGCGATCGCGATGGTGGACATCGACAAGTTCAAGGTCATCAACGACACCTACGGTCACCTGGTCGGCGACCAGGTGCTCAAGGAGATCGCCAACACCCTCAACGCCTTGCTCCGCGATTACGACCTGGCCGGGCGGTTCGGCGGGGAGGAGTTCTCGCTCCTGCTGCCGCAGACGCGGGCCGTGGACGCGTTCCGTATCGCCGAGCGGGTGCGCGCCAAGATCGCGGCCCTGAGCATCATCGCCCCGGGAGCAACCGGCGGGGAGCGGGTGCAGGTGACGGTCTCGATCGGGGTTGCGGCGCTGGATAGCGGCGGTAAGCGCGAACTCTCGCAGCTACTGGCGATGGCGGACGCGGCGCTGTACCGGGCCAAGGCCGGCGGCCGTGATCAGGTGCAGATGATCAGCACCAGCAGGGGCCTGAGCGCGATCAGCGGTCCGGGAACGGGTGCCGCGGCCCGCGGGCCGAACGACCACGCGGACACGCCCAGCGTATTCCGCCGGGCCCAGGGTTCCTTAGCCAGCCTGGGCCTGATCGCTGCTGGCCATCGGCCCGAGTCGGTCATGAGCTCGGCGGAAAGTGCTCAGATCCAGGTAGTGGTACGCACGATGACTCCTCTCGGCGGGCGGTTACGCTAGGTCAAGTCGCGGAGCATAGCGGATGACCGCAGGACAACGGGTACAAATCTGAAATGTCCGGGCATCTCGGACGCGCGACGCCGGTGACGTGCGTAAAGTGATGATGCGGGCACTCTGTGTAATCAAACAAGGTAACAATCAACCTCGTTAAGTAGCCATATTTTGACGTTCGGCAGCCGATGCCGGGGCAATCCGGGACACTAGGTGGTACGTGTCGCCCCCCACACAGGTTCAAGGTGCTAGTGGCTGCCGAACAGACACCGGTTCGCTCGATCCACGAGCGAAGCAGCGGAGTCCGAGCCTGGCCGATCTGGAAGCTTCGGGACTGGCTGCTCTGGAAGCTTCCGGACTGGCTGCTCGCCTTCGTCATCGTCGTCGTGCTCTCCGATGCCGTCGTCCTCGGGCTGGCGGCGAGCTCGGTTACGGTCCACGCCCGCGATCTCGCGCTGTTTGCCGGCCTGCTGGCCTCCAGCGCCGCCACCGTCGAGCTGACCCGGCGCAGCGGCGAGAACAACGGCGTGGTCAAGGACGTGTACGCGACCTGGGAACTTCCCGCCGCCCTGCTGCTGCCGCTGGTCTACGTGCCGCTGCTCCCCATCGTCCGGATGGCCCTCACCCAATGGCGTATCCACCGCGGCCCCCCGTACCGGCGGGTCTTCAGCGCGGCCGTCGTCGGGCTGAGCTATGTCGGCGCCGCCCTGGCCTTCCACGCCCTGATCCGGCTGGCCCCGGGCGCGGCCGCCCATCCCGCCAGTCACGCCCTGGCCTGGATGCTGGTCGCGGCGGCCTGCGCGGCCGTGCAGTGGACCATCAACCAGATCCTGATCTGGACGGCCATCAAGGGCTCGAATCCGGGCGCGCGGATCCGCGATGAGCTGTTCGCCCGCGAGCCCGTGTACAACGACGTGACCGAGCTGTGCGTGGCGGTGATCGTCACGTTCTGCGTGGCCAGCAGCATGATCGCCCTGCTCTTCGCGTTCCCCTTCATCACCTTGCTGCAGCGGTCCCTGCGCCACGCCCGGCTGGTCCAAGATGCGCGGGTCGACTCCAAGACCGGCTTGCTGAACGCAGCGACCTGGGATCGGGGGGCGACCACCGAAGTCGCCCGCGCCGTCCGGACCAAGACTGCCCTGGCCATCGCCCTGCTGGACATCGACCGGTTCAAGGTGATCAACGACACCTACGGCCATCTCGTCGGCGACCAGGTGCTCCAGGAGATCGCCCGCACGCTGACCAGCATGCTGCGTGACTATGACCTGGCCGGGCGGTTCGGCGGCGAGGAGTTCTCGCTGCTGCTGCCGCAGACCCGCGCCGTCGACGCCATGCGCATCGCGGAGCGGATCCGGTCTAACATCGCCGCGCTGTCCGTCATCGCGCCCGGCGCCCTCGGCGGGGAGCGCGTGCAGGTGACGGTGTCGATCGGGGTGGCCGCGCTGGACAGCGGGACCGAACGCACGTTCTCCCAGCTGATGTCGGCGGCCGACGCCGCGCTGTACCGGGCCAAGGGCTGCGGCCGGGATCAGGTGCAGATGATCAGCACGACGCGGGGCCTGAGCGCGGTCAGCGGCACGCCTCGCGGCATCAACGGTGCTGCCCGCGACGGCCAGCCGCGAGAGGACCAGCCGCGAGAGGACCAGACCCCGGCCGAGCCGAGCGTCTTCCGCCGGGCCCGGACCTCCTGACGGGCGCCGCTAGCCGCTAGCCGGTGCTCATCGTGGACGCCGGGGTCGGGACGGGGAGCACGGCCACGATCGCGGCGCTGCCAGTGTGGCACTGCGAGGCGTTTCCCGTGCTCAGCACCTCGGGGGTGGGGTAGCCCTGGCAGGTCCATCCGCTCACCGTGACCGGTGCGCCGCCCCCGTTGCCCCGGACCTGCCCGTCCCTGATCTTGGCCGCGTACTCGTTCTCCACCCGGAGCGCGGCGGCGCAGTTCACGGTGCCCTTGGCCACCTTGATGATGACCGGCACGTTCGCCGCGGTGCGGGTCGTGCCGCAGCTCGCCCCCGGTCCGACGCCCGCGGCCGCGGCGGAGGCGCAGCCCGCCACCAGCCCCGCGCCGCCCACCAGCAGCGCCAGCGAGCCGGCCACGCGGGCCGCCCGGCCTACGCCCTCCCACTCCATCTGGACCACCCTATGCCCGGCCGCTCTTGCATATTCATGCGCTATAGTGAATTCTATTGCATGCAGGAAAGGGGTCAGCGGCAGATGGGTGCGACGGTGGCGGTCGCGGGAGCCAGCGGCTACGCGGGCGGTGAGCTGCTCCGCCTGCTGGCCGGTCACCCGGATCTACAGATCGGCCCGGTCACCGCGCACGGCAGCGCCGGGACGAGCGTGACCGCACTGCACCCGCAGCTCACCGGTTATCCAGGCCTGCGGGACAGCGTCTTCGGCCCGGCCGATCCCGCGCTGCTGACCGACGTCGACCTGCTCTTCACCGCGCTCCCGCACGGCGAATCCGCGCGGCTGGCCGCCGCGCTTCCGGCTCAGCTCAAGATCATCGACCTGGCCGCCGACTTCCGGCTGGCCGACCCGGAGGCCTGGACCCGGTACTACCCGACGCCGTACGCCGGCCGCTGGACCTACGGGCTGCCCGAGCTTCCCGGCGCCCGGGCCGCGATCACGGCGTCCGACCGGGTGGCCGCCCCCGGCTGCTACGCCACCGCGGCCATCTTGGCCCTGGCCCCGCTGCTGGCGGCCGGGCTGGTCGAGCCGTCCGACATCGTGGTCGTGGCCGCCTCCGGCACGTCGGGCGCGGGCCGCTCGCCCCGGCCGGACCTGCTGGCCACGGAGGTCATGGGGTCGATGTCCGCGTATCAGGTGGGCGGCACGCACCGGCACATCCCCGAAATAGAGCAAGCCCTTTCTGCCGAACGGCCCGTGGTTCCCGCGTCCCCCCCGGTCACACTGTCGTTTACCCCGACGCTGGCCCCGATGCCGCGTGGCATCCTGGCCACCTGCACGGCGCGGCTAGCCTCGGCGGGCGCCGGGTCCGCGCTGCGTGACGCGCTCGCCGCGGCCTACGACGAGGAGCCCTTCGTGCACCTGCTGGCCGAGGGGCGCTGGCCGAGCACCGGTCCCACCGCGGGATCCAACGCCGCCCACCTGCAGGTGGCGGCCGATACGCACGCCGGCCGCGCGATCGCCGTGTGCGCCCTGGACAACCTGGTCAAGGGCGCGGCCGGCCAGGCCATCCAGATCGCCAACCTCATGCTCGGCCTGCCGGAGACGGCCGGCCTGACCGCCTACGGAGTGTCCCCATGAGCGTCACCGCCCCGTCCGGATTCCGGGCCGCTGGAGTGGCGGCCGGGCTGAAGGAGTCCGGCCAGCCCGATGTCGCGGTGGTCCTGAACGACGGGCCGTCTCGCGCCGCGGCCGCCGTGTTCACCTCCAACCGGGTCCAGGCCGCGCCGGTGCTGTGGACCCGCCAGGTGGTGAGCGGCGGGCGGGTGCGGGCTGTGGTGCTCAACTCGGGCGGCGCTAACGCCTGC
The DNA here is from genome assembly GCA_003140115.1 of Actinomycetota bacterium. The sequence goes on along the minus strand of PLIQ01000338.1, from coordinate 10,210 downwards.
ACCGGCGCGCCTGGTTTCCAGGACACGCACGCCACGGCCGAGCACCTGGCCCAGGCGATCGATGACTCGCCGGGCGAGATCGCCGTCTGCTCGACCGGCCTGATCGGCGAGCGGCTGCCCATGGACAAGCTGCTGCCCGGGGTCGACGCCGCGGTCGCGGCGGTGTCCCGGGCGGGCGGCCTGTTCGCCGCCGACGCGATCCGGACGACCGACACGGTGGTCAAGATCGCCTTCCGCCACGGCGCCGCCGCCGCTACCTCTTCTGCGCCGGGGGTCTACGTCGTCGGCGGGATGGCCAAGGGCGCGGGCATGCTCGCGCCCGCATTGGCCACCATGTTGTGCGTGCTGACCACCGACGCCGATCTCAGCGCCGCTGAGCTGGATGCCGCGCTGCGCTCGGCGGTCGCGCAGACCTTCGACCGACTGGACACCGACGGCTGCATGTCCACCAACGACACGGTGCTGCTGATGGCCAGCGGCGCGACCGGGGTCCGCCCGGATCACCGCGAGTTCACGGTGACGTTGACCGAGGTGTGCGCGGACCTGGCCCGCCAGCTCCAGCTGGACGCCGAGGGCGCGCAGAAGATGATCACCATCGAGGTCATCGGCGCGGCCAGCGAGAACGACGCGGTCACGGTGGGCCGGGCCATCGCCCGGAACAACCTGGTCAAGTGCGCCATCGGCGGCGAGGACCCCAACTGGGGCCGGATCTTGGCCGCGGTCGGGACCACCGACGCGGTCTTCGAGCCGGACCGGCTGAACGTCGCCGTCAACGGCGTGTGGGTCTGCCGCCAGGGCGCGGCGGGCGACGATCGGGCCAAGGTCGACCTGACCCCGAAGGACGTCACGATCACCGTGGACCTGTCCGCCGGCCCGCAGTCCGCGGTGATATTGACCACCGACCTGACCGCCGCCTACGTGCACGAGAACAGCGCTTATTCCACATGACCGTGATGCAAGGACGGGTGGCGGACGCGTCGGCCAAGGCGGCCACGCTGATCGAGGCGCTGCCGTGGCTGAACCGGTTCCACGGCCAGACCGTGGTGATCAAGTACGGCGGCCACGCCATGGCCGACGAGCCGCTGCGCCTGGCCTTCGCGCAAGACCTGGTGTTCCTGCGCTACGCCGGGTTGTACCCGGTCGTGGTGCACGGCGGCGGCCCGCAGATCACCGAGCAACTCGACCGGCTCGGCGTCGAGTCGGCCTTCACGGCCGGGCTCCGGGTCACGACGCCCGAAGCCATGGACGTAGTCCGGATGGTCCTGTCGGGCAAGGTCAACAAGGACATCGTCGGCCTGATCAACCGGCACGGACCGTTCGCGGTCGGCATTTCCGGGCAGGACGCGAGCCTGTTCACCGCGATCCGCAAACCGGCCATCGTGGACGGCGAGCCGATTGACATCGGCCTGGTCGGCGAGATCGTCGACACCGGCCCGGGAGTCATCGAGGCGCTGCTGGCCGACGGTCGGATCCCGGTCGTCTCCAGCGTGGCGGGCGGCGAGAACGGCGAGATCTACAACGTGAACGCGGACACCGCGGCGGCCGCGCTCGCCGTGGCGCTGGGTGCGGCCAAGCTCGTCGTGCTCACCGACGTGGCCGGCCTGTACCGGGACTGGCCGTCTTCGACCGAGGTGATCAGCGAGCTGGCCGCGGGCGAGCTGGAGGGACTGCTGCCTGGGCTGTCGGCCGGGATGATCCCCAAGATGGAGGCCTGCCTGACCGCGGTGCGCGGCGGCGTCCCGCAGGCCCACGTGCTGGACGGCCGCCTCAGCCACGCGATCCTGCTGGAGATCTTCACCGACGCCGGCATCGGCACCATGGTGGTGCCCGAAGGAGATCAGCCATGAGCGAGACAGCGATGCTGCAGAAGCGGTTCGAGGCGGCCCTGATGCCGAACTACGGCGTGCCGCCCGTCGCGATCAGCCGCGGCGCGGGCTGCCGGGTGTGGGACGCCGACGGGCGCGAGTACCTGGACCTGATCGCGGGGATCGCGGTGAGCTCGCTCGGGCACGCCCATCCGGCCCTTATCGAGGCGGTCACCCGCCAGGTCGCCCGGGTGGCGCACACGTCCAACCTGTTCTTGCACGAGCGCGAGATCGAACTCGCCGAGCGCCTGCTGCTTCTCCTCGGCGGGGACGGTCGGGTGTTCTTCGCCAACTCGGGCACCGAGGCCAACGAGGCAGCGATCAAGCTGGTGCGGCGCTGCCAGGGGCCGGACCGGCCGGTGATCGTGGCCGCCGAGCACGGCTTTCACGGCCGGACCATGGGCTCGCTCGCGCTGACCGGCAAGGCGTCCATCCGCGAGCCGTTCGGCCCGTTCGGGCTGACCGTACGGTTCGTCCCGTTTGGCGACGCCGCCGCGCTGCGCGCGGCCCTCGGGCCCGACTGCTCCGCCGCCTTCCTCGAGCCCGCCCTGGGCGAGGGGGGCGTGATCCCCGCGCCCGAGGGGTACCTGCGCGCGGCCCGCGAGGCTTGCGATGAGGTCGGCGCGCTGCTGGTCATCGACGAGATCCAAAGCGCCATCGGCCGGACCGGAGCCTGGTTCGCGCACCAGGCCGAAGGCATCCGCCCCGACGTGCTGACGCTGGCCAAGGGACTGGGCGGCGGGCTGCCGATCGGCGCGTGCGTCGGCTTCGGCCGGTGCGGCACGGGTTTCGCCAAGGGTGATCACGGCTCGACCTTCGGCGGCAACCCGGTCGCCTGCGCCGCGGCCCTGGCGGTACTCGACACCATCGAGGATGACGGGCTACTGGCCCAGGTCGCGGCGGTGGGCGAGCGCCTGACGGCCGGCCTGCAAGCGGTCCAGCACCCGCTGGTGGCGGGCGTGCGCGGCCGTGGGCTGTGGCTGGCGGTCGCGCTGACCGCCGCCCGGGCCGCGGACCTGGAGGCGGCCGCCCGGCGCGCCGGATTCCTCGTCAACGCGGTACAGCCGGACGCGATCCGGCTGGCCCCGCCGCTGATCCTGCGCCCCGCCGAGGCGGACGAGTTCCTCGCCGCCTGGCCCGCCATCCTCGACCAGGAGGCGACGTAATGCTCAAGCACTTCCTGCGCGACGACGATCTCAATCCCGCCGAGCAGACCGGCGTCCTGGAGCTGGCCGAAGCGATGAAGAAGGACAGGTTCGGCTACCGGACGCTGGCCGGGCCGCGGACCGTGGCCGTGCTGTTCGACAAGCCGTCGCTGCGAACCAGGGTCTCCTTCTCGGTCGGCATCGCCGAACTGGGCGGCTATCCGCTCGTCATCGACACCCAGACCACTCATTTCGGCCGGGGCGAGACGATCGAGGACGCGGCCCGGGTGCTATCCCGGCAGGTGGCGGCCGTCGCCTGGCGGACCTTCGAGCAGGATCGGCTCGACGCGCTGGCCGCCGCCTCGGCCGTGCCCGTGATCAACGCGCTCACCGACCAGTTCCACCCCTGCCAGGTCCTCGCCGACCTGCAGACCGTCCGGGCGCACTACGGCTCCCTGGCCGGCCGCAAACTGACCTTCCTGGGCGACGGCTCGAGCAACATGTCCCAGTCCTACCTGCTCGGCGGGGCCACCGCCGGGCTGCGCGTGTGCATCGGCGCTCCGGAGTCCCTGCGCCCGAGCCGCTCGGTGCTGGACGCGGCGCACCAGATCGCCGCCCGGACCGGCGGCGGGGCCGAGGTCTGCACCGACCCCGCAGCGGCCTGCCAGGGAGCCGACGTCATCGCCACCGACGTGTGGGCCTCGATGGGCCAAGAAGCCATGCACGCCGAACGACAGGTGGTCCTCGAGCCGTATCGCCTCGACCAGGCCAAGCTGGCCCTGGCCAACCCCGGCTGCCTGGTCCTGCACTGCCTGCCCGCGCACCGCGGCGAGGAGATCAGCGCTGACGTGATCGACGGGCCGAACAGCGTGGTCTGGGAGCAGGCGGAGAACCGGCTGCACGCGCAGAAGGCGCTGATCGCCTGGCTGCTGGAGCAAGCGTGACCCCGATGACCAAGACCGCGCGGCAGGCGCGCATCGCGGCCATCTTGGCTCGCGAGCAGGTCCGCTCCCAGGAGGAACTCGCCGATCTGCTTGAGCGGTACGCCAGCGTGCACGTGACCCAGGCCACCTTGTCCCGCGACCTCGACGAGCTCGGCGTGGTCCGGCTGCGCGCCGCGGGCGGCGCCCTGGTCTACGCCCTGCCCGAAGAGCCCGGCGGCCCGGGCTCGCGCCCCGGCGGCGCCCTCTTTCCCCCGTACCCCGACCCCGGTCGCAGCGAGCCCGAGCCGGACGGCGGCGAGCGGCCGGGTGAGTCGGCGCCGCCCACCCGGCTGGCCCGCTACCTGGGGGAGCTGATGACCTCGGCCGAGGCGAGCGCCAACCTCGTGGTGCTCAGAACGCCAGCCGGGGCGGCGCAGTTCCTGGCCTCGGTCGTCGACCACGCGGCCCTGCCGTCGATTCTGGGCACCGTGGCGGGCGACGACACCGTCCTGATCATCGCGCGTGATCCGGCGGGCGGCGACGCCCTGGCGGCGGAGTTCCTCCGGCTCGCTCAGCGCCGACGATGACGGCACGATCCTTCACTTCAACCAGCAATGACCTATGCAAGGGACGAGACATGGCTACAGAAAAGGTGGTGCTCGCCTACTCGGGCGGCCTGGACACCTCGGTGGCGATCGGCTGGATCGCCGAGCGGACCGGCGCGGACGTGGTCGCGGTCGCGGTCGACGTCGGCCAAGGCGGCGAGGACCTGGAGACGATCCGCAAGCGGGCGCTGGCCTGCGGTGCGGTCGAGGCCGAGGTGGTCGATGCGCGCGCGGAGTTCGCCGAGACGTACTGCATCGGGGCCCTACGGGCGAACGCGCTCTACATGGACAAGTACCCGCTCGTCTCCGCGCTGTCCCGGCCGCTGATCGTGACCCACCTGGCCCGGGTGGCCGCCGAGAAGGGCGCCACCGTGGTCGCTCACGGCTGCACCGGCAAGGGCAACGATCAGGTCCGCTTCGAGGTCGGGCTGGCCGCCCTGGCGCCCGAACTCAAGGTGAACGCGCCGGTCCGCGACTCGGGCATGACCCGGGACAAGGCGATCGAGTTCGCCGCGGCCAAGGGGCTGCCGATCGACGTGACGGCCCGCTCGCCGTACTCGATCGACCAGAACCTCTGGGGCCGCTCGTGCGAGACCGGGCACCTCGAAGACATCTGGGAAGCGCCGCACGACGACGTATGGGCCTACACCGCGGACCCGTCGCTGCCACGCGAGCCGGACGAGCTGGTGCTGACGTTCGTCGCCGGGGTGCCGGTCGCCATCGACGGCCGGCAGCTCACCCCGCTGGAGATCATCACCGAGCTGAACGAGCGGGCCGGGGCGCACGGCATCGGCCGCATCGACATGGTGGAGGACCGGCTGGTCGGGATCAAGAGCCGGGAGATCTACGAGGCGCCGGCCGCGATCACCTTGATCACCGCTCACGCCGAGCTCGAGAGCGTGTGCGTCGAGCTGGACCTGGCCCGGTTCAAGCGCGGGGTGGGGCAGCGCTGGACCGAGCTGATCTACGACGGCCTGTGGTTCTCCCCGCTCAAGCGGGCGCTGGACGTCTTCATCGCCGAGGCCTCCGCGCACGTATCGGGTGACGTGCGGATGCGGCTGCACGGCGGGCGTGCGGTGGCCACCGGTCGGCGCAGCGACGCCTCGCTGTACGACTACGCCCTGGCCACCTACGACACGGGCGACACGTTCGACCAGTCGCTGTCCAAGGGCTTCATCGACCTGTGGGGCCTGCCCAGCAAGATCGCCGCGATCCGCGACCGCCGCGTGTCCGGGGCCTAGCCCCCGACCCCATAGGGTGGGGGCGTCACGGCGGCAAGGCGCGCGGGAGAATCGGGCAAATGGGAGAAATGGGAGCCGAGGACGTGGGACAGCAGCCCGGGACGCGGCTGTGGGGCGGGCGCTTCTCAGCGGGGCCCGCCGAGGCGCTGGCCCGGCTGTCGATGAGCGTTCAGTTCGACTGGCGGCTGGCCCGCTACGACCTGCGTGCCTCCCGGGCGCACGCCCGGGTGCTGCACCAGGCAGGCCTGCTCACCGACGGCGAGCTCGCCGCCATGCTCAAGGCGCTCGACGACCTTGACCGGGCGTGCGCGGACGGCTCGTTCCGGCCGACGGTAGCCGACGAAGACGTGCACACGGCGCTGGAGCGCGGGCTGCTGGAACGGCTCGGGGCGCTGGGCGGCAAGCTGCGGGCCGGCCGCAGCCGCAACGACCAGGTCGCGACCGATCTGCGGCTGTATCTTCGCGACCATGCCCGGTTCGTCGCGAGCAGGCTGGCTGAGCTGGAGAGCGCGCTGATCGACCAGGCCGCTGCCAGCGGCGACGTGCCCGCGCCCGGCATGACCCACCTGCAGCACGCCCAGCCGGTGCTGTTCGGCCAGCAGCTGCTCGCCCATGTCCAGGCCTTCGCCCGCGACGTGAGCCGGCTACGGGACTGGGACCGGCGCGCCGCGATCAGCCCGCTCGGGTCCGGGGCGCTGGCCGGGTCGTCCTTGCCGATCGACCCGCAGTTGCTCGCGGCCGAGCTGGGCTTCGACGCGGCCGCGCCGAACTCCATGGACGCGGTCAGCGACCGGGACTTCGCCGCCGAGTTCTGCTTCGCCGCGGCGCTGATCGGCGTGCACCTGTCCCGGCTGGGCGAGGAGATCGTGCTGTGGTCCTCGCAGGAGTTCGGCTGGATCGAGATCGACGACGCCTACGCCACCGGATCCTCGATCATGCCGCAGAAGAAGAACCCGGACGTGGCCGAGCTGGCCCGCGGTAAGGCGGGCCGCCTGATCGGCGGGCTGACCGGCCTGCTCACCATGCTGAAGGGCTTGCCGCTGACCTACAACCGGGACCTGCAAGAGGATAAGGAGCCCGTCTTCGACGCGGTCGACACCTTGCTGCTCGTGCTGCCCGCCATGGCTGGCCTGATCGCCACGCTGCGGGTCAACCCGGAACGGCTGCGTCGCGGCGCCTCGGTCGGGTTCACCCTCGCCACCGACCTGGCCGAGTACCTGGTCCGCCGAGGCGTCCCGTTCCGGGAAGCGCACGAGGTGGTCGGCCACCTGGTGATCTGGTGCCAGGTACACGACTGCGACCTGGCCGACGTCAGCGACGCCGACCTGGCCAAGGTGTCAGAGCATCTGACGCCCGATGTCCGCCAGGTGCTGACCGTGGAGGGCGCCCTGGCCGCCCGCAAGGGCTACGGCGGAACGGCCCCCGAGCGCGTCGCCGAGCAGATCGCCGCGCTGCGCGTCACGGTCGATGACCACGCCGGCTGGGCGGCCGGGACGACCGGGTAGCGGGGCTAGCCCCGTGACCCTGATGCCCCGGGACTTCTTCGCCCGGCCGTCCGTTCCCGTCGCACCGGATCTGCTCGGCTGCGTGCTCGAGCACCAGACCGAGGCCGGCCTGGTCGCAGTCGAGCTCACCGAGGTCGAGGCGTACGCCGGGGACCAAGATCCCGCCTCGCACGCCTACCGCGGGAAGACGGCGCGCAACGCGGTGATGTTCGGCCCGCCCGGGCACGCCTACGTGTACTTCACCTACGGCATGTATTTCTGCGTGAACCTGGTCTGCCTGGGCAACGGCAGCGCGTCCGCGGTCCTGCTGCGGGCGGGCCGAATCATCGAGGGGGAGGAGCTGGCCCGCGCCCGGCGCACCCGTGAGGGAAAGGTGATTCCCTTCCGGGACCTGGCCCGCGGCCCGGCCCGGCTGTGCCAGGCGCTCGACATCGACCGGTCGCTGGACGGAGCGGACGTCTGCGTCCCCGAATCGCCGCTGCGGATGCGCTGGCCGGACGCGAGCACCCCGGCCCGTTCGGCAGATAAAAAGATCCTCAGCGGCCCGCGGGTCGGGATCTCGGCCGCGGCCGAGGTGCCGTGGCGGTTCTGGTGGGAGGGGGAACCGACCGTCTCGGCGTACCGGCCGGCCGTGCCGAGACGGCGCAAACTGGTTACCCCCTAGGGCCCGGTAGGTGGCACCATGCAGGCGTGGACGACATCATCGACGAACTCTCCTGGCGGGGCCTGCTGGCCGACACGACTGATCTCGGCGAGTTGCGCTCGACGCTGAATTCCGGCCGGGTCACGTTCTACGCCGGCTTCGACCCGACCGCTCCGGGTCTGCACATCGGCAACCTGGCCCTGCTGCTGACCATGCGTCGGCTTCAGCTGGCCGGGCACCGGCCGATCGGGCTGGTCGGCGGGGCCACCGGGCTCATCGGCGATCCGAGCGGCAAGTCGGCCGAGCGGGCACTGAATCCGGCCGAACTCGTCGCGCAGTGGGTGGACCGGATCCGCGGCGAGGTGTCCAGGTTCCTGGACTTCGACGCTGGCGAGTCGAGTGCGCTGATCGCGAGCAACCTGGAGTGGACCGGGCCGATGCCCGTGCTGGAATTCCTGCGGGACATCGGCAAGCACTTCTCGGTCAACCGGATGCTGGACCGCGAGTCAGTGAAGGCCAGGCTGGAAGCCGGCGGGATCAGCTACACCGAGTTCAGCTACCAGCTCCTGCAGGCCATGGACTACCTGGAGCTCTACCGGCGCTACGGCTGCACGCTGCAGCTCGGCGGCAGCGACCAGTGGGGCAACCTGGTCGCCGGGGTGGACCTGATCAGNNGGTGCGATCTGGCTCAGCCCCGACCTGATGTCGCCGTACGCGTTCTACCAGTTCTGGCTGAACGTTTCCGACGCCGAAGTACCGGGCCTGCTGCGGGTGTTCAGCTTCAAGCCCCGCGAGGAGATCGAAGCCTTGTCCGCGCAAAGCGTAGAACGGCCCGCCGCCCGGGCGGGTCAGCGGGCGCTGGCCGAGGAGCTCACCACGCTGGTGCACGGCGCCGAGGAGTGCCGCCGCGCGATCGCTGCCAGCCAGGCCTTGTTCGGCCAAGGTTCCCTGGCGGATCTATTGGGCCGGACCCTCACCGCCGCGATCGCCGAGCTGCGGCCAGTCACGATCGCCGTGCCGCCCTGGCCTGGCCCGGGGACCGCGGGTGCTCCGGTGAACGGCCTGCCCCCGGTCGCCAACCTGATGGTGGCGGCCGGTACCGTCCCCACGGTTTCGGCGGCCCGGCGGACGATCGCCGAAGGTGGCGCGTACCTGAATAACGAGAGAGTTACAGATCCAGGCACCGTAGCTACCTACGACAACCTGCTGGATGGTCGTTACCTGATCTTGCGTCGCGGTAAGCGAACCGTCGGCGCGGTTGAAGTAATACCGGTAAAAGAGTAAAAGACCAGCCCACAGCGTAATGTGCGGGTACGCGTCAGCGGCTTCGGCCGCCGGCGCTCCGCGTTTTGCCGCCGGGCCCTGGCCGCGCGTTTGCCGCTCCGCCCCGCGATGGCAGCGTGTCCAGGCCGCGTACATCGTGTCTGACCTGGGTTAACGCCCGGTATCGCGATTCGATTTGACGAAGGCGCGGACCGCCCTTAGAGTTCTTCTTGCCCCGAGGGGATGGACGCGAAAGCGGCAGGTCCCGGGGAGCCACCAGGAAGTCCTTCTAGCTAGGGCCTCGCGCTGTGCGTGCAGGTCTCCGGCTTAGGCTACCCTGGGGGTAGGGCAAGACTACGAGTTGGCAACGTTCTCGCGAACTGAGTTGACGAAGGGTACTTCGCCTGGTAAGTTTAAGAGGTTGCCCTGGAGACGGACTAGCGTCCGTCGAAGGTGTGCGTCCGCTCCTTGAGAACTCAACAGCGTGCTAAAAGCCAGTGCACAAAAGCACAAAAACCCCGTCAGTGGGGCGGCTCCGTCATTTGTACGGACTGACCTCACTAACGGCGGCCATGATCGCTTCCGTGTCGGCCGCAAGGTCGTCGCGGAGGCACTCTCAAGTCAACAATCCGCTTTCGCTTAGGCGAGCGGTTGTTAATAAACATCAACGGAGAGTTTGATCCTGGCTCAGGACGAACGCTGGCGGCGTGCTTAACACATGCAAGTCGAGCGGAAAGGCCCTTCGGGGTACTCGAGCGGCGAACGGGTGAGTAACACGTGAGCAACCTGCCCCTAGCTCTGGGATAGCTCCGGGAAACCGGGATTAATACCAGATACAACCACTTTAGACATCTGCCGTGGTGGAAAGGATTCCGGCTAGGGATGGGCTCGCGGCCTATCAGCTTGTTGGTGGGGTAAAGGCCTACCAAGGCGACGACGGGTAGCCGGCCTGAGAGGGCGACCGGCCACACTGGGACTGAGACACGGCCCAGACTCCTACGGGAGGCAGCAGTGGGGAAT
>PLIQ01000667.1 GCA_003140115.1 Actinomycetota bacterium | reverse complement strand
CGGCTACCACCGCTACGGCGTGCAGGGCGGAGACGTGGGCGCGTTCATCGCCCCGCTCATGGGCCGCGCGGCCCCGGAGCGGATCATCGGCGTGCACGTCAACGCGCTGGTCACCTTCCCGACCGGTGACCCGGCCGACATGGACGCGCTGACCGAGGCGGACCGGGCCCGGCTTGAGGTGATGCAGCAGTGGCAGGAGCGATCCGGGGCGTACCTGCAGCTGCAGGGCACCCGACCGCAGACGATCGCGCACGCGCTGACCGACTCCCCGGCCGGGCTGCTGGCCTGGATCGTGGAGAAGTTCCAGGACTGGACCGACCCGGCGGCCAAGCTGCCCGAGGACGCCGTGGACCGGGACCGGATTCTCACCGACGTCAGCATCTACTGGTTCACCGGCACGGCTGGCTCGGCCGCGCACACCTACTACGAGCGGTTCAACGACCCGGCCATGTGGACGCCCAGGGACCGCGGAACCGTGCCCACCGCGATCGCGGTCTTCACCACCGACGTGACCATCCGCCGGTTCGCGGACAAGGTTCACCACGTGGTGCGCTGGTCGGAATTCAGCCGCGGCGGCCACTTCGCCGCCCTGGAGGCACCCGACCTCCTAGGCGCCGACCTCCGGGCCTTCTTCCGCACTCTGGACTGACCCCGCTCAGCGCGGCACGATGAGCCGGGCCAGCCAGTGGCCATAATGGCGGAGTGAACGAGCCGGAGATCCGGATCAGGCCGATCGACGAGGGCGACCGGCCGATGCTTGCCTGGCTCGTCGCCGAGCTGTGGGGCTCGGAGATCGTCGCGGTCCACGGCTCCAACCTGCGGCCTGCCGAGCTGGGCGGCTTCATCGCTGAACGGTTCCGCCGGGTCGCCGGGCTGCTCACCTACCAGCTGGTCGGTGACATGCTCGAGATCGTCACGCTGAACGCCATCGACCGCCGCGCCGGGATCGGGACCTTGCTCATCGAGGCCGCCGTGGTCAAGGCGCGGCGTTTCGGCTGCCGCGAGATCCGGCTCACCACCACCAACGACAACATCGACGCGCTCCGTTTCTACCAGCGCCGCGGCTTCCGGCTGGCCGAGCTGCGACCCGGCGCGGTCGACCAGTCCCGGCAGCGCAAGCCGCAGATCCCCCGGGTCGGCGACTACGGCATCCCGCTCCGCGACGAGATCGACCTCACCCTGCGGGTCTGAGCCCTAGGCTGAGCCCTAGGCCGCCCCCTTGACCCGGCGGCCCCGGGTCCAGACCCCCGTGATGCGGTCCGGTTCGGCGAGTATCCCGATGTCGGCCAGCGGGTCGGCGTCCAGCGTGATCACGTCGGCGTCGTAGCCCTCGGCGAGCTGCCCGCTGCGCGGTGCCTGCGGCCCGAGGGTGAGCGGCCCGGTGGCGGTGGACGCCTCGATCGCCTCGAGCGGCGTCATGCCCAGCCGGACCAGGTAACCGGGCTCGGAACCGTTCTGGCCCCATGAGGTCGGTCGGTCCGGGCCGGTCAGGCCGATGTCGGTGCCCATGGCGATGGTGACCCCGTGCTCGTAGGCGCGGGTCACGGCCTGCGCGTGGATGTCGGCGATCGTCTCGAGCTTGACCAGCGCAAAGTCCGGCACGTTGCCCTTGTGAGCCAGGATGTCCTCGACGATCGTCCGCGTCGGGACCAGGATCGCGCCGGATTCGCGCATCGCGTCACAGCATTCGTCGTCCAGGTAGGTGCCGTGCTCGATGGTGCGCACCCCGGCCTGCAGCGCGGCCATGATCCCCGGCTTGCCGTGGCAGTGCGCGGCGACCACCCGGTCGGCCAGCCCTGCCACCTCGACGATGGCCCGCAGCTCGGCCAGCGTGAACTGCTGGTGGATCGGGTCGTCGACCTCGGACAGCACACCGCCCGACGCGCACACCTTGATCACCTTGGCGTTGCGCCGCAACTGCTCGCGGGTGGCCCTGGCGCAGTCGTCGGGCCCGTCGGCCAGCCGCATGGTGCCGTCCTGCTGGCCCGAGCCGACTATCCAGTCCAGCGGGATGGAGTGCAGGTCGCCGTGCCCGCCGGTGGTGGACAAGATCGCGCCCGCGGCATAGATGGACGGGCCGTCCAGCACCCCCTCGGCCACGGCCCGGGCCAGGTAGACGCCGAGGCCGCCCACCTCGCGCACTGAGGTGACGCCCGCGTCCAGCGCGGCCCGCAGATCCCGGGCCGACCGGGCGCCGCGCAGCGCCACCGGTTCGAGGAAAACCTGTGCCAGGTCAAAGGTCCTGGCTCCGACGAAGTGCCCGTGACAGTCCCACATCCCGGGCATGACCGCGACCGCCCGGGACACAGGAACGCCCGGGGTAGACGGGGCCGCCCCAGCCGGCCCGGCGTAGTCGATCCGGGCTCCGTCGAGCACGACCACCCCGTCCGGGACGGGTTCGCCGCGCCCGGGAATGAGCAGCTCGGCCTCGATCCTGTGCATAAGCCTCTCCAAGCTTCCAGAGCGTCAACACCGCCTATCTTGGCACCCACCGACGCCCCGCCGGCCCATCCAACGACGCACCCGCCGCCCCCCGCCTCGGTTCCACGATGAGGATTTTTCACCGACAGTATCGACGTGCGTGCTGTCGCGATGCTGAGCGATGCGCTATACAAGGACAAAGGACGTAGGACTGTCTGGCAACCGGGTGCGGGCGCTTCGTGCCCGGGGACCCTGTCGCCGGGCTGATGGCGAGGCTGCGAGGCAGGGAATAGGGACGAAGAAGCGAGATGCTGCCACACGACCGGGCCCAGCCCGCCGCGCGAGAAAAGCCAAGCTGGCCTACCCGGATCATGCGGTGGGTGGGCCGCGCGCCCCTGATTGTCAAGGTCGTGCTGGTCGCCGCCGCCCTCGTGTTGTGGCCGTTCCTGCTCCCGTTCGCCCTGCTGACCTCGGCCATCGCCGTGGCCCAGAAGCGGCCCGGCCGGGCCGCGGCTTACGCCACCGCGACCTGGGTCCTGCCGGTCGCGATCTTCGCGCACGTCTACCGGGCCTGGTCGATCCCGCTGCTGATCCTCCCGTTCGTGGTCGCCTGGGTCACCACGACCAAAAAGCTGTCCAGCTTGTACGTACCGTGCCGCAGCACCGCCTGGGCCATGCTCTGGTCGATCCCGACCGGCTTCATCCTGCTCCGGGTGTGGCCGCACCAGCCGACCGTCGGCGTGGTCGCGGCCATCTTCATCGCCCTGGCCATCCTGGGCTGGCGGCTGGCTAAGGTCGTCCAGGACGAGCGGATGTACGGCCCGGACGGCGCGGGCCAGGCCCGCAGGCGCGGCCCGGTCCCCGGCGGCGCATACCCCGGCGGCGCATACCCCGGCGGGCCGGTTCCCGCGGGCACGTCAGCCCCGGTGCACACCGGCACCGGCGGGCGCTTCGCCGGCCACCCGGGCGCGCCAGGCTACAGCGTCCCGGCCCGCGCCGCCGCCTTGCCCTACGCCGAACACGCCGTCCGCGACCACCCCGTCAGTGCGCCGCGGCCCCGGCCGCAGATCTCGGTCGAGGACGCCATGGCCGAGCTGGACGCGATGATCGGGCTGACGCCGGTCAAGGAGCAGGTCCGCTCGATCGCCGCCTCCATCGAGGCCGCCCGCCGGCGGGCCGTGGCGGGCGTCACCACGGACAAGCCGATGCGGCACTTCGTCTTCCTGGGCCCGCCTGGCACCGGAAAGACCACCGTGGCCCGGGTGCTGGCCAAGATCTTCTACGCCTTCGGCCTGCTCGACGACCCCGATGTCATCGAGGCGCACCGGGCCGACCTGGTCGGGGAGTACCTCGGCGCGACCGCGATCAAGACCAACGAGCTGGTCGACTCGGCCCTGGGCCGGGTGCTGTTCATCGATGAGGCCTACAGCCTGGTCAACGAGGGCGACGGGCAGAGCGACCGGTTCGGCGTGGAGGCGGTCCAGACGCTGCTCAAGCGGGCCGAGGACAACCGCGAGGACCTGATCATCATCCTGGCCGGGTACGAGAAGCAGATGGAGGGCTTCCTGTCCTCCAACCCCGGCCTGGCCTCCCGGTTCGCCACCCGGCTGAAGTTCTCGAGCTACGCCCCGGCGGAGATGCTGGCCTTGGCCGAGGCCGCGCTGGACCGC
>PLIQ01000485.1 GCA_003140115.1 Actinomycetota bacterium | reverse complement strand
GCGGCGGGGCTGGGTGGTGCGGCCGGGCCGGTGGCCCCGATGACGCCGGTGGCCTCGCCCCGGCCCGCACGGTCCTCTGCTCCGCCGTGGGAGCTGTCGCGCCAGAGCGGGCCGCAGCCAGCGATCCCGGCCGGCGGCAAGCCGGGGGCGCAGCCGGACGGCGACGGTGACGTAAAGGGGCTGCCGCGACGGGTCAGGCAGGCCAGCATCGCCCCGCAGCTGCGTGACAACCCGCCGCGCCGCCGGACCTCGGCGGCCCCGAGCCCGGCCCCGGGCAGCGGGCCGACGCCGGCCGAAATCCGCCAGACCATGTCCGCGCTGCAGCGTGGCTGGCAAGAGGGGCGGTCGCAGCGGGTGACTGCATCGGCCCCGGGTGACTCCCCGCTCGAGCCGCCCAGCCAGGCGCCGTCTCCGGACGGCGACCGGGGGCCGACCGCAGACGAGCTACGGGGGGAACCTGATGGAACCTGATGTCGGCACGCCGACCCGCGCGGGCCAGCTTGACTGGCTGCTTGATGACCTCGTGCGCCGGGTCTCGCACATCACCAAGGCGGTCATCTTGTCCCAGGACGGGATGGCGCTGGGTGCGTCGGACACGCTCGAACGCGACGACGCCGAGCACCTGGCCGCGCTGGCCGCCGGATTCCAGTCACTGGCCCGCGGCGCCGGACAGCGTTTCGGCGGCGGCGCGGTCCGGCAGACCATCATCGAGATGGAAGCGGGTTTCCTCTTGGTGAGCGCAGCCGGGCGCGGGACGTGCCTGGCGGTGGTCACCGGGCCGGGCGCCGACCTGGGCTTGGTCGCCTACGAGATGGCCATCCTGGTCAAGCGGTCCGGCGAGCATATACGCGTCAATACCCGCGCCGCCGCGCTGCGCAGCTGGGACTAAGAGGCGTCATGCCGTCCAACGATGAGCGGTGGCTGGACGCCGAGGCCGGGCCTGTGGTCCGGCCGTATGCCCTGACCCAGGGCCGGACGCGGCATACCGGTGAGTCGTTCGACCTGGTCGCAACCGTGGTGGCCACGCACGCCTTCGCCGATCCGGCCTCGCTGGCGCCGGAGCACATCAGCGTCCTTCAGCTCGCCCGGGTGCCGACGACGGTTGCGGACATCGCCTCTGACGTCGACCTCCCGCTGGGGGTAGTCCGGATCATCCTGGCCGACCTGCGGGAACTCGGCCTGGTCGTGATCAGCACCCCGGTCGTGATGGCGGAACGGGTCGACAGGCACACTCTCAGGGAGGTCCTCAATGGACTACGGGGTCTCTGATTCCGCCGGCGGGTACCCGAAAAGGTCGGCCCAGTACCGCGCCATCAAGATTCTCCTGGCCGGCGGGTTCGGAGTGGGCAAGACCACGCTGGTCGGCGCCGTGAGCGAGATCAGGCCGCTGCGCACCGAAGAGCCACTGACCGAGGGCAGCCTGCGCACGGACAGCACGGCCGGCGTGGCGGGCAAGACCACCACCACAGTCGCCATGGACTTCGGCCGGATCAGCCTGCGCAGCGATCTGGTCCTCTACCTGTTCGGCACGCCAGGCCAGCAGCGGTTCTGGTTCATGTGGGACGAACTCGCCATCGGCGCGCTGGGGGCGGTGGTGCTGGCCGACACCCGGCGGCTGGCGGACAGCTTCCCCGCCATCGACTACTTCGAGCGCCGGCAGATACCGTTCATCGTCGCCCTGAACTGCTTCGAAGGCGCCGCCCGCTACGAAACCGAAGACGTCAGGCTCGCCCTGGACCTGGAACCCGATATGCCCATCGTCCTGTGCGACGCGCGTAGCAAGGAATCGGCCAAGGAAGTGCTGATCACCCTGGTTGAGCACGTGCTGGTGACGGCGTCGGAGGAGCCGCTGTCCGGGATCGCGTAGCGCTGTCCGANNGCGGTCAGGGATCGCGCAGGACGGCCCATACGGCCTTGCCGTGGCCGGCGATGGGGCTCCAGCCCCACACGTGACTGAGCGCGCCGACGATCTGCAGGCCGCGTCCGCTCTCCCCGCCCCAGTCGGGCTGCCGGGGCATCGGCGCCTCGTTCCCGGGATCGACGACGGCCAGCATGACCTCGCCCGCGCGCCGGAGCAGGCACAGTCGCAGCACCGTCATCGAGGCGCCCGGGTTCGCACGCGTGAGCCCGGCCCGGGTGCCGTGCAGGACGGCATTGACCACGAGCTCATCGACGATCATCTCGGCGTCGTCCGCCAGCGCCTCCAGGCCCCAGCAGGTCAACAGCTCCCGGACGAACCGCCGAGCGGTCCTGGCCTCTTCCGGCCGGGCGCTCAGGGCACGGGAGGTGACCGCGGGGGTCTCCCACCACGCAGATGGCACCGGCAGCAGCCGCGGCATTCCGTCTGACACCGGTGGCCAGGGGACGCCTACTTCCTCGTCGTCATCCCCGTTACCGGTCGCGACACTGAGATGCGCCAACGCAACAGCTTCCTGCATGTCATGGGGCCAGAACGCTTGCCTATCACGGTGTGAACTGCGTGCTGAGAGACATGCTGCCTGATAATATGTGCAAATGCAAGACCAAATGCACGTTCATTCGCTCTGTGCACAGGTCTCCGCATAGATGCACGGGGAGCCACCAGACAGTCGAAACTTATTCAGACACTTGCTCACCACTTGCGAACTCTGGTTTACAACGAGTGAGTTTTTATGGGTAGGAATGAGTTGAGACCGTCGGAAGGGGATAGGGATGGTCACGACGTACAACGGCATGCTCGCAGGCGAACTCGGTGATGTTCCCTGGCAGAAGAGCCAGCACAGTAATCCCAACGGAGCGTGCGTGGAGCTGACCGCGCTGCCGGGCGGCGAGATCGCCATGCGGAACTCGCGTTTCCCGGTAGGTCCTGTCCTGCTCTACACTCAGGCAGAGATCGCCGCATTCCTGGCAGGTGCCAAGGATGGCGAATTTGACCACCTACTGTACGAAGCGCAGCGACTTACTCGCCAGTAGCATCACTACCGGCCGGCGCGCGGCGACACATCAATAACAGACCGACAAACTTAACCCTTACGACCTGCGGGAACACGGAGAGAACAGGACTTCTGTTGAATTGTCACAGAAGCCCCTTCCGTAGGCATGAGCTCACATGGGAGACTGGTCCACACCCCGCCAGGCTCAGATGGTAACGATGCGAGGAGCGCCGATGGTCTCGTCCGAAGACTCGGCCTGGGATGTCCCGCCGAGCATTTTCGGCACCCGCGCTGGCGGCCCGACTGTCCAGCGCCTGGTGCTCGGCGGTCAGCTACACCGGCTGCGCGAGTCACGCGGGATCAGTGCGGAACATGCGGCCGAGGCCATCCGGGGCTCTCACTCCAAGATCAGCCGGATGGAACACGGTCGGGTCGGCTTCAAGGAGCGCGATGTGAGCGACTTGCTGACGCTCTACGGGGTGATCGACAGCGAAGAGCGCGCCGCCCTGCTGAACCTCGCCCGGGA
>PLIQ01000645.1 GCA_003140115.1 Actinomycetota bacterium | reverse complement strand
CCAGCGCGGCGCCGGCCAGCGCGACGGCGGCCAGCCCGTCGGTGGTCAGCCGGTACAGGTGCCGCCGCGGCCGACCTGGCTGCGGCTCGTCCTGCCAGCACGCTTCGACCAGGCCCCGGTCGGCCAGCCGGATCAAGATCGGGTACAGCGTGCCCGACTTCAGCCCGGTCTGCCTGGCCAGCGCGTAGCCGTGGCGCCACTGCGATGGCTGGGCGCACAGCGCTGCGAGAACCGCCAGCGTCTGCGCCGAGAACCCGGAACGCGCACTCACGGGCCCGACTCTACATAGGTAGACTCCAAACGTCTAGCTGGGGAGCAGGTCAGAGAGCCGATGCTGGCGCCACCGGCCGGCCGTAGGTCACGGCCTCGCGGACCTCCGGGGGCAGAGACTCGGCGAGTTGCGCGTCGGGCTGGGCGCCGAGGGAGTCGTTGATCGTAGAAAATGCCAGGCGAAGAGCCACGAAGGCGGTGATGGCGAAGATCTGCCCGTCATCGAGCCCGGCATCGCGGAGCAGCTGGATGTCGGCGGGCGTCGTCGCGTTCGGGTCCCTGGCGACCTTGCGGGCCCAGGCGGCAATGGCCTTCTCCTGGTCCGTCAGCCCGGCGTCGCTACCATCCAGAACCCCGGCCGCGACCGCGGGCTCCGACGCTTTGCCCAGCTTCCCGCCCCACGCCAGCGAGCAGTANNAGGGCCGAGGCGGCGGCGGTCACCAGGATCCCGCGCTGGCGGAAGGTCAAACCGCTCGGCGCGAAGGCCTCAGACATCAATCCGAACAGCTGCCTTACGGTGTCTGGCTGGTGCGCCCACAGCCGCGACACGTTCCACACGTAGTCGCCGTCTTCGAGGTCTTCGTCATAGAGCGCCTGCACTTGGGGGGACACCGGGGGTTCTTGGAGAAAGCTTCCGGTCATGCGCGTTCTGCTCCTTCGGGTGTGCGAGCCAGGTAGCCCACGACGTTGATCTCCGCCCGCAGCGGCAAGCCGTCACGTAGCTGCCCCTGAGCCTCTTCGACGGCCGCGCGATGGAACTCAGCCTCGCCGACGTTCTGGATGGCCTCGTACGCCGGCCCGGTAGCGGCCAGCGCGCGCGCGTACAGTTCCGGGTCGGCGAACTCCCAGGCGAACGGAACCTCCAGGCGCTCAACATCGACGAATCCATGCGACGCCAGGAGCTGCTCACCCGCACCAGGCCGGCCCAGCGACACCATCGCCGCCTGGTTGCCGACCTTCTCCGCCGCAGCCAGGCGGAACGGCGCCAGCGCCCAGACTCCAGGGGACACCTTCAGGTGACCCCACACGGTTATCCCGACGCGTCCGCCGGGGCGAAGGACCCGGCGGATCTCGGCCACCGCGTCGGGTGTGGTGCCCCAGATCCCACGGAAGCTGGTGACAATATCGAACGACCCCGGGTCCCACGGCAGGGCATGCATATCGCCGACCCTGATGTCGCATCCGGGGTTCCGGTCCCGGGCCACCGCGACCAGCCTGGCTGAGGCGTCGATACCGGAGCAGGAAGCGCCGCGCAGGCNNTCCACCGCCTTGCGACCCCAGCCCTCATCCACCATCACCCACTGCGGAGAATCTGTGGCCGGCCTCGCCATTGCCGCTCCTCTGCGTCGCCAGTCCCCCGCTGCGCTGACAGGACGGATGGGCGCACAGGTGGGAGGTACCAGTTTGCGGTCAGTGATTGTTCCCAGGCAAGCCCGGGAAGGTGTCCCGCGCCGAAGTGGCGGATCTGCGCTCGCGCCGGGGGTCAGGGCCCGGGGTTTTGCTACTGGTTGGCAACGGTGAGGGTACCCGTGCTGGTCATCGGGGGCGGCAGGGTGGGGCTTACCAAGACGAACGCGGGGAGACGCGAATGCCGACCAAGGAACTTGTACTAGCGCCCAGGACCGGAACGATCACCAGCCCGGGGCTGGTGCCGGGGGGCTGGCCGGGGCCGGGCCGTGAGCCGCTGCTGATCCGCGCCACAGCCCGGGCCGGGGAGGCCCGCCGGGCCATGTCCCGCGTCGTGCACGAGGTGCGGTACCGGCCGGCCCGGCGGCGGACCGCCAAGATGGTGGTGCTGATCCCCGCCCACAACGAGGAAGCCTCCATCGGCGCGATGCTCAACGCGCTGCTCGGCCAGACCCGCGTCCCGGACCGGATCGTGGTCATCGCCGACAACTGCACCGACCGGACCGAGCAGATCGCCCGCCGGTTCCGGTCCGTTACCGTGATGCGGACCGTCGCCAACACCGACCGCAAAGTCGGCGCCCTCAACCAGGGGTGGCTGCGCTGGCAGGCCGGCTATGACTACGTGGCCGGCATCGACGCCGACACCATCCTCGCCCCGGACTGCCTGGCCCAGCTCGAAGCCGAACTCGCCGTCACCCCCCGCCCCGGCGGCGTCATGGCCCGCTACACCTTCGACCAGCGGCTCGGCGCCACCGCGATGGCCCGCCTGCTGATCCGCATGCAACGCCTCGAATTCGCCTCCTGGACCGCCGACGCGCTGCGCCGCAACCGCAAAACCTACGTCCTGGGCGGCCAGGTCTCCCTGTTCAGCAACGACGCCCTGCGCGCCGTCGCCGAACGCAACCTGACCCGCGGCCCGTGGGACACCAGCGCCCAGGTCGAAGACATGCAGATGACGGGCGACCTGCGCGCCCTGCGCTACTCCGCCAACGTCTCGGTCACCGCCCGCGCCTACGCCGGCCCCATGCTCACCCTGCGCTCCCTATGGGCCCAGCGCCGCAAATGGGACGAAGGCATGTCCCGGCTGCTGGTCCGCTCCACCTTGAACAAATGGACCGTCACCCTCTGGCGGCAGCAACTGTCCCTGCTGTCCAACGGCATCACCCGGATCGGGTTCATCTTCTTGCTCACCGCCTCCCTCATGGTCGGCCAGTACAAATGGAACTGGCTCTGGGTCATCCCCCCCGCCGTCGCCGTCCTGCTCAACCTCAAACTCGCCGCCAAAGTCCCCCACCGCACCCCCGCCGACCTGCTCTACGCCCTGCTCCTGATCCCCGTCGAGCTGTACCTGATCATGCGGGTCTGCTGCGCCACCGCCTCCTGGGTCAACGTCCTCGCAGGCATCAAACGCGACGGCTGGGCCCACCAGGCCCGCGCCGAACAAGGCCACTCCGGCGGCCCCGGCAAAATCCTCGGCGCCCTGCTCGCCGTCGCCCTCCTCGTCACCGCCACCGTCTACGGCTGGACCCACGCCCCCCTCTTCCTGCAACGCGACATCCTCACCACCGGCTGGGCCGCCCTCGCCCTCATCACCGCCCTCCAAACCCTCATGATGATCCTCCGCCTCATCCGCCCCAGCCACGGCCTCCGCCCCTAACCCCCCGCACCCGAAGGCACCGCGATCCCGCCCGGGGCCTGCCAGTCAATGCTGGAGTGAGCTTCTGACGAGTGTCACCGCCGTCCAGACCGAAAGCAGTGGGCCGGCCAGGGAAAACCCAGGCCGGCCAACAGGTCGTGCGAAGTGGTCAA
>PLIQ01000142.1:7383-10254 GCA_003140115.1 Actinomycetota bacterium | reverse complement strand
CTGCTGCTGTTCGTGGTGGCCACCATGGGCCTGGGCCTGGGCGCGATCGTCCGGCACACCGCGGGCGGCATTGCCGCCCTGGTCGGCCTGATCTTCCTGCCCGCCATCGTCGGCCTGCTGCCCGCCCCCTGGGGCGGCCGGATCGGCCGGTTCACCCTGCTCGACGCCGCCCAGCAGGTCACGGCGCTGCACCCGGCCACGAACCTGTTCGCGCCCGCCCTGTCCCTGCTGGTCCTGCTCGCCTGGCCCGCCCTTACCCTGCTGGCCGCCGCACTCCTGATCACCCGCCGTGACGCCTGAAAATCCATTTCTACCGAACGGCCACCGATCCCCGCCCCCGAGCCACCTCNNGACCCCTTTGGTCGCGAGGCTGAGGATCCAGTTCTTGCCGGGCATGTACGGCAGGGCCCTGATGCCTTGATTCTGCAGCCAGATCTGCCGGCGGTTGGCAGGGATGAACCGCTTGGCGTTGCCGATGGCGATCTGCTGGTTGCGCTCGACGAAATCCTGCATGCGGCGCTGGTAGCGCGCGAAGGCGTCACCATAGTCGCCGTCCGCGGCGCGCAGCTCGCTGGCCAGGACGTAGGCCCCGACCAGGGCCAGGCTGCTGCCCTGGCCGGACAGCGGTGACGGGCAATAGCCGGCATCGCCGGCCAGCGTGACCCGCCCGGCCGACCAGCTGTCCATGCGGACCTGGCTAACGGAATCAAAGTAGAAGTCCGGGGCCTCCCGCATGGCGGTGAGCAGCCCGGGCACCTCCCAGCCCGCCCCGGCAAACGCGGCGGCGAGGAGTTCCTGCTGCTGGTCGCGGTCACGGTAGTCGTAGTCGAGCCGCCCGGAGGCGAAAAAGAAGGTCGCCCGCGCCTCACGATTGCCTCGCGCGCTGGTGACCGCCACCGACTTGCCGGGGGTGACGTAGATGAGCTGCCAGTGATCCAGCTTCAGGTCGTTCGGGATGGTGAACACCGAAAGGTACAGGCCCAGCTGACCGATGAACCGCGACTCCGGACCAAAGGCCAGGCCGCGAACCCGGGAATGCAGCCCGTCGGCGCCCACCACGAGATGGAACGTGCGCGGCGCCGACCGCTCGAACGCCACCGTGACGCCCTCCGCGGCGTCGGTCAGGCTCGAGATCGAGTCGTCGAAGATGTACTCCACGTCGTTCCTGGTGGCCTCGTACAGGATGCTCACCAGGTCACCGCGGACGATCTCGACGTCCTGCGGATCGATGACCCCGAACGCCCCGTTGAGGCTCGCCAGCCGTTTCCCGGCGGAGCTCACGTAGGACATCCCGCGGGTGCCGGTGCGCGCGGCCCGGGCCGCGTCCAGGATTCCCGTCCGCCGGGCCACCTCGATCGCCGCCCCGCGCAGGTCGACGGCCTGGCCGCCGTCGCGCGGCGCGGGCGCCCGTTCCACCACGACCGGGGTGAAGCCGAGCCGTCGTAGCCAGTAGGCCAGCGCCGGCCCGGCCACGCCGGCCCCCGAGATGAGCACGTCCTCATTGCGCACGGAGCCCCCTGAGGTTATCTGCGTACACCGGAAACTGATACCAGATCGTAGGCTTCCAACTGTGTACACTGCAAGCAGTATGGCGAGCCTGGCAGGACACCCGGATGGGCATACCGCCACGGGCATTCCGGCGTATGTGGACCTGGCCTGGCACGGTGACGACGGCAGGCGGCCCGGGCCCCGGCGCAGCCTGCACCTGCGCGCGATCGCCACGGCCGGCGTCGAGCTGGCTGACCAGGGCGGCCTCGGCCGTGTCTCCATGCGAACCGTCGGAGCGCGGCTCGGCATGACCTCGATGGGCCTGTACCGCTACGTCCAGGCCAAAGACGAGCTGCTCGCGCTCATGATCGACGAGGCCATCGGGCCGCCGGACTTCCCTGCCTACGGCCAGGCGCGCTGGCGCGACCGGCTATCAGCCTGGGCCCACGCCGCGCGCTCCAGATTCGAAGCCCACCCCTGGGTGCTGGGCCTGTCCCCGCCGGATCCGCCCGCGCTCCCGAATCAGATCCAGTGGACCGAGCGCGGGCTCGAGGCCCTGCAGCCGACCCGCCTCGCNNCGCCTGACCGCCGCCATGACCCAGCACGAGGCCGCCCCGCCGGCCGACTTCACCGACGATCAGTTCCGGTTCGGGCTCAGCACCGTCCTCGACGGGATCGCCTGCCGCGCATGACGCCCTAAGCGGTGCAGATGATCTCCCCGTGCGGGATGAGGAGCCAGCCGTCCTCGCTGTCCGCCCAGCGCCGCCAGGCCTGGGCCAGCCGCTCCAGGTCGGCCCGCGTGGCCAGGCCGTGCTCGACGGCCCGGTCCCCGAACGGCGATTCGGTCAGCCGCCGCGCCCACGAGTCGCCCCACCACGGCCGGTCGTCAGGCCCGGTGTAACACCACGCGCTCCCCGACGCCTCAATCGACGAAAACCCGGCCGCACGGGCCCAGGACAGCAGATGCCGGCCCGCGTCCGGCTCGCCGCCCAGGGCCCGGGCCACGTTCCGGTACAACGCCTGCCACTCGTCCAGCCCGGGATCGGACGGGAACCAGAAGAACCCGCCGTAGTCGCCGTCGCGCGCGGCGACCAGCCCGCCCGGGCGGCACACCCGCCGCATCTCGGCCAGCGCGGCGACCGGGTCGGACAGGTGCTGCAGCACCTGGTGCGCGTGCACCACGTCGAACGCCCCGTCCTCGAAGCCCAGCTGGTACACGTTCCCGGTCTCGAACCGCACGTTGGCCTGCCCCCGGCGCGAGGCCTCCTGCCGCGCCAGGTCGAGCACGTCGGAAGCCGCGTCGATGCCGACGACCTGACCGGACGGCACCCGGGCGGCCAGGTCCGCGGTGATCGTGCCCGGGCCGCACCCCACGTCGAGCAC